>DATINR010000092.1:0-12952 GCA_035473995.1 Solirubrobacteraceae bacterium
GGGTGCCGCGCGCGGTCCCCACACCGCGCGCGAACCCTCATTCACCCCACTGCAGCGCTTGCCGGCACGGGACAGATCGCTCCGTCCTCGGTCCAGCAGCGCACGACGTCGCGAACGGAGAGAATGCCCACAGTCTCTCCCCTCTCGACGACGATTAGATGGCGAAAGCCGCCCCGCACCATCGCGGCTGCGGCCTCCTCCAAAGACCAGTCCGGCGCGGCGTAGACGACGTCGCTCGTCAGGTGGTCGGCGACGAGCTCCTCGTCCGGGTCCTCGCCGGCGCCGAGCGAGGAGAGGATGTCGCGCTCGGTGATGATCCCCGGCCCGCCGCTGTCGGGGTCCATCACGACGGCCGCGCCGACCTTGCGGCGCGACATCAGCTGTGCCACGGCGCGCAAGGGGTGGCCCGGCCCGACTGCCAGGACCGTAGGACTCATGCCTTCGCTCACCTGCATGGCCGCTCCTTTCGCACCCAGCCCTCTCCTCAGAGCACTGGTCAAGCACTTGCAACGATTGGCTCAATCTATTACCCGGATCGCCGATCGTCAAGCGTCGTCGTCCGCGCTTGCGCGGCAGGCGCGATCGGCCGATGGGCGCGCCGAGCGACGCCGCCCCGCCAGCGCCGAGTCGTTCGGGGAGAGAAGGCATTAGGATCACGCCTCCTGATGGAGAGGACCGCAGCAGACACCCCTTCACCCGGCCGCAGCAGGCGGCGGCGCTCGTGAACAAACAGCGCCCCATGGTCCTCACGATCGTCGCGGCCGTGCTCGCCGTCGTGATCGGCATCGTGCTGAGCTACGTGATCCACTGGTTCCCCGTGCAGGCCTCGACGCAGGCGCAGAACACCGACCGGCTCTACCACGTGCTCGTCGACGCGTCGATCCCGATCTTCGTGCTCGTGATCAGCGTCGTGCTCTACTGCGCCTGGCAGTTCCGCATGAAGCCCGGCGAGGAGCTCAAGGACGGCCCGCCGATCCACGGCAATACGCGCCTGGAGGTGTTCTGGACGGCGATCCCCGCCGTGATCCTGCTCGGGCTCGTCTCCTACTCGTTCGTCGTGCTGCGCGACAACGAGAAGAAGCCGGCGCGCGATCTCGAGATCGGCGTTACCGGCCAGCAGTTCGCCTGGACCTTCCAGTACCCGCCGTCCGTGACAGGCGGCAAGCCTGTCGAATCCGACCAGCTGTGGCTGCCCGTGAACCAGTCGATCCGCTTCGGCCTGCACTCCAAGGACGTGATCCACGCCTTCTGGATCCCCGCCTTCCGCCTGCAGGAGGACGTCGTGCCGGGGATCACCGTGCACTACCGCGCGACGCCCGACCGCCTCGGCACCTACCCGATCGTCTGCAACCTGCTGTGCGGCGTCGGGCACTCGCTGATGCGCGCCCAGGTCCACGTCGTCACCGAGGCCAAGTTCAAGGAATTCCTCGAGAGCCGCGCTGCCGCCTCGGGCGCCAGCGCCAGCACAACGGTCGGCTCCGCCGGCGGCTCGGAGTCGAGCACGACGGGGACGGCTGCGGGATAATGTCGGCGATGAGCGTGCGCAGCGAGTCGAATGGAAGCGGCGGGGAGACGGCCTGATGGCGACGACGACCGTTCCCGCGCAGCGTCCGCCGCAGTCGAGCCCCGGCTACGGCGGCGGACCCCTTCCATTCGCAGCCAAACTGCGCGCGCCGGGCTTCTACCGCGCCGCCTGGATGATGGTGCTCGGCGTCGCTTTCGCCTTCTTCATCACGTGGATCGTGCGCATGAGCACGGGCCACTCGACGTTCAAGCACTTCATCGACGGCGAAGCGATCCTGACCGTCTCGCTGCTCGCCGTGCCGCTGACCTTCCTCGTCGGCATCGGCGGCTTCGACTACTGGTTCTACTGGGCCGCCGGGCGCAAGACCCGCCCCGAGGACCACTCGGGCCACGGCGCGTACACGTGGAAGGACTACTTCCGCATCAACACCGATCACAAGGTGATCGGCATCCAGTACACGGTCAGCTCGTTCTTCTTCCTGCTCGTCGGCGGCCTGATCGCGATGCTGATGCGCGCCGAGCTCGCCGCGCCGGGCGCGCAGTTCGTCGACGCCAACACCTACAACGGGCTCTTCTCGGTGCACGCGTCGCTGCTGATCTTCCTGTTCGTGATCCCCGTCTTCGCGGGCCTCGGCAACTTCGTCATCCCGCTGATGATCGGCGCGCCCGACATGGCCTTCCCGCGCCTGAACGCGCTGTCCTTCTGGCTCTTGCCGATCGCCGGCGTGATGATGCTCGCCAGCTTCTTCGCCCCCGGCGGCGCCTTCGCTGACGGCTGGACGGCCTACGCGCCGCTGTCGACCAATGCGCCGATCGGGCAGACCTTCTTCTCGGTCGCCGTGCAGTTCGCCGGCGCCTCCTCGATCATGACCGCGCTCAACTTCCTCGTGACGATCATCACGATGCGCGGGCCGGGCATGAGCTTTTTCCGCATGCCACTGCTCGTGTGGGCCAACTTCGCGACCTCGCTGCTCGTCGTGATCGCCACTCCGTTCATCGCCGCCTCGCAATTCTTCGTGCTGCTCGACCGCGCGCTCGGCTTCAACTTCTTCAACGCCGCCAAGGGCGGCGACGTGCTGATGTACCAGCACGTCTTCTGGTTCTACTCGCACCCGGCCGTCTACATCATGATGCTGCCCGGGTTCGGGATCATCAGCGAAGTGATCGCCGTGAAGTCGCGCAAGCCGATCTTCGGCTACCGCATGATGGCCTTCTCGCTGCTCGCGATCGTCGGCCTCGGCTTCACCGTCTGGGCGCACCACATGTTCACCTCCGGCATGGCCGCCTGGATCCGCATCCCGATGGCGATCACGACGGCGATCATCGCCGTGCCCACAGGCATCAAGATCTTCTCCTGGCTGGCCACGCTGTGGCGAGGCGTGCTGCACCTGGATACGCCGATGCTGTTCGCGCTCGGCTTCCTCACGACGTTCACGCTCGGCGGGATCAGCGGCGTGATGCTCGCGATGATCCCCTTCGACATCCACGTCTCGGCGACGTACTTCATCGTCGCCCACATCCACTACGTGCTGTTCGGCGGCTCGCTGATGACGATCTTCGCCGGCGTCTACTACTGGTTCCCGAAGATGACCGGGCGGATGTACGACGAGCGCCTGGGCAAGTGGCACTTCTGGAGCACCTTCATCTTCTTCAACCTGACGTTCGGCCCGATGCACCTGCTCGGCCTCCAGGGCATGCCCCGCCGCGTCGAGGACTACGCCTCGCAGTTCTCCGCGCTCAACCTGTTCGTCTCGATCGCCAGCTTCGCTCTCGGCCTGAGCACGCTGATCTTCATCTACAACATGGTCACGAGCTGGCGCGGCGGCCCCAAGGCCGTGAAAAACCCGTGGCGCGGGATGACGCTCGAGTGGCAGGTCTCCTCGCCGCCGCCCGTGTTCAACTTCGACAAGCTGCCGACCGTCGTCGGCGGCCCCTACGAGTACGGCGTGCCCGGCGCCGTGCACGGCACGTTCGCGCCGACCCCCACGCCGGCCGCCGCCGGCGCATCCGGCGCCAGACACGTAGCGGGGCCGAGCGAGTGAGCGCCGAGGTGCTGTCGTGAAGGAAGTGCTCGTAGTCGCCAATCGCACGCTCGGCGGCGCCAAGCTGCTCGAGGCCGTGCGCGCGCGGGTCGCCGAAGGCGAGACGCGCTTTCGCCTGGTCGTGCCGCAGAGCGACCCGAGCGCCGGCCTCGTGATCTACGACGAGGCCGTGCGCGAATCGGCGCAGGCGCGCGTCGACCTCGCACTCGAGCTCGTCACGGCCGAGGGAATCGACGCTACCGGCGAAGTCGGCGACCCCGACCCGTTCCTCGCGACGATGGACGCTGTCGCCGAGCGCCGTCCCGACGAGATCATCGTCTCGACCCACCCCGCCGTCAGCTCCGGCTGGTTGCGCCGCGATCTGATCGACCGCATCCGCAACGCCTCGGGCCTGCCCGTCGAGCACGTAGTCGTCGACATCGAGCAGGAGGGCCTGCCCTTCAAAGTCACGCTCGTGATCGCCTCGAAGACGCTCGGCGGCGACGAGCTGCTGACCCGGCTCAAGGAAAAGGCGGCAAGCGGGGGCACACAGCCCGGAGGGCTGGGTCAGCGGCTGTTCGTCGTGATCGTCCCGCAGCCCGACGGCAGCGGCGGCGCGCCGCAGCTCGCTCGGGCGCGCCTGGCGACGATGCTCGACCGGCTGCACAGCGAAGGGCTGCTCGGCTCGGGCATGATCGGCGACCCCGACCCCTACACGGCCGCCGTCAACGCGCTCGAGCTGTTCCGCGTCGACGACGTCGTCATCTCGACGCTGCCCGACCAGCGCTCGGGCTGGATGCGCGCCAACCTGATCGAGCGCGTCCAGCACATGACCTCGGCGCCCGTCGAGCACGTCGTCGTCGACCTCCAGGCAAACTCGACCGCGGCTTCGGCCGCCTAGGGCGATGGAGGCCGCCAGCTTCCCCCACCCCGGCGTCGGTGCGCACGACGACGCGCACGGCGACCACCACGGCCCGCCCGCCGCGCACGCCAGCTCGCGCGTGAACCCGGCGCTGCTCGGGATGCTGCTTTTCATCATCTCCGAGGTGATGGTCTTCGGCGCCTTCTTCACGGCGTACTTCTTCATCCGCATCGCCCAGGGCGACCCGTGGCCGGCGCCCGGCACCAAACTGCCCGTCGAAGTCGCCGGCATGAACACGGCGATCCTCGTCTCCTCGTCCTTCACGATCCACTGGGCTGAGCAGGCGATCAAGAAAGGCAACCGCTTCGGCTTCAAGGCCGGCATGCTGACGACCTTCCTGCTCGGCTGCACCTTCCTCTTCATCCAGATCAACGAGTACGCCAACATCGGCTTCGCCCCGCAGGACGCCGCCCAGCAGACGATCTTCTACTCGCTCACCGGCCTGCACGGCGCACACGTCTTCATCGGCCTGCTGCTGCTGCTGTTCGTCACGATCAGAGCCTTCCGCGGGCACTACAGCCCCGAGTCCCATCGCGGCGTCGAAGTGCCAGGTATCTACTGGCACTTCGTCGACATCATGTGGCTGGTCGTCTACTTCACCGTCTACATCCTCTGACGTCTGTGGACGCGGCGCGCTACTGCGTCCTCGGTCGCTCATGTGCTGTCGCACACTACGCTCCCTGCGTCCTTGTATCGCTTGATCCACAGCCGTCAGGGCGCCGAGCAGCCACCTGCCACGTTCTGAGCCAAGCGCATCGGGCGCAAGGGTCGTGCTGAACCCTCTGCGGACCGAGGATGGGGCATTTCGGGCGCTGCTCTACGTGCTCGGCGTGATCGTCGTGGCGATCGCCGTGGTCTTGATCGTGCGCGCCGTGTCGTGAGCGGCGCGCGCCCTGGCGGCGTACTCTGAGCCGATGGAGCCCGAGGAACGCGAGCGGCGGGCGCTGATCGGCACGATCGAGATGGTCGCGACGCTCGTCGTCGTGCTCGCGATCGTCGCCTTCATCGTCTGGTTCCTGTTCTTCGCGCACGACCCGCTGCTGCGTGTCTGACGTACGCCGGCGCGGCGCGCTACTACGTCCTCAGTCGCTCGTGTGCTATCCGCACACTTCACTCCCTGCGTCCTCGTATTGCTTGGCCCGAGTACGCCAGACGGCGTAGTTACTTGACCGTCAGCGTGCCGTACATGCCGGCCTGGCGGTGGCCGGGGACCTCGCAGAAAAACGTGTAGGCGCCTGGCTTGAGCGTGACGGTGACTTTGGCCGTGCCCTTGGCGATGATCGGTGTGGCGCCGACTTTGCTGCCCTTCGGCGAGGCGCCGCCTTCCCCGGTTTCGACGGCGAGGTTGTGGTCCACGCCGGACATGTTGGGCATTTCGATCGTCAGGGGGCCGGCTTTCGCGTTCGCCTTGTTCGTTTCGTAAGCGAGCTGCCCTTGCGCATTGGCGGGGATCGACAGCTTGCCACCCTTCTCTTCGGCCGGCTTGCCCGATCCGGGCGCCTTCACGGCACTGGCGAGCAGGCCGCTGTCTTTGCCCGACTTGTCGACCGCCTCGGCGACATAGGCAGATACGTCTTTGGCTGTCGAGCCGGTCACGAGGTCTTTCGGCATCGCGCCTTCGGGGTTGGGGATCTGGATCTGTTTTTCGACGACCCCCCTGACCGTGTCCCGGTTGGCCCCTTCCTGCAGGCTCGCGCGGAATGCTTCGTCGAGGTTCGGCCCGACGACGCCCTTGGTTTCGGCGCGCGCGAGCGTGTGGCAGGAGCCGCACTTGCCGACGAACGCCTTCTTGCCGGCGATCAGGTTGGCGTCGTCGCCGCCCTTGACCGAGCAGCCGCTCGTGGCGAGCGCGACGGCGAGCAGGGAGCCCAGCCCGACGCCGCGCAGAAGCAGCCGACGCCGCCCGTGGGCGGCGGTGTGTGCGGGCGCTGAAGCGTGCGTGCGGCGCATGAGCGGGCGGAACACTATCCCAACGGGCGGGTGGCCCGACGCCCGCTCCCGCGCGCTTTGGCTCCTCCGGCGGCCCTGCGCATGCGCTCTCTCAGGGCAGCGGCAGCCCGTCGAGCCGCCCCTCGGCGGCGGCGATCACGCCTCGCGCGACCCCGTCCCACGACCAGCGCTCGCGCACCGTCTCGACCAGACCGGCGCGGGTGCGCTCGCGCAGCGCCCGATCGGCCGTCAGCCAGCCGGTCAGCCGCCGTGCAATGGCCGGCACGGCCTCGTCGTCGACTGGGAAGGAGAGCAGGCTCGCCGCAGCCGACGGGACGGCCCGTGCGAGCGCCTCGCTGACCTCGGCAAGGCCGGAATGGGCGGCGCTGACGGGCAGCACGCCGCACGCAGCCGCCTCGGCAGCGACCATCCCGAACGCCTCCGGGAAGGTGCTCGGCACGACCATCGCCTCGCAGGCCGGCAGCAGCTCGGCCAGCTCCTCGTGCTCGAGCCGGCCCGTGAGAACGACGCGCTCGTCGAGTGTCCGGGCCGCGGCCTCGTAGCGCTCGAGCGACGTGCCGGACAGCCCATCGAGGAACGCCAGCAGGTGGCGAAGCGGCTGCGCCTCCGCAGGCGGCCCAGCCGCCGCCGGATCGGCCTCGAGCGAGCGCCCCGCCCCCGCGATCTCTCGCGCGCGCTCGAGATCCCCCTGCTTCAAGGCGTCGCGCAGGCGCTCGAAGCCGTCGCGGTAGGCGCCGAAGCCGACCACCACGAGCTTCGCGCGCGGCACCTGCTCGAGCACGAGCGGCCAGGCGGCGAGCAGCAGATCGACCCCCTTGCTGACGATCAGCTTGCCGACGAACGCGACGAGCCGGTCCTCGGATGGGTCGAGCCGGCCCAGCGCCTCGCCCGCCGCGCGCTCGTCGCGTGCAAAGGCATCGCCGCCGCTTGCCTGCGCGCCTGCGCCGGCGCCCGCTGCAACGCTCTCGCGAAGTTCCGGCGAAGCGCACAGGCGGGCAGTCAACGCCTCGAGCTCAGCCAGCGCCGCGGGCCGCTCGCGCGGCACGAAGCGCTCGACGTCCACGCCCGGCGGTCCCAACCGCGTGCGTCGCTCCACCTGCGGGTCCGCGAGCGCCTGCCACAGGCTCGCCGCCGTGTGATGGGAACCGACGAGAATGCCGGCTGCGCCGGCCACGCCCTCTCGCGCATACGGCAGGAAACGCTCGGGTTCGGGCTTGACCGTGTACTCGAGCGCACTTCCGTGAACCTTCACGGCGTACGGCACCCTCCCGCCGAGCGCGCGAGCGAGGATCGCCGGGCCCATCACGAGATGATTGGCGAGCGCAACGTCCGGCGAGACGAGCTCGACGAGCTCGCGCACGGCCGCCACGTTGGCTTCTACGTAGTCCGCCACCTGCTCGTCGCTGCATTCGGCGAACGTGCGCGCCTGGATGCCCTCGTAGCGGTCGGACACGTAGACCGGCAGCAGAGCGCCGATGTCGGGTCGATAGACCGTGCAATGCCCTGCGGCGGCCGCCTCGGCCCGACTCACGCCCGGCGGTACACCACGCAGCTCGCGCACCTGCAGGGCTCCCTTGTCCCAATCTCCCGCCGCACCGACGAATCCCTGCTGCTCGGGGTGGCGATCCTGGCAGAGCAGGTGCACCTCGTGGCCCTGCCTGACGAAAGCCGCCGCCAGGCGCGCGTTGTAGACGTTCGAGCCCGTCCCCGCGAGCAGGTAGCCGTGGAAGACGAGGATGCGCACCGCGCGAGCCTAGCGACCGCCATCCCGGCTTCAGCTCGCTCCCGCGGGACGCTCCGATAAAGTCCCGCTCGTGAGCAGTCAGCGTTATCGCCTGCGCAACGCCGCCAGCGGGCGTGAGATCGTGATCGAGGCTGAGCCCGGCGAGATCTACCTCGACCGCGACAGCGGCGAGCCGATGGAGGTCGTCGGCAAGATCCTGCCGCTCGCCCCGTCCAGCTCGCGACTTCCGTGGTCAGTCGAGAACCTGCGCTTCTGCTCGTGGTGCGGCCAGCTCGCGCAGAAGGACCTCAACGACTGCCCCACCTGCGGCCGGCGTATGGGACCGCTCGGATCGCCCGCGGGAGATCGTTGAGCGCCCGCGCCGTAGCGCTCGCCCTCGCGCTGCTGCTGGCGGGCGCGACTCTGGGCGCATGCGGAGGCGGCAGCAGCGCCTCCGACGCCGTGCCCAAGAGCACGCCGAACATCACGCCGCCGAGCGACACGAGCGCCGAACAAGCGGCCGCGCAGACCACGTCGACGTCGACCTCGGCGAGCAAAACCTCGACGAGCGAAAGCCCGGCCAACGAATCCGGCGGCAACGAAGCCACCGAAGAACCCGAAAGCGGCGGCAGCTCCAGCGGAGCCGGCGAAGAAGAAACGAGCAGCCCCTCCGGCGGCGCGTCCGCCGAAAAAGAAGAAGAAAAATCCGCCGCCGGCTCGAGTCCTTCGGGCGGCGCGAGCGCGCCGACCAAATAGCGTCGGCCGGCCGGCGTCCGACTAAGGCGTTGAGACCAGCGTCGCGCTGTAGGTCAGTCGCGCGGTCTGGTAGAGGCAGAAGTACTGCACGGCCGAGCCGATCGAGGTCTGCGTGCTCTGTGAGCTCGTGCTCGCGCACTGCTTCTTTTCGCGGCTGGCGCGCCAAGAGGTGTCCTTGCCGAAGCCCAGCGCCAGCGCCGGCGCCCACGTCGGCACGGTCAGCGCCACGATGTAGCCCTTCTTCACCGGGATCGAGCGTTCGAGCGGGAACTGGGCCGTTTTGCCGAAGTACTTTTCGAGCTTGACCGTCGGGCTCGAGGCGATCAGCTTGTACGTGAGGTTTGGTTTCTTCTGCGGCGCGAGGATTGCGATCCCCGCTTCGGCAGCCCCGCCCTCGTTGGCGTTGAAGAACTTGACCTGCGTCGCGTTCGGCTTGCCGAGGCTGACCGTCCAGGCGACGATCGAGCCGGCTTTGGGAACGCTCGAAAGCGTCGTGTTCGTAGCGACCTTGACCTGGAAGCCGGTCGTGCGGCTGACCGCGAGACACGGGCTCGCCGGGCAGCTCGGCGTCGTTTCGGGCGTCGTCGGCGGGATCACGCCGACTTCGGTGATCGTCGCGGTGGCGAGACCGGGCACGGCAAGCAGGAGCGCAAGGCTCGCGAGGAGGGCGATGTTTGTGCGTTTGATCATTGCCACTGCAACACGCCGGAACGGCAGATGTAGCGATATCGACATTTCGCTATTCCCGCCCGAGTTCCTGCGCCGCGGCCGCGATCTGCTCGGAGTCGCCGGCCGCCGGAACCCACGGAAGGCGCAGCGAATCGCCCTCGTAGCGCGGAATCACGTGCATGTGGAAGTGGAAGACCGTCTGAAATGCGACCGCACCGCACGAGTTCAGCAGGTTCACGCCGTCGGCGCCCAGCCGCTCCTTCATCCGTCCAGCCAGACGCTGGGCCGCGAGCGCCACCGCCGTCAGGTCCTCGCGCTCGACGGTCAGCAGATCGGCCGAGTGCTCGCGCGGGATCACCAGCGCATGGCCGCGCGTGGCAGGCGAGATGTCCATGAAGGAGATCGTGCGCTCGTCCTCGCCGACGATCGTCGCCGGAAGCTCACCGCCGACGATCTTGCAGAAGATGCAATCTGGGTCGCGCATCGCCGCAAGCCTATTGGCTAGTGGAGGGTGCGCGCGTACGCGAGCGCCTGCTCGCGCGTGGCCAGCTCGCCCGCGAACTGCGCCTCCGCGAGCTGCTCGAGCAGCTCTCCCAGACGCGGCCCCGCCTCAATCGCGAGCTCCCGTGCCAGCTCGTCGCCGCGCAGCAAAGGCGCCGGCGGACCCTGCGCACGCCAGCGCAGCGCATCTCCGAGCATGCCCTCGGCCACGGCCAGATGCGCCGCGATCGCCTCCTGCGCACGGTCGCCGCGCGTGGCCAGCCTGTCGGCGACCGACAGCAGCGTCACGTCGACCTCGACCGGATCGGTCGCGCGCAGGTATGAGAACACCGTCCGCCGCGACAGCGGCTGCGGCTCGTGCACGAGGAAGCCGAGCCGCAGGTGATGGCGCGCGAGCGCCGCCACATGACCGCGCAGCCGCTCGCTCGTGCGCAGCCTTCCGAGCACCTCGCGGGCCAGCGCCGCACCGCGCTCGTCGTGGCCGATGAACGTCACGCGCCCGTCTCCCGGGCGGACGCCCCGTGTGAGCGGCTTGGCGGCGTCGTGCAGCAGCGCGCCCCAGCGCAGTGCCTCCGCGCGCGTGAGACCGTCCGCGAGCGGCTCCGCCAGCAACTGCGCGACCGCCGCGCGGTGCTCGCCTAGCACAGCGGCGAGCTCGCCCGCTGCGCCGGCCTGGCCGTGAGCGGCGCCGGCCTCGCCGTCGAGTCCGTCCGGCAGCTCGCCCGCGCTGCCCGCCGCGAACTCGGTCAGCTCGATCGTGCGCCTGAGCACCTCCAGCGTGTGCCCGTGGACGTCGGCGTGATGAAAGCGGTTCTGCTCGACGCCACGCAGCGCCTCGAGCTCGGGAAGCACGACCTCCGTCGCCCCCAGCTCGCTCATCAACTCGAGTCCGCGCAGCGCCTCGCGGGCGGCAACGATCCTGCGCAACTCGACGAACACGCGCTCCGGCGAGCAGCGCACGAGCCCCTGAGCGTGCTCCTGGGCGACGCGCAGCGTCTCAGGCTCCGGCTCCAGGCCCAGCTCGACCGCGACGCGCACGAGCCGCAGCACGCGCAGTGGATCGTCGGCGAAGGCGCTCCGTCCGGCCATGCGCAGGCGCCCGGCGGCGAGGTCGCCGAGACCGCCGAGCGGGTCGATCGGCTCGCCGCCCCCGATCGGCTCGGCGATCGCGTTGACCGTGAAGTCCCGCAGCGCGAGGTCGGCTTGCAGCGAGCCGCCGCGCAGCGGCTCGACGTCGATCTGCCACGAGGAGTCGCGCGCCGAGACGCGCCACGCGCCGAACTCCTCCGAGAGGGCGAAGCAGGCCGCGCGTCCCGCCGCGCGAGCGATCGCGCGCGCCGCCTGCGCGGGATCGCCGTCGACGACCACGTCCAGGTCGATCGTCGCGCGCCCCAGCGCTCGATCGCGGATCGCCCCGCCGACGAGCCAGGCAGGACGGCCGGACAGGGCCTCGCGCACGGCCTGCAGCGGGTCAGCCATGCACCGGCTCGAGCACGATGCCGTCACGGTGGTACACGCGCGGCACGCGCGGCGTCAGGCCACAGGTGATCTCGTAGTTGATCGTGTCCAGTCGCCGTGCGACGTCCTCCGCCGTGATCCGCTGCTCGCCCTGCGCGCCGATCAGCACGGCCTGCGAGCCGCGCAGGTCCTGCGCGCTCGGCTCGGCGCCGAGGTCGATCGTCACGTTGTCCATGCTCACCGTGCCCACCAGCGCACGCCGCACGCCGCCCACGAGCACCTCGGCGTTGTTCGAGAGCCCGCGCCGCCATCCGTCGCCGTAGCCGATCGGCAACAGGCCCAGCCAGGTGTCGCGCCGGGCCACGAAGCGCCGTCCGTAGCCAGCACTCTCCCCCGCGCGGCACAGCTTCACGTCTGCGACGTAGGAGCTCAGCTCGAGCGCCGGCTCGAGGTCGCGCTCGGCCGGCTCGGCGCCGAACGGGTCCATCCCGTAGATCGCGATGCCGCAGCGCACCATGTCGAACTGCGCGCCCGCCTCGCGCAGCATCGCCGCGCTGTTCGCCGCGTGCACGATCAAGCCGGGCCGCCGCGCCTTCAGCTCGCCGGCCCAGCGCGCGAAGACGTCGAGCTGGCGCGCGAAGAACCCCTCGTCGTCGAGTTCGTCGGCCGTCGCGAAGTGCGTCATCAGGCCCACCGGCTCGACCCCGGCGCTCTGCTCTGCGAGCGCCAGCACGCGAGAGGCCAGGGCGGCGTCGCGCGTGCCGAGACGGCCCATCCCCGAATCGAGCTTTACGTGCACGCGCCCGCCGCCCGCCGCAGCGACCTCGCCGACGTACCGCTCGCTCCACACGACCACGTCGGCGCCCGCCGCGAGCGCCTCGGCGAGCTCGCCCGGCGTGAGCGCGCCCATCACGAGGATCGGCACCTCCGTGAGGCCGGCCGCGCGCAGCTCGCCCGCCTCCTGCGCGCTGGCCACCGCCAGCCAGCCCGCTCCACCGTCGAGTGCCGCGCGTGCGCTCTGCACCGCCCCGTGGCCGTAGCCGTCGGCCTTCACGACCGCGCACAGCCGCGTCTGCCCGTGCAGATCCGCGCGCAGCCTCACGCAGTTGCGCGCGATCGCCGCCACGTTGACGCTCGCCCGAGCGCGCGCGATGCGCTCCAGCCCCCGCTCGGCGTCGGAGGCGACGCTCATGGACCCTCCTCGGCGCGCACCGCCGGCAGCGCTTCGATCACGTCGCTCGCGATCACGCCCTCCGGCGCGCCGTGCCGGCGCGCCGCCTCGCGTCCCGCGGCCGCGTGCAGCCAGACGGCGGCGGCGGCCGCCTCGAACGGGTCGAGGCCCTGCGCGAGCAGCGCCGCCACCACGCCCGTCAGCACGTCCCCCGTCCCCGCCGTCGCGAGCGCCGGGCTGCCGCCGCGGCTGACCGC
>DATINR010000093.1:0-61688 GCA_035473995.1 Solirubrobacteraceae bacterium
CTCGGGCTGCCCGACGCGCTCGGGCTCGACGCCGTCGCGCAGCTGCGCGCGCAGATGTCGGCGATCCCGCTGATCGTGCTGACCGGCCTCGACGACCAGGCGGCGGGCGTCGCTGCGGTCGAAGCCGGCGCACAGGACTACCTCGTCAAGGGGCGCGTCGACGGCGAGCAGCTGGCGCGCTCGATCCACTACGCGATCGGCCGCCGCCGCGCCGAGGAGGCCGAGCGCGAGCTGCTGCTGGCCGAGTCGCAGACACGCGAGGGACGCCGCCTGGAAAAAGGGCTCGCGCCGAACCTGACGATCGAGGACCCCTCGGTGTGGGTCGCCTCGTGCTACCGCGCCGGGCGCAGCCGCGCGCTCCTGGGCGGCGACTTCTACGACCTCGTGCAGACCGAGGACGAGCTGCTGCACGTGCTCGTCGGCGACGTCTGCGGGCACGGTCCCGACGAAGCAGCCATCGGCGTCAGCCTGCGCGCCGCCTGGCGCGCGCTCGCGCTGGCCGGGACCGGGCCGGAGCTGCTGCTGGGAACGCTGCAGCGCGTGTTCGAGCACGAGCGCCACGTGCCGGGCCTGTTCGCCACGCTGTGCACGCTCGAGATCGACGCCGCCGGGCGCTCGGCCACGCTCGTGCGCGCCGGCCATCCCGCGCCGGTGCTGATCGAAGACGGCGCGGGCGGCTCGATCGGCGCCATCACCGAGTTGCTCGGCGCCGGCGCGGTCGGGATCAACGAAGGCGACTGGGTCGTTGAGCGCCTCGAGCTGCCCGAGCGCTGGACGCTGCTGCTCTACACCGACGGGATCGTCGAGGGCCGCATCGGCAACGGCTCGGAGCGGCTCGGCGAAGAGGGCCTGCACCGCCTGATCGCCGAGCGGATCGCCGCGCGCCCCGGCTGGCGCGAGCAGCCCGGGGCGCTGCTCGACGAGCTGATCGCCGCGGCCGAGCAGCTCCACGGCGGCGAGCTGAGCGACGACGTCGCGATGCTGCTCCTCGGTGCTCGCGCCGGCTCAGAGCGGCGGTGAGGCGGTGAGGGGGTTCTTGAGCGCGCCCGAGCAGCGCGGGTCGTGGGTGGCGCGCTGGATCGCGCGCACCGGCGTCGGGCGGCTGCTCGCGCTGACGATCGGCGTCGTGCTGCTGCTCGCCGCGCTCGGCATCGCGCTGGCGCTGGTCGCGAACGGGCAGCTCACGCACAACCGTCGCCTGCTGCTCGACGAGGTCGGGCCGGCGCGGCGCACGGCGCTCGTGCTCGAAAACGCGCTGGTCAACGAGGAGACTGGCGTGCGCGGCCTCGCGCTGACCGGCGAGTCGAGCTTCCTCGAACCGTACGACAGCGGGCTGCGTGCCGAGCGGCGCGCCTATCGGGAGCTCGAAGCGCATGCGCCGAGCGCCGGGGCGCCGGTCGGCGCCGACGTCGCGAAGGTGCGCGCCGCCGCTGACGCCTGGCGCGGCGGCTACGTGGCACCGACGCTGATCCAGCCGAACATCTCCAAGCGCGAGTCGATCGCGCTCGACGTTCGCGGCAAGCGGCTGTTCGACGTCGTGCGCAGATCGCTCACGAGCCTCGTGCGGACGCTCAACGCGAAGGCGGCGCGCGCGCGGGCGAACCTGACGAGCGCCGCCGACACGCTGCAGACGCTGCTGATCCTCGCCGGCGCGCTGATTCTCGGCGCGGTGCTCGCCGCCGGGTTCATCCTGCGACGGATCGTCACGCAACCGCTGACGCGGCTCGGCGACGAGGCGCGCCGCGTCACCGCCGGCGAGTTCGCCAAACCGCTGCGGGCGCAGGAGGGGCCGCGCGAGATCGTCGAGGTCGGCGCCGAGATCGACACGATGCGCGAACGGATCGTCGAGGAGCTGGCGAGCGTCGAGGGCGCGCGCGTGAGGCTCGAGGAGCAGGCGCTCGAGCTGAAGCGCTCCAACGCCGAGCTCGAGCAGTTCGCCTACGTCGCCTCGCACGACCTGCAGGAGCCGCTGCGCAAGATCGCGAGCTTCTGCCAGGCGCTGCAGACGCGCTACGCCGATCGGCTCGACGAGCGCGGCGAGCAGTACATCGAGTTCGCCGTCGACGGCGCCAAGCGGATGCAGGTGCTGATCAACGACCTGCTCGCCTTCTCGCGCGTCGGGCGCGGCGGGCGAGAGCACGAGCCGGTCGCCCTGGACGACGTCGTCGCGAGCGCCGAGCAGGCGCTCGCCGCGCCGCTCGAGCGCCTCGACGGGCGCGTGCTCGCCGGGCCGCTGCCGACTGTGCTGGGCGACCGGCCGCAGCTCGTCTCGCTGCTGCAGAACCTGATCTCCAACGCGCTGAAGTTCCATGGAGACGATCCGCCCGTCGTGCGCATCTCTGCGCGCCGTGCCGGCGCGATGTGGGAGCTCAGCTGCGCCGACAACGGGATCGGCGTCGAAGCCGAGTACGCCGAGCGGATCTTCCTGATCTTCCAGCGGCTGCACTCGCGCGAGTCATACGAGGGCAGCGGCATCGGGCTCGCCCTGTGCCGCAAGATCGTCGAATACCACGGCGGCACCATGTGGCTTGACAGCGAGTTTTCAGGCGGTGCTCGCTTTAGGTTTACCCTCCCAGTGGATGAGGGGGCTTGAGAGCAGCGGGTGCATGGCCGAACGCGAGCCGAGCGGGGACGCGGGTGAACGCTGACTTGATCTCGGTGCTGCTCGTCGAGGACGATCCCGGCGACGTCCTCCTGATTCGCGAGGCCTTCGACGACCACAAGGTCGGCAACCGGCTGACCGTCGTCAGCGACGGCGTCGAGGCGATGGAGTACCTGCGCGGCGAAGGCGAGTACGCAGGCCGCGTACGGCCCGACCTGATCCTGCTCGACCTCAACCTGCCGCGCAAGAGCGGCGCCGAGGTGCTCGCCGAGGTCAAGACCGACCCGGAGCTGTCGATGATCCCCGTCGTCGTGCTGACGACCTCGCAGTCCGAGGAGGACGTGATGCGCTCCTACAAGATGCACGCCAACGCCTACATCACCAAGCCCGTCGACTTCGACCGCTTCGGCCAGATCGTGCAGCAGATCGACGAGTTCTTCATCGGCATCGTCAAGCTGCCGCCGAAACAGGCTTAGCGGCGCGAGAGCCGCCCGGGACGCCGAGCCTGCGCGCTCAGCCCTCGACGACCACGATCACGAGGACGAACAGCCCGAGCAGGGCCCCGAGCGCGGTCATCAACGCGATCACGCGATCGTCCGGGCGCACGAAGTCGCCGCGGGCGAGCGCCTCGTCGACTTCGCGCCGCCGCACGGCGGCGTAGCCGACGCAGATCACGCCGAGCAGGGCGAAGCCGGCGCCGATCACGGTGTAGGGCCAGGTCGTGCCGCTGGTCAGCGCGGGCACGATCTTGCCGGCGCCGATGCCGACCGTCAGCGAGGTCAGCCCGGTGCGCCACCACGCCAGGTAGGTGCGCTCGCTGGCGAGGTGCGTGCGGCGCGTGGCGTCGACTGCTTCGCCGCGCGGGTCGTCGGTGGGGCCCACGGCGCCAGCCTACAACCGGCCGCCTGCGGAGCCCGCCGTCAGTCCTCGTCGAGCTGGAACTCGCCGTCGCGGTAGATCACGCGCTGCTCTCCTGAGCGCAACGTGGCGGTGACGACGCGGTCTGTCGTCGAGACGATGTCGGTGTGCACGGTCGAGTCATTGAAGCCCAGCTCGGCCCAGCGCTCGGCGGAGACCTCCGAGGGATCGCCGTCATAGGCGTCCTGGTAGGAGCGCCCGAGCGCGATGTGCGTGTTGCCGAAGCGCCCGCCGACGTTCTCGTCGTACAGCGTGTGCGCCATGAAGCGCGTGATCCGCGACAGGCGGCGGTCGGTCAGCGAGAACTCGCCGATCCGGTCGGCGCCCTCGGTGGCGATCATCTCGGTCAGCACCGGCTCGTTCTCCTCGGCGATCGCTTTGACGACGCGCCCGTCGGCGAACTCCAGGCGGATGCCCTTGACCAGGTTGCCGTAGCGGTAGAGCGGCTGGTTGCAGTAGATCCACCCTTCGGTGCCGCGCCAGTCGGGGCTCGTGAACAGCTCGAAGCTCGGGATGTTGCGCCCGCGCCCGCCGAGCCAGCGGCGCTGCTCGCCGAGCGAGACGTGCAGGTCGACGTCCTCGCCCTGCACGTGCACGCGCTCGATCTGCAGCGAGTCGAGCCACTCGCGGCTGCGGCTGACGCGCTCACCGACCTCGCGCCAGCGCGCGATCGGGTCCTCGGCGTCGAGGAAGCAGGCGTGGACGATCTGCTCCCAGTACTCCTCCAGGTCCATCTGCGCCTCGGCGGCCATCGCCGGCGTGCCGTACAGCCCGAGCGTCCAACTGAAGTGCCCGGCGTTCTCCTTCTCCCCGCGCCAGTCGAGCAGCGGGCGCATGGCGGCGCCCTGGCGCATGATCTTGGCCGGGTCGACGGAATCGAGCGCGTGCGGGTCGGCGTCGGCCAGCACGGTCACCTGGTGGTCCATCTGATCGACCAGCCCGCGCATGTAGTCGGCGCTGAAGTGGTCCAGCTGCTCGTCGCTCGCGAGCTCGTAGAAGTCGCGTGAGACGTTGAACTGGTGATCGTCGTCGGGGCGGTAGGCGCTCAGCACGTGCCCGCCGGCGCGCCACACGGCCTTGGCCAGCTCGACGTACAGCGGCTTGGCGCTCTCGGGCGAGGCGATGCGCACGATCTCGCCGGGCTGAACCCCGCGACCGCCGCCCAGGGCGAAGTCGACGAGCACCGAGGCGTAGCGCTCGATGATCTCCTGCGGTGGGACGTAGCTCACGCGGGACGGAGCCAGTCGAGTGGACGGCGGTGAACTGCGTGTCTGCTCGCTAGCTCGCGCATTGTCGGATTAAACACGATGGTTCACATGGATTGCACAGCGCCTTCACATGGATAGGCTCCACGAGATGCCGCCGACGATCACGCTGCACGCCGTCCCGCCCTCGCATCCGTGCATGACGGTCGCAGCGGCGCTCGAGCTGAAGGGCCTCGAGTTCGAGCGGATCGACTTCCCGCACAGCGAACGCCTGGAGCGGATGGCGGAGATCTACGGCGAGGGCAACTCGACCGTGCCGGGCGCGCTGATCGACGGCGAGCCGGTGCACGGGTCGCGCGCGATCCTCAGCCGCCTGGAGGCGATCGAGCCGGAGCCCGTGCTGTACCCGTCGGAGGAGGTGCGCGAGGCCGAGCGCTGGGGCGATCAGGAGCTGCAGGACCTCGGGCGCTGCCTGCCGTGGGGCGCGATGTACTTCCGCCCGGAGTCGATGGGCACGTTCGCCGGGCCCGGCGGGGAGCCGCTCGACGGGCCCGGCACCGACTTCGCGATCAAATTCGTGCGCGCCACGTGGCGCTACCACGGCATCACCGCGACGCGGCTGCACGACGACCTCGCCGGACTGCCGGCGAGGATCGAGCACATCGAGGAGCTGGCGGACGCCGGCGTGATCGGCGGCGAGCAGCCCAACGCGGCCGACCTGCAGATCGGCGCGACGATTAGGGTGCTGCTGCCGATCGAAGATCTCGGGCCGCTGCTGCACGGCACGGTGGCAGAGCGCATCGCGCTGTCGCTGTTTCCGAGCTACCCGGGCGCGGTGCCGGCGGGCGCCTTCCCGGCCGGCTGGGTACCGACAGCCGCTTAGTGCTCCCGCCGCCCAGCGGGACAACCTCGCCGTTTCCGGGTAACGAGACCTAAGATCGACGGGGCGGCCGGAATGCCCGGCCGGATGCCGTCAACAGCCCGATGAAATCGCTCAACCGGCGCCCCCGCATCGCCCTGCTGCTCTCGGCGCTCGTCGCCGGGGGCACCGTCGTAGCGATCGCCGCCTCGGACAGCCCGCGCGCACTGTGGGAGACGCTGAAGACGATCGAGCCGCAGTGGCTGGCCGTGGCGTTCGGCTTCGAGCTGCTGTCCTACGTGGGCTACGTGCTGGCGTACCGCTCGATGGTGCTCGACGGCAGCGAAGAGCGTCTCTCGCTGATGCTCGTGGTCCGGCTGGTCGTGGCGGGCTTCGGGCCGTTCGTGCCGCTCGGCGGCTTCTCCTTCGACCGGCGTGCGCTCGGCTCGGTGCACCGCAGCCGCCGCGAGGCGCGCCGGCAAGTGCTCGCGCTGGGGATCATCGAGTATCTGCTGCTGGCGCCGGCGGCGTGCGTCTGCGCGCTGATCCTGCTGCTCGAATCGGGCCGGGCGTCGCTCGTGCTGACGCTGCCGTGGGTGTTCGCCGTGCCGCCGGGGTTCGCGCTCACGTGGTGGGCGACGCAGCCGAGGATCGTGCGCAAGTTCGAGCGCGGCAAGGGGAAGATCCGCCGCTCGCTCGGCGAGCTGCTGCGCGCGGCGAGCGTGCTTCGCGAAATCGTCAAACGCCCGCTCGAGCGCCCGGGCGCGGTCGTCGGCATGGCGGTCTACTGGGCCGCCGAGATCGCCTGCCTCGCGTTCGCGCTGCGCTGCTTCGGCGTCGAGCTGACCGTGCCGGCATTGGTCGTGGCCTACGCGACGGGCTACGCCGCGAGCAGGCGCTCGCTGCCGCTCGGCGGAGCGGGGATCACCGAGGCGCTGCTGACGATCGCGCTGATCACGGTGCACGTGCACGCGCCCGAGGCGCTGCTGTCGGTCGTCGCCTACCGCGTCGTCAACTTCCTCGTGCCGACGCTGCCGAGCCTGCTCGCGCATTCCTCGGTCGCGCCGATGCTCGAAGAGCACGGGAGCGCAAAGACGAAGCCGGGGGCAGCGTGAGAGCGGTACGCGCGCTCGTCAGCGGCGCCGTCCAGGGAGTCGGCTTTCGCGAGTCCACGCGACGGCGGGCGCGCAAGCTCGGCCTGCTCGGGTGGGTGCGCAACGAAGACGACGGGACTGTCTCCGTCCACGCCGAGGGCGAGCCGGGCGCGGTCGAGGAGCTGGTCGCGTTCCTGCGCAAAGGACCGCGCGGCGCGGACGTGCGCGAGGTCGAGCTCGATGACGTGCGCGTCGAGGGGCACGAGCAGTTCGCCGTCCGCGGCGTCAGCGCCGGCGTGTTCGTCGTGCAGGAGCACCAGGCGAGCACGCATCACTTCGACCTGCGGCTGCAGGTGGACGGGGTGATGCGCTCGTGGGCGGTGCCGAAGGGACCTTCGATGGACCCCGGCGTGAAGCGGCTCGCGGTTCAGGTCGAGGACCACGGCATGGCGCACGACGACTTCGAGGGTCCGACCGGGCACGGCGGCGCGATCGTGTGGGATCGAGGCTCATACGAGCAGGGAGGTCGCGTGGCCTGGCCGGAGGCGCTCGAACGAGGCCACGCGGTGTTCGTGCTGCACGGAGAGAAGCTGCAGGGCGGGTTCGCGCTGCAGCGCACGCGCGGCGAGGGTGAGAAGTCGCAGTGGCTGCTGCTCAAGCGCAAGGACGACGCGGCGCGGCCGGCGTCGGACGTCGTGGGCGAACGGCCCGAGTCCGTGCGCGGGGGCTCGACGCTCGGCGAGTTGATCGACTCCTCGCAGTAGCCGTCGGTAGACTCGCCGCCGGGCGAGGGAGCGAGGAGATACATGCCGTACGCGGAGATCAACGGGCAGCGCATCAGGTTCGAGGACAGCGGCGGCGAGGGTCCGCCTGTCGTGCTCGCGCACGGCTTCCTGATGGACCGTGAGATGTTCGCTCCGCAGGTCGACGCGCTCGCGCCGGAGTTCCGCGTGGTCACGTGGGACGAGCGCGGGTTCGGCGAGACGGAGTTCGACGGCCAGCCGTTCACCTATTGGGACTCGGCGCGCGACTGCCTGGCGCTGCTCGACCACCTCGGCATCGAGCGCGCCGTCGTCGGCGGGATGTCGCAGGGCGGCTTCCTCTCGCTGCGCGCGGCGCTGCTCGAGCCCGAGCGCGTGCGCGCGCTGGTGCTGATCGACACCCAAGCGGGGACCGAGGACCTGGAGCGCCTGCCGGCCTACCGGCAGATGCAGCAGACCTGGCTCGAGGTCGGACCGGTCGACGAGCTGGCGCAGTCGATCGCCAGCCTGATCATCGGCGACCCGGTGCTGGGCGAGCAGTGGATCGCGAAGTGGCGCGAGCTGCCGCGCGAGGCGATGAAGGAGCCGGGCGACTGCCTATTCGAGCGCGACGACATCACAGACCGCCTGCACGAGATCTCCTGCCCGGCGCTCGTGATTCACGGCACGGCCGACATGTCGATCGAGATGGAGCTGGCCGAGAAGCTTTGCGCGGGGCTGTCGGGATGCGAGGGAGTCGTGCGGATCGAGGGCGCGCCGCACGCCTCCAACCTCACGCATCCGACCGAGGCGAACGCGGCGCTGCTGCAGTTCCTGCGCGAGCTATAGAGACTGCGCGAGGCGTTCGGCGGCAGCACGGGCCTCGTCGACCTCGGAGATCGCAAGGCGTGCGATCAAGCCTCGCACCCAGACGAAGACCCATCCCTCGCGTTGTCGAACGTGACCTGCGCTGCCGACCGGACGACCGCTCTGAACGACCACGGCAAACACAACCCCTTTGCCGAGCTCGCGGACTTCCTCGAGCCCGTACTCCAACTCCTCGTACGTCCCAAACCAGCCCTCAACGAAGGCACGAATCGCCGCTTGGCCTTCGAAGATGTCCCCCAACGCCCGCCCCTCGAAGACCGCATCCCCGGCAAAGCTGCTCATAACCTGATCGAGATCACGACGATTCGCAGCCTCGAGCGCCCTGCCCACAAGCTCAACCAGGTCGGGGGTCGTGGGCTCCTCGGACATCAGGGCAACGAAGTATCACGCAGGCCCAGGCTCGGGCAGGTTCAGGTTCGGCAGCAGCGCGGCGGCGAGGTCGTCGAAGCTCGGCTTCGCGTCGGGCAGGACGGGTCCGTCGGCGAGCGTGCGCGCGAGCACGCCCTCGCGCGACTCGTCGAGCATTGCCGCGATCCGCGCGAGGTCGACGCCGAGCAGGCGCCCGTCGCGCTTGACGGGCTTTCCCGCGACGAGCACGGTCTGCACGTTGGATGCGTTGGCCTGCTGCACGACGGCGCCAACGTGGTCGGCCAGCCCGAGCATGTTCAGGCGCTCGTTGCCGGGGCCGACGACGATCACGTCGGCCTGCTTGCCGGGCGTCAGCGAGCCGAGCCGGTCGTCCATGCCGAGCGCCTTGGCGCCGTTGACGGTCGCCCAGGTGAGCGCGTCGCGCGTGGTGAAGGTCAGCTCGGTCGGGTCGGTTCGCCGAGCGTGGCTGCGGTCGTTCTCGCGCGCGCGGGCGTCCTGCAGGCCGAGGCGCATCTGCGTGAACATGTCTCCGGAGTTCGAGGAGACGACGTCGCAGCTGAGGCTCAGCACGAGCCCGGCGTCGATCGCCCGGCGGATCGGCGGGTGGCCCATGCCCATCTGCATCTCGGTCTCGGGTGTGACCGAGACCTTGCCCTCGGAGCGCTGCAGGAGCGTCCAGTCGCGCTCGGTGCACGCGTTGCAGTGGACGTGCACGATGTCCGGGCCGAGCAGGCCGCAGTGGGCGAACTGGTCGAGGCCGCTCGGCATCCCCCAGATGCACGCAGTGTGCGTGGCCATCACGACGCCCAGCTCGCGCGCCGTCTCGACCTCGCGCTTGGTGTCCGCGAACGGGATCAGGCCCGGCTCGGTCAGCGAGATGCCCATGCTCAGCAGGTCTCCCGGCAGCGCGTCGAGCTCGCGCTGCACGCGGCGCGAGTCCTCCAGGCGCATCGCGTGCGAGGTGAAGTGCGGCTCGGCGCGCGGCGGCGCGAAGTAGCCGTAGGCGAAGGTCGCGCGGATGCCGGCGTCGCGCAGCCCCTCGATCGCCTTGTCGGCGTGCTCCGGGGTGTTGTTGCAGTGGGAGAAGTCGAGGATCGTCGTCACGCCGGCGTCGAGCGCCTCCAGCGCGCCCACGTAGTTGCCGACGTACACGTCCTCGGCGCCGTAGCGCGGCGACAGCGTCGAGCGCACGCCGAGGAAGTAGTCCATCAGCGTCCAGTCGCTGCAGATCCCGCGCAGCGCCGTCTGCCAGGTGTGTCGGTGCGTGTCGACGAAGCCCGGCATGATCACGCCCCCGGCCGCGTCGATCGTCTCGGCGTCGAGCTCGCCGAGGTCGCGCTCGATCGCGACGATCCGGTCGTCCTCGATCAGCACCGAGCCCCGCTCGAGCTCGCCGATCGCGGGGTCCATCGACAGCACGTAGCCGTTGACGATCGCGATGCGGTGCGGCGTCACCTCTCCCCTCCCCTCGCTCGGCGCGCCCCGAAGATCCGGCGCCGCCCCGCATCTTAACTGCGAGCCGCATGCACGGCTGCGACCGCGCCGCCCTACTCCCCCACGCCGATCGCCTCGACCGGCCGCGAGCGCAGCGCCCGCCTCGTCGGCAGCGCCAGCGCCAGCACGGCGAGCAGCGCCGAGACGCCGAGAATCGCCCCGAGCTGGTCGAGCGGCACGGTCGGGCGAAGGGTGCCCGTCAGCGCGTGGCTGAGCGGCAGCAGCGCGGCGGCCGCGATCGCCAGGCCGAGCCCCAGCCCGATCGCGATGATCAGGGCCGCCTCCCAGCGCGCCATCGAGCGCACCTGCCCGCGCGTCCCGCCGACCAGGCGCAGCAGCGCGAGCTCGCGGCCCCGCTGCAGCGCGATCATCGTCAGCGTGTTGACGACGGCGATCGAGCTGAACGCGAAGATCAGTACGACGAACAGCGGCCCGAGCCAGCGGTTGGTCTCGCGTTCCGCATCGCTCGCGCTCGCCAGCGAGGCGCGGCCGCTCACCCGCAGCCCGGGGTAGCGCGGGCTCAATGCCTGCAGGCGCCGGGCGACGGCGGACGGGTCGGCGGTGTGGATCATGATCGTCCCGAGCAGCGGGCTCGTCTGATGCCCGGCCACGAGCTCGGGTGACAGCAACGTGTCGCCGAAGGCGAGCGAACGCGTGTAGATCGCCACGACCGTGGCGTGGGCTCGCGTCCCGTCGCCGAGCATGATCGCCACGCGGCTGCCGACCTTCGCGTGCGCGCCGTCGGCGCGGCGGCGCCCGAGCGCGATCGTGTCGCCGTGCAGCGCCGCCAGCGAGCCGGATACGACGCCGACGTCGAGCCCGCCGCCTTGGCCCCCGTCGAGGATTGCGGCGGGCACGGTTTCGTCGGAGACGCCCAGGCTCGGGCCGAGCGTCGTCGGCGTCAGGGCGACCGCCGAGCGCACGTCCGCGGTGGCGCGCACGTCGGCCAGCGTCGCGGGCGGCAGCCCTGAGCCACTGCCGGCGATCGCGAGCTCGCCCGCGAGGCCGGCCTTGCGCTGCTGGGAGACCGCGTGGTCCTCGGTGCTCGCGCTGAACAGCAGCGTGCAGCTCATCGCGACCGTCAGCACGAGCGGCGTGCTGGCCGAGGAGAAGCGCCGCGTGGCGGTGCGCAGGTTCGCGCTCGCGAGGAAGCCGCCGACGGGCGAGATCCGCGACAGCGCCGGGCCCAGCAGCCCGGCGGCGACGCGCGCCGCGACCGGCCCGAGGAAGCCGACGGCCACGATCAGGAACAGCGCCGTCATCTCCGACGTCGCGGCGGCCGTGTCGGGTGCGCTCGTACTCGCGGCGACGGCGAACAACGGCACTGCGCCGGCGAGCGCCACTGCGCCTCCGATCACGCGCCCGGGGCCGAGCAGCCGCGGCTCGACCGCAGCTTCGCCCAGCGCGATCGTCGGCGACACGCGCGCGGCGCGCCGCCCGGCGGCGAGCACGGCGAGCAGCGCCGTGACGACACCGCCGCCGACGGCCGCCGCAATCGGCAGCGCATCGACGCTGACCGAGAAGTTCCACGGGGCGATGCCGTGGCGCACGAGCGCGTGACCGAGCTCCCGGCCGAGGATCGACCCGAGCCAGACCCCCGCGGCAGAGCCCACGAGGCCGACGACCGCCGCCTCCCAGGCGATCATCCGGCGGATCTGGCCCGGGGTCGCGGCGACCGCTCGTAGCAGCGCGATCTCGCGTTCGCGCTGCTGGATCGACAGGCCCATCGTGCCGGCCACGACGAACAGGGCGATGAACGCCGCGAGCCCGCCGAACGAGGCGGCGACGGCGATCAGCTTCGTGTGCGTTTCTTCGAGCTCGGGGAACTCGCCGCGGCCACGCGCATCACCGCTGAGCACCACCGCGCCGCCCGCGGCGCTCCGCAGGCGCGAGGCGTCGAAGCCGGGTGCGGCGAGCACGCCGATTGCGTCGACCGACCCAGGGTGCCCGGCCAGCTGCGTCGCTTCGGCGTCGCTGAGGAAGATCGCGGTCTGGTGCCGCACGGGGTGGCGCGGGCGGGCGATGCCGACGACGGTGACCGTGCGCGGCGCCGCGGCGGAGACGAGGCGCAGCTTCGAGCCGAGCGCAACGGGATAGCCGGTGACCACCTCGCCGGGAGCAGCCGGCGGGCGCCCGGCGCTCAGCGCGTAGGGCGTCAGCGCCGCGCTGGCCCACCCGTGGGCAACCGTCGCACGGCTGCCGAGCCAGACGGGGGCGGATACGTCGCCGATCGCAGCGCGAACGCCGGGAACGGCCGCGAGGCGCTGGACGAGCGCGGAGCTCACGTGCACGCGCTCGCCGAGCAGAACACGTTCCTCGCCGACGTTCTGCTGTCCGGCCACGACAGCCGCCGTCGCGGCGTAGCGTTCGACGGGAGGGTGGACCCGCAGCGCCGCCTCGAGCGTCATGCCGCCGGCCATCACGAGCACCGCCGAGGCGAACACGGCGACGAAGGCGCCGGCGAACGTGCCGAGCCGCCCGCGCGCGCTGAGCAGGGCCAGACGCAACATCACTCGGCACCCAGGTGCGCCAGCCGCTCGGCGACCTCGTCGGCGGTGGGCGCCTCGAGCGTGCCGGCGAGCCGCCCGTCGGCGAGCAGCAGGACGCGGTCGGCGTGCGCCGCGGCGGCGGGGTCGTGGGTGACCATCACGACCGTGTGACCGTCGGCATCGACGACCTCGCGCAGCAGCGCGAGCACGCCGCGCCCGGTGCGCGTGTCGAGCGCCCCGGTCGGCTCGTCGGCGAACACGACCTCGGGCCTCGTGACGAGCGCGCGGGCGATCGCGACGCGCTGCTGCTGGCCGCCGGAGAGCTGGGACGGTCGATGGCGCAGGCGCTGGTCCAGTCCGACCCGCGCCGCGACCTCGCGCACTTGGGCGCGCCGCACCCGCCGGCGGTCCAGGCGCAGCGGCAGGCCGATGTTCTGCGTGACGGTCAGCGACGGCAGCAGGTTGAAGGCCTGGAAGACGAAGCCGATCCGCTCGCGCCGCAGGATCGTCAGCCGCCGCTCGCTGAGCCGCGCCAGGTCGGTGTCGCCGAGCGAGACGGTGCCGGAGGTCGGCCGGTCCAGCCCGGCGGCCATGTGCAGGAACGTGCTCTTGCCCGATCCCGACGGCCCCATCACGGCGGTGAACGACCCCGGCGCGAGCGCCACGCTGACGCCGTCGAGCGCGAGCACCCTCCCCTCGCCCTGGCCGTAGACCTTGCGCACGTCGCGCAGCGCGACCGCTGGGATCGTGGACGTCGATGCGACGGAGGGGGCGATGCTCTCGGCGTTCATGCTCGTTCCTCCTCGGTGGGTTTCGGACATGGCGCCAGACTGCCCGCCGAGCGGCCCGCGGTCGATGGGGCAAGCAGGCGTCTGCCGGTGCGGCCGGCTGCGGGCGGCGGTTCGGTTGACCGCCGCGGCGGTGCGGCCAGCCGTATGGAACCGGCACAGGCCATGCGCGAGAATCGACGTCGATGACGAAGACCGTGCTGATCGTCGACGACCACCCGAGCTTCCGGGCGAGCGCGCGGCGCATGCTCGAGGCCGGCGGCTACGAGGTCGTCGGCGAGGCCGAGGACGGCGGCGGCGCGCTGACGGCCGCCCGGCAGCTGCAACCGCAGCTCGTGCTGCTCGACGTGCGCCTGCCCGACCTCGACGGGTTCGAGGTCGCCAGGCGAATGCTCGAGGCGAGCGGCCCCAGCCCGCAGATCGTGCTGGTCTCCAGCCACGACTCCAGCGACCTCGGCGAGGCCGTCGGCGCGAGCGGCGCGAGCGGCTTCGTGCCGAAGAGCGAGCTGAGCGCGGAGGCGATCGCCGTGTTGATCGGATGAGCGGCCCGCGTCGCCGGCTGATCGCACTCGCCGCGCTCGCGCTCGCGTTCGGCGCCTGCGCGTTGGCGGTCGTGCTCGGCGGCGCGCACAACACCGACCGGGGCGCCTACGCGGCGCTCGCGCTCGCGATCGGCTGGGGGTTCACGGGCACCGGGCTGTACGTGTGGACGCGACGCTCGGCGAGCAACCTGGGCCCGCTGATGTGCGCGGTCGGCTTCGCCGGGCTGTGGAAGGCGCTGACGTTCTCCAACGACGGCGCCGTCTTCACGATCGGCTCGCTCGGAGCGGTGCTGATCTACGCGCTGCTCGTGCACCTGCTGCTGTCGTTCCCCTCGGGGCGCCTGGAGAGCCGGCTCGAGCGCGGCCTGGTCGCGATCGCGTACTTCAACACGACGGTTCTGCAGCTGGCCGGGCTCGTGTTCACCGACCCAGCGAAGTCGGGCTGCGCCAAGTGCCCGGGCAACGCGCTGCTGATCGAACGCTCCGAGGCGGCGCACGTGATCGCCGCGGCACAGATCGACATCGCGGTCGCGGTGCTCGGCGCGGTCGTGGCGGTGCTCTACCGGCACTGGCGCACCGGCACGCCCGGTCAGGCGCGGGCGTTCACGCCGGTGCTCGCCGTCGGCAGCGTCACGTTCGCGCTGCTGATGACCTCGCTCGTCGTCGAACAGGCCGAAGCGTCGAGCGAGCTCGCCCGCGCGCTGACGCTGGCCCTGTTCGCCTCGATCGCGTGCCTCCCGTTCGCGTTCCTCGGCGGCCTCTTGAGAGCGCGCTTCAGCCAGGCGGAGGCGATCAGCTCGCTCGTCGGGCGGCTCGGCGACGGCGGCGGTCGCGGCGTCCTGCGCGACGCGCTCGCGCAGGCGCTCGGCGACGAGGACCTGCAGCTCGCCTACTGGGTGCCCGACCAGGGCGTCTACGTCGACGCCGCCGGCCGGCCGATGCGGATCGATCCGCCGCCGCCGGGCAAGCTCGCCACGCCGATCGAGCACGAGGGCGAGCGGATCGCGGCGATCGTGCACGCGGCCGAGCTGGCGGAGCAGCCCGAGCTGGTGCAGACGGTCGGCGCCGCGGCTGCGCTGACGCTGCGCAACGAGCGCCTGGACGCGGAGCTGCGCGCGAAGGTCGCCGAGCTGCAGGCATCGCGCTCGCGGATCGTGCAGGCAGGCTACGAGCAGCGCCGCCAGCTCGAGCGCGACCTGCACGACGGAGCGCAGCAGCGGCTGATGGCGCTCGGCATCAACCTGCGCCTGATCCGCGAACGGATCGAGCGCGAGCCCGAGGCACGCGAACTGCTCGACGCATCGCTCGAGGAGCTGGGCGAGGCGACGAGCGAGCTGCGCGAGCTGGCGCGCGGGATCCACCCGGCGGTGCTCACCAACCGCGGTCTGGAGGCGGCGCTGAAAGGCCTCGCCACGCGCTCGCCGGTGCCGGTGCGGGTGCTCGCGACGCCGGAGGACCGGCTGCCGCTCTCGATCGAGGCCGCCGTCTACTTCGTAGTCGCCGAGGCGCTCACGAACGCGGCCCGCTATGCGCAGGCGCAGACGGTGACGGTTAGCGTGGCGCGTCGCAACGGCCAGATCGAGCTCGAGGTCAGCGACGACGGCGTCGGCGGCGCCGACGCCGATCGCGGCTCCGGGCTGCGCGGGCTGCAGGACCGCGTCGCGGCGCTCGACGGACGCATGGAGCTGCGCAGCGCCGACGGCGAGGGCACGGTCGTGAGGGCGAGGATCCCGTGCGGGTGATCGTCGCCGAGGACTCGGTGCTGCTGCGCGAGGGGATCGTGCGCCTGCTCGGCGAGGCGGGCTTCGAGGTCGTCGGCCAGGCGGGCGACGGCGAGGAGCTGATGCGCAAGGCCAGGGCGCACAAGCCGGACGTCGCGATCGTCGACATCCGGATGCCGCCGACGCACACCGACGAGGGCCTGCGCGCGGCGCGGGCGATCCGCGAAGAGCTTCCGGACACGGGCGTGCTCGTGCTCTCGCAGTACGTCGAGGAGGAGTACGCGCTGGAGCTGCTGAGCGACGACGCGGCCGGCGTGGGCTACCTGCTGAAGGACCGCGTCTCGGACCTCGATCGCTTCGCGGACGCGATCCGCAGGGTGGCCGAGGGCGGCTCGGCGCTCGACCCGGAGGTGGTCTCGCAGATGCTCGGCCGCCGCCGTGCCGAGGACCCGCTGGGCGAGCTGACCGAGCGCGAGCGCGAGGTGCTCGCCCTGATGGCCGAGGGGCGCAGCAACCAGGCGATCGCGGAGGGGCTGACGATCTCGGGGCGCGCCGTGGAGAAGCACGTGACGAGCATCTTCGTGAAGCTCGAGCTGGCGCCGGCGGCCGAGGATCACCGGCGCGTGCTGGCGGTGCTGGCCTTCCTCGGAAGCTAGGCGCGGCCGAGGCGCTCGAGCACGCGCAGCACCGTGGCGAGGTCCTTGGCCGGCACGTCGCGCAGCGCGGGCGGCGGATCGTCGAGGATCGCCTCGGCGCGCGCGGCGGCGGCGCGGCCGGAGGCGGTCAGCTGCACGAGCTTTGACCGCCGGTCCTCGGGATGGGGCTTGCGCCGCACCAGGCCTCGCCTTTCCAGGTCGTCGACCATCAGCGTCACGTACGGCGCATCGGCGACCAGCCATTCGGCGATCGCGCGCAGCGTTTTCGGCTCGGCGGCCAGCAGTCGCAGCAGCAGCACGCGCGCCCAGCTCACGCCGAGCGCCTCGGCCACGGCGACCTTGCGGTCCTGGTCCTGCACGAGCTCGGACATCGCGCGCCAGGCGCGACGTGCGAGATCGGTGTCCTCGCCGATGTCCCTGCCGCCCATCAGGCCCCCTGCGGCGCCTCGCTGAGGCGTGCCGCGGTTCGCTCGGCGCTGGCCTCCGCAGTGGCGGTGCTCGCGGCCAGGCCGAGGGCCACGATCGCGGCGCCCAGGGCGACGATCAGCCACCACGCTGGGTGGCTGGCGGAAGCGAGCTGGTCGTGCAGCGAGCCGTGCACCCTCGCGGTGGCGACGGCGCCGAGCGCGGCGACGCCGAGCGTCAGGCCGACCTGGCGGCTGGTCGTGGCGACGGCGGCGGCGACGCCGGCCTGGCTCGGCGGCATGCCGGACACGGCGGTGTTCGTGATCGGCGGGTTGACGGCGCCGAAGCCGAGCCCGAAGACGCAGTACGCGGCGAGCACCCACAAGAGCGAGGTGTGCGCGCCGAGCGAGGCGAGCATCAGGCTGCCGGCGCCGATCCCGAGGCCGCCGAGCACGAGCGGCCCGCGCACGCCGCGCGTGCCGACGATGTGACCGGAGATCGGGCTGACGACGATCGTCATGGCGGCGAGCGGCAGCGTGCACAGACCGGCGCTGAGCGGCGAGAGGCCGCGGACTTCCTGCAGGTAGAGCGTGTTGAGGAAGAGGAAGCCGCCGAAGGCGGCGAACGCGGCGACGGCGATCACGGCGGCCGCGGAGAACGGCCGGCTGGCGAAGAAGCGCGGCTCGATCAGCGGGTCGCTGCGGCGCAGCTCGTAGCGCACGAGCGCCGCGAGCGAGACTCCCGCGGTGACGGCGAGCGCGACGATCAGGGGCGAGCCCCAGCCGAGGTTGGAGCCCTCGATGATCGCCGAGGTCAGGCTGGCGAGCATCACGATCACGAGCGCCTGGCCGACGGGGTCGAGGCGACGCGCGCGGGGAGCGCGCGACTCGGGCACGAAGCGCGCCGTCAGCGCGATCGCGGCCAGGCCGATCGGGATGTTCACCCAGAACACGGCCCGCCAGCTCAAGCCCACGAGCACGCCGCCGAGCACGGGCCCGAGCGCCATGCTGATGCCGACGACGGCGCCCCACACGCCAATCGCCTGCGCGCGTTCGCGCGGGTCCTCGAACGTGTTGCGGATGATCGACATGGCCACGGGGTTGAGCATCGCGCCGGCGGCGCCCTGCAGCACGCGGAAGGCGATCAGCCACTCGATCCCGGGCGCGAGGCTGCAGGCGAGCGAGGCGGCGGTGAACAGGGCGAGGCCGAACTTGAACACACGGGCGCGACCGAGACGATCGGCGGTCGAACCGCCCAGCATCAGCAGGCTCGCGAGCACGACGGTGTAGGCGGCGGTCGTCCACTGCAGCGAGGAGACCGACGCGCCGAGATCGCGGCGGATCGAAGGCAGCGCGACGTTGACGATCGTCGTGTCCATCCCCACGATCAGCAGGCTCATGCAGCAGATCGCGAGCACCAGCCGCGGGCGTGTGCGTGGCGCCGAGTCCGCCGCAGATCCCGCGTTAGTGATAGTCATATAATTATTATATCGATATAACTACCTGTGCGAGCGGACGCAGCCGGCGCTCTGAGCTGAACGCGAGGACGTCCCTCGCGCCAGCTCGCGCAGCTCGGCTACGGGGCGAGGCGGAACGGCGGGTACTGATCGGTCACCATCACGTGGGCGTAGGCGATCACGCGGTTGGTCCAGCGGCCGACGCCGACGAGGAAGTCGAACATCCCGCGCGGGAAGCGGCCGGTGAAGAGGATCGCGACCCAGGCGGCGATCACGACGAAGATCGCGGCGATGTAGAGGAAGAACAGCACCACGTAGTGCGGGATCGCGAGCAGCCACTTGACCAGCGGCAGCCAGCGGTTGAGCTCGTTGGGCACGTCGGGATAGGGGAAGTCGAGGTGCACCGCCTGCTGCTCGTCGGTGGAGGGGTAGTTGTCGTCCATCAGCGAGAGGTAGATGCCGACGCGAGCGGAGAAGCGCATCAGTTCGATGTTCCAGTCGAACCACCAGCGCGGGTACTTCTGCCGGAACAGGATCAGCAGCACCGTCGGCAGCACGACCAGGCCGACGGCGCCGGCGAACTTCTCGCTGCTGCCGGAGGCGTAGCCGCCGCCCTCGAGCAGCGACAGCACGATCGCGATCGGGATGATCATCACCAGGCGGAAGAAGCTCGTCATGCGGTTGAGCGGACGGTCGGGATAGTCGACCGAGTACTGGACGGGGTACGGCGCGTCGGGGTTCATGCGAAGCCTTTCCTCGAGGTGTACGGCGTACACCTGTCCCTGGAAGGTACTCGTAGCGGCTCACCACCCGCGCGGGCAGCGCTCCTCAGCGACCAATGGGAGGGGCCAACTCACCCTTTCCACTTCTAATTTATACCCGGGTGGGGGGCTTGAATCAAGCCCCCGGGTGTGCCGCATACTGCTCCGCCGCGGGCAAGAACCTACGGAAAAGGAGTCGTGAAATGCGCGTGAGCGAGCATGAGGTGGCGATCGCCGGAGGCGGTCCGGCCGGGATGATGCTGGCGGCCGAGTTGGCGCTGGCAAAGGTCGACGTCGCGATCGTCGAGCGGCGTCCCGATCACGTGCTCACCGGCTCGCGGGCCGGTGGCTTTCATTCGCGCACGATCGAGGTGCTCGACCAGCGCGGGGTCGCCGATCGCTTCCTCGCCGAGGGTCAGGTGGCTCAGGCGGCGATGTTCGGCACGACCGTGTTGGACATGAGCGACTTCCCCACGCGCCATCCGTACTCGCTCGGGATCTGGCAGACCCAGATCGAGCGGATCATGGCCGCCTGGCTCGCCGAGCTGCCGGTGCGGATCTACTACGGAAGTGAGGTGACCGGCTTCGCGCAGGACGAGGACGGCATCGACGTCGAGCTGGCCGACGGCGACTCGTTGCGGGCGCAGTACCTCGTCGGGTGCGACGGAGGACGCAGCGTCGTCCGTAAAGCGGCAGGTATCGAGTTCCCCGGGTGGGATGCGACGAGGAGCAACCTGATCGCCGAGGTCGAGATGAGCGAGGAGCCCGAGCTGGGCACCCGGCACGACGCCGTCGGCGTGCACGGCATCGGCCGGTTGGAGTACGAGATCGTCGACGGCGAGGTGGTCTACGCGGATACGGGGCCGGTGCGGGTGCTGGTGACCGAGCGGGAGATCGCGCCGCCCAGCGGCGGCGACGAGCCCACGCTGCGCGAACTGAGCGAAGCGCTGATCACGGTCTACGGCACCGACTTCGGGGCGCACAGCCCCACGTCGATCTCGAGGTTCACCGACGCGACGCGTCAGGCGGCGGCGTACCGCGCGGGGCGAGTGCTGTTGGCCGGCGACTCGGCGCACGTGCATTACCCGGCGGGTGGGCAGGGGCTCAGCCTCGGGGTGCAGGATGCCGTGAATCTGGGGTGGAAGCTGGCTCAGGTGGTGCATGGGATCTCGCCGGAGAGGCTGCTGGACACGTATCACGAGGAGCGGCATCCGGTGGCTGCCCGCGCGCTTCGGCACACGATGGCGCAGGCGGCGCTGCAGCGGCGGGACGAGCGAATGGAGCCGCTGGTCGATGTGGTGTCGGAGCTGGCGGAGATGGACGAGCCTCGCAAGCGGCTTGCCGGGCTCATCTCGGGGCTGGACATTCGCTACGGCCTCGGCGAGGGGCATCCGCTGGTTGGGCGGCGGATGCCTGATTTGGATCTTGTGACCGCCGATGGGCCGGTGCGGGTGTTTGAGTTGCTGCACGGTGCCAAGGCGGTGCTGCTCAACCTGGGTGAGCCCGGCCGGGTTGACATTGCCCTTTGGGCTGACCGGGTTCAGCTGGTCGAGGCTGAATATGGCGGGGCTTGGGAGCTTCCGGTGGTTGGGGCGGTTGCTGCTCCTGGTGCCGTGTTGGTTCGGCCCGACGGGTATGTCGTTTGGGCCGGAGGGCCGGCCGACCCAAGCCCGACAGACGCGCTGACGAAGTGGTTTGGAGCGCCGTGAGTCAATGGCTCATCCCGGCGCGCTGGATCCAACTCCCGCACCCGCTACCGCGCCTCACCGTTATTCGAACGTGAATACGCCGTTCTGCTGGCTGGTCACCCCATTCGCGGTCGCCTTGACTTCAACTTCGCCAGCTTCATGCGTGGGAGTGGTTGCTGTGCACGATGTCGTCGACCCACATTTCACGGTTTTGCTTGCTTTCGTGCCGAATTTGATCGTGGTTTCCGAGCCCGGCAGGAAACCGCTGCCTCGTACCGTCACCTGTGTGCCGCCCGCCGCCGGGCCGCTGCTTGGTTCCACTTCTTCGACCACCGGCATGAATTTGAAGTGGTCTTTTGTCGAGATCGCACTGGTGCCGTTGGCCGTCGTCACGGTCACGTCGACCGTGTCTGCGACGGCCGCAGGGGCGATCGCGGCGATTTTCGTTGCTGACGTCACTGTGTAGCCCTGCGCGGGAGTCGTGCCGAACTTGACCGCCGTGACGCCGCTGAAGCCGGTGCCTGTGATCGCGACTTCCGTCCCGCCGACCGTATCCCCGCGGGCAGGCACGAGTTTGGTGACCGTCGGCGCGGCGCCCGATGCCACGTAGGTGAACTGGTCTTTGGCGCCTGTCGGGCTCGTACCGCCGGGCGTCGTCACCGTTACGTCGATTTCACCCGCCGCGTGAGCGGGCGCCGTCGCGGTGATCGAGCCCGATGAGTTCACCGTGTAGCTGCTCGCATTCACGCTGCCGAACTTGACCGCGCTGACTTCGGCAAACCGCGAGCCGGTGATCGTCACGCTCGTCCCGCCCGTAGTCAACCCTGCGCTGGGCGCCACGCCACTCACGCTAGGAGCCGCCGGGGGGTGCGTGGAGCATGGTGAGCAGAACTGCCGGAACTGCCATTTGCCGCTTTCTTCGTAGAGGTCGGTGATGCCCCCGGATTCGTCGAAGTAGTAAAGGCTCGTGGAAATCGGCTTGCCGGCCGTGTAGACGAGCGAGGGATTGCCGGCGGCATAGCCGCCGGGGCGTCCCACGTTCCAGGGCCCCGCCGCCGCATCGCCGTAGTTGAACCAGATCGCGTGATCGGAGCCGCGCCAGAACACCCGCTGTTCTCCCTCGCTTTCCGACGCCGCGACGGGACCACCCGCCAGCTGCCCGACTCCCCATTTCGTGCTCACGCCGCTGCCGTTCAGGAACAACTCGTCGTCGCACAGGATGCAGCCTTCGCGGGCTTGGAAGAAGATCGCTTCATGCCCACTTGAATACGAGACTGGGGCGGGGCGTTCGTCGGTCGCCGTCCCGCCGAGCGCCACCGGCGTCCATGACCCCAGAGGATTGGCGGCATACCACTCCCAGATCACGCCGTCGCCCGTGTGGGTCCAGAAGACCCGCTCGACGCCCCCGGCTGTCGTCACCGCCATGGGTATGCCCTCGGCATCGCCCCCGAGTGCGCGCGTGTGCCAGCCCGCTGAGTAGTAGCTCTGGTAGATGCAGTGCTGGCAGCCTTCGGCTTGGCGGTAGAAGACCGAGTACGGATAGGCCGCGGATACCGTGGGTTCGCCGACGGTGACACCGCCGATGGATTCCGAGGAGCTCCATTTCTGCGTCGCGGGGTTGAAGTACATTCGCCAGATCGACCCGTTCGTCGCCCTGAAGTAGACGTCGCGCTCGCCGCTGGACAGGCCCACCGCAACGGGGCTGCCGGCCACGTTCGGGCTCAGCAGTTTGACGCCGCCGAAGCCATCTGCCTGCCAGAGGGTGTTTTCAGGACCGCGGAAATAGACGTATTCGGAGCCGTCGGACATCGTCACCGCAGATGGCGTGCCTTCAGCGATCGCCGGCACACTGGGCGGGCAGGGGGCCGTACAGATCGTTTTGAAGTGCCAGCTACTGCCTTCCCAGTAGAGATCTGTGAGCGCAGCGTTCTTGTCGAAGTAGTACAGGCTCACCGGGATCGACGAGGACCAATTGGTGGCCATCCCCGGAGTGCCAGCCGCCTGACCGCCGATCCGAGCAACATTCCAAGGCGACGTCAACGGATTGCCGTAGTTGGTCCAGATCGCGGCGTCGCTTCCGCGCCAATAAGCTCTCTGTTCGGTTTCGCTTTCAACCGCGGCGACCGGACCCCCGGCCAACTGTCCCACCCCGCGTTCGTTTTCGGTTACCCAGGTGGTTCCGTTCCAGAAGATGCGATCGTCGCACAGAATGCACCCTTCGCGTGCCTGGAAGTACACAACCTGCTTGCCTGACGGGTAGGGCACGACGGCGGGCTTCTCGTTCGTCGGCGTGCTGCCCACACGCACCACGGGCCACTTTTCCACGCTTTCCTGGCGCGAGCTCGTGATGCGAGTCGGTTCGGAGGAGTGGCTGTACCAAAGCGCCCCATCCGCGCCGACCCACCAGGCCTGAAGTTCGTGGTTGGCGACTTCGACCGTCGTCGGCGTGCTGGCCAGTTGGCCGCTCGTCCATTCGCTGTGCCATTTTTCTCCGGCGAAGAAGGTGACGCCGAGACATTGAATGCAACCTGCCGAGAGCTGGTAGGTGATCACATACGGTTTTGCTGCGCTGACGGAAGGGCTCGACCCGACCGAGTAGCCGATCTTTTCTTCGCTCCACTGCTGGTTGGAAGGGTTGAGGTACCATCGGCGCAGGCTGTCGTCGGTCGACCGGAAGTACACGTCGCGCTCCCCGTTGGAGAGGGCGACGGCGGCCGGGTTGCCTAGCGCGTGTCCGCCGAGTTCCCTGACCACGCCGGCAGGAGTCGCCTGCCAGATGCCGCCGTTTTCACCGCGGAAGTAGACGAATTCGGTGCCGCTGCCGGAGACCACCACCGAGGGGATCGAGACATCTGTCGTGAATGTGCGATCTTCGCCGTACGCGGTGGACCCTCCCTTGGCGACAAGTCGGTAGTGGTAGGTCGTCCCCGCTTCCAGTTCGGTGATCGACGCGCTCACGTGCCGGGGTTCGCTGCCGCTGCCCGCGTTGCCGTGCGGCGATGGCACGCTGTGGCCGTAGCTCTGGCTCGTGCCCCATTCAAACCAGTATTCGGTTGCGTGTCCGTTTGGGTTCACGCTGCCTTCCAGCGTGGCGCTGCGGAAACCGAGATGACCCACGTTGCCGGTCGTCACCGTCGGAGGGGGAGGTGGCGGCGGCGTGCCCGGCGTCGTGAAGGACACTTCGTTTTCACTCTCGGCGCAGATCGGGTTGCATTCGGATCCTTCTTCGTCCACGAACACCTTGCCGGCCTCGACGCGGAAGTAGTAAGTGGTGCCGGGGCTTAGCCCCGTGATTTCCTGCTGGATGGGCACGTTCGAAGACCCCGATACGGATTTCGGTGACGTGTTGATCGCATGTTCACCGTTCGGATATTCGTATTCCCCTTCAGAGATCCACAGGGGTTCGCTCTGATAGCTGAAGTACACTTCCTCGTTCAGCCCATGTGCATTGACGGTGCCGCGAAGCGTCGCTTGGTGTTCGGCTACGCCCGTCGCAGGTTCCGCTTCCAGACATGGCAGCGGTTGCGGTTCTTCTTCGCTTTCTTCTTCCGGTTCGGTCATCGCTTTGCACACCCCGCCCCACGTCGCGGCCGGCAAGGCGCCTTCCGATTTCTTCTGAGTGAAAGTTGCTTGCCGTGATGACGCGGGCACGCGGCAAGGGGCGCGACCGGACAGAGCTCCTTGTGCGTGGAGCGGCGAGATCAAGCAGTTGCTCATGGCCGTCCGGGGCACAGAGTTCGACGGCGAGGTCGCCGACGAGGCTGATTCCGAGGCGGTGCCCAGCGACTCCGACGCGGTGCCTCCCGCCGCTTGCGCGACACCCACGGAGATGCTCAGCAGTACAAAGACGAGCAAACACGGACGCAGCACGGACCGAACCGACCTCATCGTCATCACCCCCGGGCGCGATTCTGCGGGACGCCCTAAATCGTTTATTGCTGAAGCTATACGACCCGGGACCCAAGCGTCAACCCATCTGCGCATTTCTCACGACCCGAATTGCCCTTCCTGCGAATCGCTCGGAAATACGGCGGGTCGATGATCGGGGAGTAAGTTCGACTTGGCCTTCCGAGGCCGTTTTTCGCGTCCTACGCGGTCCTGTTGCGGTCCGGCTGCGTACCTATGCCGTCGAGTACGTGTGTATGTCGGGGGGGGTTTGCTGAGTCCACGCGTCATCACGAGTGGAAGGTCGTCCGATGACCACCACGGTACGGGCCGTCCGTACGTGTAGGCACCGCGGATTAGCGGTTGCAGTGCATCGGCTACCCGCTCGCGCCCGGTTCGGGGCGGGCAGTGGAGTCCTGCTGTGCCCTGACCTACGAGGCCTCGATCGGCGTCGGGCGTCCGAGGTGGAAGCCCTGAGCGAAGTCGACTCCATATTGCTCGAGAAGCGCGAGCGTCTCGGCATCCTCGACTCCCTCGGCGATCGTCTGACAGCCAAACCCCTCGGCCAGGCCCACGATCGCCTTGACCAGGACCTGGTTGGCAGGATTGGCCTTGAGATCCCGCACGAAGTCGATGTCGATCTTCAGATAGGAAACGGGTACCGACTTCAGGTAGGTGAAGCTGCCAAACCCGGTGCCGAAGTCATCGAGGGCAAGCTGACAGCCGATCCCGGTCAACCCCTGCACATTGACCTTTCCGGCCTCGATGTCCTCCATCAGCGCCGTCTCGGTGATCTCAAAGACAAGGTTTGCCGGATCGGCGTCCGCGTCGCGCAGTTCACGCTTGATCAGGGCCAGCAAATCGAGGTTGCCGACCGACGCCGCCGAGAGGTTGGCCTCCACGCGCTCGCCGCTCGCGGCCAAACGGACCGCCTGCCCGATCACCCAACGGTCGATCTCGCCGATCAGCCCGTACTTCTCGGCGACGGGTAGAAAGCGCCCAGGCGGGATGACCTCGCCGTCGTGCCCGATCATCCTGAGGAGCAGCTCCTTGCTCGGCCGCCCACCCGCCAGGGGAACGATTGGCTGCGAGTAGAGCACGAGCCGATCCTCGTCGAGGGCATCCCTGATGCGACCGACCCAGGCCAGCGCCTCCAATTCTCGTCTGGCTCGGGCCTCGGCCGCTTGCTCGACGGTCGTGTCGCGGAACACCACGACCACGCCACTCACGCTATCGCCGCTCATCAGCGGCGCGGCCGAGTAAGCGACGGGACAGATCGTGCCGTCTCGACGGGTAAAGGCGTCGTGGCTCACGCGTACCGGCCGCCCCTCGGTGCGTACCTTGAGCAGCTCACATTCGTGCTCGGGGAGCGGCGAGCCGTCGGCACGCTGGCCGTGGATCGCGGCATGCATGTGCTTCCCGCACAGATCCTCCTCGTTCCAGCCGAGCATCGTCGACGCCGCCGAGTTCATGAACTTCAAGCGGCCCTCCTCGTCGAGGACGTAGAGCCCCTCCACCATGGTGTCCATCACTGCCGCGCGGAAGTGCTCCGCCTCCTGGCGCTCGGTGATGTCGTTCACGATCACGCCTACTCCGATGATCTCCTCCTCTGCCCACACCGGGTAGTAACTGGCAAGCCATAGCCTCGAACCCTCCTTGCCGCTCCGCTGACGTGTGACCTCGAGATTCACCGCCGGCTCGCCGGTCTCCAGCACCCGGCGGTACACATGCTCCATCTGGCGCCACACGTCCGGGACCGCTTCGGCGACGGTCCGCCCGATCTGCTCGTCAAGCGGAGAGCCGTTCACCTCGGCCAGCTTCTCGTTCATACGAACGATGCGAAAGTCGCGATCGACGAACGCAAAGCCCACCGGTGCGGCCGATTGGAGCGTCTCCATGAGGTTCAACGTCTCACAGGTCTGCCGCTCGGCCTCAGACAGGTCCGTCACATCCTGCACAGCACCGACGAGTCGCCGCGGGCGACCCTCACGCTCTTCTGCCACGGCCGGGTATGAGCGCAGTACGTGGACGGTGCCGTCGGGCCAGATCGTCCGATAGGTAGGCCCGGGCAGCCTCCCCTCGCGCCTGGCCAGATCGATCTCGCCCTCGACCCGCTCGCGGTCGTCTGGATGTACGCGCTCAAGCACATACTCGGGGGTCGGCGTGACCGAATCGGGCTCGAGCCCAAGGAGACGCCACATATTGGTCGACCACAGCAGGACGTCGTTTTCGAGGTCCCACTCCCAGGTGCCCGTCTGCGCGAGCTGCTCCGCTCGTTCGATCACACCATTCTCAGGGCGCACCGGATCGATGTCCGACCCGCGCGCGAGGTGGCCTTGACCACCGCTCTGGCGAAGCGGACGCTGTGATCGCTGTCGTGTGGTGTGCACTGGGCGGATACGCAACCTCGTGCTCTACAACGACCGCAGAAGAGCGGGACTTGAGCGCACGCCATGAAGGACGCCCGATCGTCCGGCCAGGGCGCGACGAGGAACGATCGCCGGTTACCGAACGCGCGGGACCTGGAGTAGCACCTCTGGCTCAGGCGAAGACGAGCGCCGGTCCAGCTGTCTTTGCTGCTAGAGACGAGCAGGCCCGGCGTGCTGGCCGTCGTGGACGTCCGCAGCGAATCGATCAAGCGCGTGGCCTCCGCCGTCGGCGAGGGTCGATGGCCGGGCGGCTGGTGTATGAGTTCCTCGAGCGGGCGCACCAGCACCCACACGCGCCTCAGGCGCCTTTGCCCTCGCCTTCCCGCTCGGTCTCGCGCTCCGCGCGGTATCCATAGGCGGCTTCGCGCACGGCGGCGTCGCTCTCGAGGCCCGCCCCGAGGGCTCCTGCGACGGTGGCGAGCGAGCTGGTCATCCAGGCGATCTTCAGGTAGGTGGCGAAGCTCACGTGGGCCCCGATCGACTCCGACACGACCCCCTGCTGGAGTATCAGCTCCCCAGCCCCGAGGGCGATCACGAACAGCACGGCGTACAGCGACGCGACACCGATCGTCAGCGTCAGGGTGGTGGCGACGTTGAAGAGGATCGCCTGCTCGCGACCGGCGCCCGCCGGCCGGCGCCTCCACAGACCGTGGACGAGGATCAGGAAGACGACGACGGCCGTCGTCGAGATGACGCTCAGCACACCGAGCCTCCACGGGCTGAGCGCCGCGGCCAGGTGCCACACTTCGGCAGTCACGAGCGCGAAGACGAGCGCAGCTCCCGCTGCGGCAAGCGCGCGGGAGAGTCTTGCGATCAGCCGCCATGGCCGGTTGGCGCGGAGCATCCCGGCAAGCAGCCGGACGTTGCCGCGCACGACAGCTGCGACGAGCCTTACGTCGACGTCGTCGTCATCGGGGCGCAGGGTCCGCTCTGCTCGGGCGATCTCCTGCAGGCGCCGACGGACCCGCCGGCGCTGCTCCCCGCCTTCGCGTCCGCCGAGCTCGAGGCTCTCTCCGACGAGCCCGTCGACGAGCCGCACCACGGCATCGCGTGCGCGCCTTCGCATCTGCACGGCCCCGAGCGCCGGCAGCGAGACGACGGCGACTCCGTGAGTGGCGCTGGCGTCAGCCACGACCGGCCGGCGTCCGATGCGCAGGGGCAGGTCCGTCAACACGACCCCCAGGTGCCAATCCTCGCCCAGCACCCGCCCGTGCGCGGCGTCGATGACCTCCGTGCCGGCGCCACCGCGAGCGGCCAACTCGTCGGTCACGACCGGGACCTCCCACCGCACCTCGGAGGAAACCCTGGCTGCGAGCTCGGCCGGGAGTTCCTCGGCGAGTTCCCTGCCTAGTTCCTCGGCGACCCCTGCCGCGGTCATCAGGCCGAGCCTGATCGTCGGGTCCTCGCGAGACGTCGGGGCGGGGTCGATGAGCGTCTCTCCGATCGTGGCGGGGTCCTGTGTTGACGTGGTACCCAGGGGGCAGACTACTCCACGGGCTCAGCGCGCCAGGGCGGGCGCGCCTTGGGCTGGTCGATGGGCGTGCGGGACCGGGGACCAGTGTGTTCGCCGGCTGTCCCGGAAAAATGAACCTAACGGGGAGTAGGGGTCGGGTTGGCTTTCCTAAGCCGATTTCGCGTCCTTTGCGGTCTTTTTGCGGTCGCAATTCCGAGCGTCTGCCGTCGAGTGCGTGCGGATGTCGTGCCGGGTGCGCCAAGTGGTCCGCGTGTATCGCCGGGCACCAACTGATGTCAAGTCCGGCGCAGGCCTTCGCAGCTCGCGACGTGCAGCCCGGGAGTGCGGTGCAGCAGCCGCTTCTGCTCGAGCAGGCCCTCGCGCGTTAGCGCCGACAGCCGCGAGTAGGCCTGGCTTCGGCCCATGCCAAAGCGGGCTTGGACGTGCTCGGCGCCGGCGGCGCCGAGCCGGGCGATCCAGCCGACGATCTCCTGATCCCTTGCGGTCTGCACATAGGGATGTCGTTGGGAGAGGGGTTTTTGACCCCCCCTCTGAGTTGGTCTAGCTCGAACGGGCTCGAGCTGGGGCGGGCCTGCCGGAGCTAGGCGAGCATTAGGGAGCGCACGCAGCGCGCCTTGCTTCGAGTGGATCCGTGCTCGGGGTCGATCGCTACAGAGCCACCGAGGGACCGTGAGGTGAGCGCCACCGCAAGCTCCACCCCCCTCAGAGCAGCAGTAAGCGCGACGGGGGCGTGAGCGCTTGAGAGTGACGATGGGATCAGTTCCCGAGCGTTGCTGTTCAGACGGAACTTCATCGGCTTGACCTCGCGGGAAGGTGCACGAGCGCTCGGCCTACGCGGGCTCACAGATGATGTAGGTCTCATCATCGTAGGCGGCCACGATCACCGCGCTCAATGAGCCAACGACCGCGCTTGCGATGTCGTGATTGAGGTCAGCGCCATCGACCAGGCCCAGCTCGTCGACCGATAGCCCACGTAAAAAACGGGCCTACGCCTGGTCTGTGGGTAGCGTCTTGGCGAGCGCAGCCAATTGATTGAAGGCGTCAACGTATGGAAGTATGGCACTCAAGTCGCCGTCGAAGGCAATTCGACCACTAAGAACGCCGCGTGCTGCACTGAGATCGCCTCGAACGAACTCTGTCCAAACGGCCTCCACAGCATCAAAGCACGCCACTGGCTCACTCGGCGTGCACACACGCGCAATACCACGCGCATCCCACAGTATCCAGGCATCCGCGACATCAAGGTCGGTCACTGCAAGGCGCACCGGACCGAGACCTGCCAACTCGTGCCTTGATGCATCGGCATTCCAGACCGAGCACAGCTCAGCCCACCATTCAGGACTAAAAGTGCGGATCGGTGCCCCTTAGCTAGTTCCGTCTTTGACCGTCCGTCGCTCTATCTCTGCGAGGTCCGGGCGATGCCAAGGCCACGCCTCGTCCGTTGGCCCACTCGCCTCCTCTTTGCTGTTGTGATGCGCCACTTTGACGTCCGCGACCGGTTCGCCGTTAGGATTCTTAACGTCGTAGAGCGGAATTGGACCGTTTAGCAACGTGTACTCGAACGGAATGGGCGGTAGCTTGAGCGCGAGCTTGCCGTCCCGATCCGGCTGAAGTTCCATCTGCGTTGGCTTCTTGTTGAAGAAATTACCAGCGGGCGTCTCGATGATATGAAAAATCCCGAAGAAACTTCTAGCGGGATAGCCAAATTGAGCGCGTGCCTCCTCGGGAGAGATGGCCCCTTCGGGCTCAAGAAGCGACTGCACGACGCCGTAGCTTGACGCATCTCTTGGCGTGCCATCAAAGTTAGGAGCGCTGTAGAAGAGCTCGGGATAAGACTCGGCATAGGGCAGCCCAATAAGCAACCGGGAAGAGCTATCTTCGGCGCGCATGTTCATGCTGACCACTTGCATGAGATGAAGTGTTGTCGGCCGTCGATACTCGTCAGGAGTATCGTGTGGATAGAACGCCTCTGCAAGCAATGGCGGCGGCACGGGGACGTAGAGTCCGGCCTCCAAGGCCTCCTTGTCGTACAGGCGTGGAGCGCTCGCGGCGATGGAAGTATTCTCGTCCCTAAATGCTAGGAAGAGCTCCTCATGAGATCCACGCAATGTGATCGTCGCGTCGGAGTAGCCGTTCATGAAATAGATCGCTCCGGAGGGCGAAAACGGAGCAGCATCTCGCTCGCTATATGGGGCAGGAAGATCGCTCATGGTGCTCCTTTGTCGGCATCTGTCTCGCGCAAAGTCGAGAGTACCGGACGAGCCGACCTCGAGCGCATATCGACCGATCGGATTATCTAATAGGTCAGGATGCCGCCCCTGAATTCTGGAGTGCCGAGTATCGCCTAGTCCATCTCAGACGCGAGATCAGGAAGCGTTGCGTCATACGAGCGGAGCAGAGCCATAATCGTACTCCAGCGAGGATCCATTTCTCCCTGCTCAATCGCGTTGAGTATCGCTGCTTCCCTACCGACAAGCGCGGCGGCTTCATCGATAGACAGACCGCGCATCTCGCGAAGTCGTCGCGCAGCTCGCCCAAGCACGAGGGAGTCAATCTCGCTGTTGAAGGTCATTTGCGTGACCGCTTAGGTGGTAGCCACTTGAGGATTTCTTCGTCCATGCTCCCCTTCATCTCAGGCTCCTCGACGCCATAGAGTGAGAAGCGCAAACGAAGGAACTCCGCCACGACATCAACATCGTGCACTCGCACGATGTCTGCTCCCGCTGTCACGCCAAATTCAAGGGCCGCGAGCGTTCCTGCCAAGCGATCTTCCGGCCGCTTACCGGTCAACATGCCGATGAAGTACTTCCTCGATACGGCGAGCAGAATAGGTCTCCCGAACCGGCGCAGCTCGACAAGCCGGCGCAATACCGCGACGGACTCGCGTGGTGTCTTAGCGTAATCAAGTCCCGGATCTACGATGATCTGGTCCCTCGAGACACCATGCTCTTCCGCCGTGTCGATCCGTTCCCCCAAGAACTGCACTACATCAGCCATGGGGTCATCATCCTCGTAGCCCGGAAAGCGCTCGGTCTTTGGCGGAGTGCGCGTGTGCATTACTACTAGTCCCGCCCCAGACGAGCCTGCCAGATCAGCAACGGTCACGTCTGACAATCCTGAGACGTCGTTGATAAGTGCGGCGCCAGCGTCGAGCGCCGCTTCTACGACCGGCGCTCTCCAAACATCGACCGAGACCAAGATGCCCTCAGCGGCTAGGGCAGAAACGAGGGGAATAAGTTGGTCGATCTCATCCTGCACCGGCAGGATCGGTGTGTCAGTTCTTCCTGATTGCACACCGAGATCAATGATGTGCGCTCCGTCAGCATGCTGCTTCATTGCAAACTCGTATTGAGCATCCAATGTAGGGAGCAACTTATCGTCGGCGACTGAATCGTTACCAATGTTAACGATGCCCATGATCAGCGGCGCACCAAGCTTGGTGGAGAGCACACGATCACGTAGGCGTAGCTTCACGACGTCGCTCCGTACCGTGTGAAGAGATAGCCATCCTGCTCCGCATACGCGATGAGCGACAGTTCCCGCGGCTTCGCCCCCACGTTCGTTAGCGGGCGCAGGCCATCCCCGCCTGAAAGGCGCGGTGACAACGTCAGGAAGAGCTCGTCGAGCAGACCACCCCGTGCAAGTGAGCCGATAAGCGTTGGCCCTCCCTCGCAGAGGAGACGGAGGATGCCGTATTGAGCCCGTAGCTTTCTAAGTAGCGAGGCCAGGTCTAGTTCTTCTGCGTCATTAGTTTCGGCTCGCAGGACATCAGCAGCTGCCGGCAGCCCTCGCGGCCGGGACTCGGTGCCGGTAAGGATGACCTTCGGAAGATCGCTGGCTTGAAAAGCGGGAAGGTCCGGGTCAAACTCGGCTCGACCGCTAACGATGCAAAGCAATGGCTGTTCGGATCTTCCTTCACCGACTCGCTGTTCTCGTTCGGTTTGCCCTAGCAGGGATGCGTAGCCCTCGACCCTGATTGTCGTAGCGCCTACGAGTACAGCGTCATGCGTGGTCCGCAAGTGTCGTAGGAGCCTCTGATCTGCTGGGCCGGTCAGCTCAGCTACCCGTCCTGCCTCCGTCACCTGGCCGTCGAGAGATGAGACAAGCGCGGCTACGACGGATGGTCTGTCGTCTGGTTGTCTGGGCAATCCAGCGGCAAGCCATAGCTTGCTCCAAACGCCGTCCGCGTCTCGACTGTTAGCTGCTAGTGCCACAGATACCAGCGCGGGTCGCGGTCGGCGGGTGGGCCATGTGGGACTTCGACAGGGGGCACGTTGCTTTCGATGCAACCAGGCATCTGCCAGAGGGCGGCAAATTCCCGGCTCCAGTCAGGTTCGATCGGAGAGTTCCAGCCGTCTCCCAACGGTGCCGGCGCGTTCGCACTCGGCTGTCTAATCAGCTGCCTCAAGCGGTAGCGAGCGCGGGGCCCGTGGCGCGGCATGTCGAGTTGGTAGAGGTCGCGAACCAGACCGGCGATCCAAGCCCTGTGCTCCTGGCGCAGCCTGCGGTCCGCTTCACGAGGAGGTTCGAGGTACGCGATGCGGCGAACGGTGATCCCTTCGCCTCGAAGCATGGATGCGAACAGGCGAGCATCGAGCGCGTCGCGAAGCGATCTCCACTCTGGATCGTAGTTCCACTGCGAAGATGTCTGAATCAGATCAAGGCTCGATGGCCACGCCGGAAGATCCAGTAAAGACTCGAAGGGCTCTAGCACAGCGTTAGTCGGTGGCAATCTGCTGATCGAAATGAAGAAATTTCAGGTGCTCGAGAAGAACAGCCTTGGGGTCGGCTTGGGCCACCGCGGTCTCGATGTGGAGGATACCTGCCGCGAGCCGAGCGGCTCCGGCGACAAGCGGTGGCGGAAGTCGGGCCAGGAACCGCTCAAGCTCGACCAGGTCGTCTGACTCGCTTCGAGGGGCCAAATGCAGGCTGACTGCCAAGACCGCGGCGGCAGGACGGCGTTGGGTCTCAATAACCGGAAACATCGACGTCCCCGGCAGGTGATCGAGCGAGCGAGCGACCAAGCCTGTCAGGCCCGAGTCCGCAGTTCCGCGGCCCAGCAAGGCTGCTAACGCGTCTACGGCCTCATCGGCTTCAGCTATCCAGCGCTCGCTATCACGCGGCAGAAAGAGCCGAGCCCGGCGAGCAAGACGTACAGGATCATCCCAGTACGACCAGTTCTGCTCGAAGCCCTCTGGTATCGGCATCCTTCGGTCACGCCAGGACGCCATGCTCGTCGCGAGCAATTCAAGTGCGACGCGTTGAATGCCGCCGACATTGCCGACCAGTTGCTGAGCATGCAGTCGCCGTGCATCGCCGGACGAAGCATTTACCAGTCTGTCGTTGAGCTCGCTGAGCAAGTAGCGGTCACCCCAGCCGAAGGTTCCAAAGAACTTTTCCCCAGTCAACATCCATAGAACGGCATAGAAAGCGCGTCCGTCGTGCGATCCGTTGAAGTCGCAGTAACACCACCACCAGATCAGTACCGCCGCCGGATCGGTGAGCCCTTCCGGCAATGCCGACGCAGGCTCAGCTGTCTCTGGGTCGACGGCGTCGAGGATGTGGTCACGCGCGACCACGGCCCCGGCGGCTGCGGCACAAAGCTCGGGTGGTGCCTCTCCCCTCTCCACCGCCTCTCTGTAGGCAGCGCTCTCTAGCCACGCAAAGCTGCGCGACGCTTCGCCGAGATACGCAGCCGCCGTGCGCTGCGCCTCGGGCCCGACCTTCGATTGTCCGTTGAGTGCCACAGCATGCTGAGCGATTACCTTTCCAAGTTGAGGTAGAAGTCCGGTCCCCACATCCGGCGAGTCGAGCCGCCCGAGCAAGATGGCTCGTCCAAGATCACGGATAAGTTTTAGGTCGAGTGCCAACAAGGCCGTTAGGTTCGTCTGGCGTGTGGTTTCGCCAGCGATCGAAATCTCCGATACTCGTTCGCGAAGCGCCGAAATATCTGCCACGTCTATGGCCGACTGAAACCGCACAAGGAACGGCTTTAGCGCCATCATTTCGTCGATCTCCGTCCCGTCTGATGCAATACCCCAGAGCCTGTTGAGCCTGACGGCGAGCAAATGACCGAGATACTGCTGGCGCCCCTCGCCGGTAGAGATGCGCAGTAGCTGGAAGAGCGATATCGAGCCAAGCACACCACTGGCCAGCGCGAGCGTTATCGCAAGCGTGGTAAGCCATTTGGGCTTTGCGTCATCGACAAAGGCAGCAAGCGTCACCGACGCCATCGCCAGAAGAAACCACGCGACGAGGTAGCTCTCGGCGACCACGTCCGGAAGACTCGGCCACCGCGAATCGACGTCTAGCGTCAAGAGAATGACCAGAGTAATGGCGGTGAGCAACGCCGCGAACAGGCCGAGGGCCAGCGCGACTACGGAACCACCGGCATAAGGCCCCAGAATGAGACTGGCCGTGACCGCTACGAGTACGCCGAGCGGATAGACAGCCGCAAGCGCTCGGCGACGGCGGCTTTGCTTACGCCGATGCGCGTGGTTGTGCTGACGTGGCATCTCGGTCAGGGTATCTAGGTCCAGCACGCCGGGAGCGCCTCGGCGGGCACGGCAACTTGCAATACGCCACAATCGTGGCGCGTTGTCGAAGCACCCGAACGCAACGCCAGCCACCTGCCAGCTTTACCGGCCCGGGTCGTGGCTTGGCCGCTGCCGCACTGCCGGTTGTGTCGCGCAAGAGCGAACCTAACCGGGAGCCCGTCGGCTCGTCAGCCTGCCTTAACGTCGCCCGCGGTTCTAAATGCGTCCTCGGCGATCCTGTGTTGCACGCGTCGAGTTTGGCTGCGACCGGCATTCGTTAGGGCTATCGTGGTAGCCGGCACGCAGTGGTGCCTTCAAGGTGGCCGGCCCTTAGTGCTCCCTTAGAGGTGGAGGGGCGAGCTGGCGCCGGCGGGAGCACACCATGCACAACAGCGGTGTGATCCTCAAACCCGACGACAAAAGCAACGCGGTTACGCTACCTCGATGTCGAAGTCTGAGTGGTGGCAACTGGAACGACGCCCCCCTAGCCCCTGGGAAGCTCGATTCATGCGCTGGCTCACCGGGCCGGTTCCCCCGAAGGGCGCCACACCTCTCGAACGGCTGCGGTTTCTCCGCGGTGTCACTGTGCGCCCGATCGTGTTCTTCGGACCGATCTTCGCGGTGGTTCTTGTTTTCGGCACTTTCGAGTGGCTCACTCTTGCAATCTGCGCGTTCTTTCTTTTCGGCAGCGCGAACGTCCTAGCGATCACGCTCAAGGTCCGGCGCACCGAGAAGGCGGAGCGAGAACGCCGCTAGCAGCTATCGCCGCTCCAGCAAGCTGGCCCGAAAACGCTCGCGAGTTTGGGGGCCGCGATCCGTGAAGCCTCCCCCTCCCCCTGGCGCCCTCCTAGCTTCGAGTGGATCCTTGCTCAAGCGTGCCCGGAACGGCCGGGCTAAGTAGTAGCGGTAGCGTAGAAGCAAGGAGGTGTCCCCGATGGCTAAGAATCCGCCAACAGGGGACGGCCACCGCAAAGGAGCGGTTCGTGATCGCACGCAGGTCAAGATGCCCAACGGGCATTACGTCAAGCGAGACACGGGCACGGGACGCTTCATGGACGTGAAGTCCGACAAGGCGCCGTTGAAGGGCGTTCGTAAGGAGAAATAGTCCAGCGGTGGTGACGGGAGCGGGAGGCTCGCCCGTCCCGCTCTCCCCATTCGGGCAGCGGTGCCAGAGTCCTTGCTGGCGGTCGCCACCCGCACTCGGCAGGACATCGCGCGAACGTGGTTCGCGCGATTGCGAAGCCCCTTGTCTGACGGCTTGACATCGCTAGAGCTTTCATCTGCCGCTCGCCAGAGTGCGCCGGGCCGTGACCAGCAATGTTCTCCGCGATGAGACTTGCCAACGCCATGGCCGAGATGACCTAGTCGCGGGGAGCAAAGAATGATCGCGCGGCGGCGCAGCGATAACCGCTTCGTGGTCAAAAAACGGCCGTCACGTCGCCCTCAATGAACAACCGATGAGCCCAATACAAGGCGCACATCTTCGCGAAGCGCGCGTGTCCCGGTGGCAAACGCCGCTCGGCGTTGGCGCGGTATGTGTCATGCGCCGCTTGAAATCTAAGTCGCAACTCGTCCCGCAGGTCCCCGACCGTTTGCCCGTCGAACAGCAGCGAGAGGCTCTCAACAAGCGCCTCTCCTATCGGATCGCGCCAATCGTTGGGCCATGAAACCTCGTCGAGCCAGCCCACGTAGCAGCGGACCGACGTGCTGTTCGAGGGATCGGTGACAAGTCGCGCAAGTTCCTCCGCCGACCAACATGCGATAGCCACCACGACGCGCTTTTGCGCGCCAGTCAGGTTATCGCGGTCTGCAAGGCGTATCTCACTCTTGAACAGGCGCTTCCTCGCGATGAGAGCGTCTCGAACCCCGTGCCCGAAGTAGAGAACATGGTTACCCGAGACCAAGGCCTCATCGACTTCGGATCGACGCCGAGGCGTGAGGACGACAACCTCCGAGCCATATCGGGCAGCCAGTTGGTCCGCCCACTTCGCGCACTGCCGTGCAGCCGGATCGTCGCGCGGGGTTACTATCAGGACGGCCATCAGGCAGACAGAGTCCCGCCGCCAGCAATATCGCGACGGTTAAGCCGAGCCTGATCGACCTGAAAGTCGCGGAGAATTTCATCGAGACTCTCGCCGTGTGACATGCTGACGGCGATCAGGTTCAGTACGTGCGCCCAGTGTCGCGACGGTCGCGTCCTTGGACGCTCGATCGAGCCGAGCGTGGCAAGAAACGGAGCGGCCGACTCTGTGAGCAAATCCTGCGGACGTAGGGTCGAGCCGTCGATGTAACGAAGCAGCGGCCTGCGTCTTGGGCGCTGTCGGCGAGCCCATTCGGTCATCGCGACAACGATCCTCGCTCGCTCCTGGATTGATAGCTCTCCGTATGGTTCCGGCATATTGATATTGATCGAGTGCTCGGGTAAGGTCCCGCAAGACTAACTCACTAGCGAAGCCGGGGGGTAGAGCATGAGTGCATGGAGCGTTGGTCGTGCTTCGGGAACAAGTAGCCTCGACGCGCAGGAAACCGGTGTCAAACCGTTCGTCGACCGAGTCATCCAGTGGATACCGGCCGACGTGATCGCGATCTATACCGTCGGGATCACACAGCTCAAAACCGAAACGCCGGACCCCAACCCCAGCGAGCTATGGCTCATCATCGCCGGGGCGCTCGCGGTTGTCCTTGTGCTTCTTGGCGCGGTAACGACACGCCATAAACTGAGGCTCAAGGATGGAGTGCTTGCGCTGCTGGCGCTCGCCGGATTTGCGATCTGGTCCTTGGCCATTCCGGACTCCGGCTGGTATCGGATTGACTGGATCAGCGAGCATCCGGGCTGGGTCGCGCTCATGGCGGGTGTGGGCGGCATCATTTTTGGAGCGATAGCGACCGTGATCAAGCCGGACGGGTAGGAAGCGGGAGGCGAGTTCCTCCGAGGTGTTGGCGGCCGCCTCCCGCTCCCCCCACAACCAAGCCGCTGCTCTCGCCGGAGTGCACCGTTCCTTGCCCCGCGCCCGAGATCCTGATCCTGGCCGACCGCGCCGGCGTCGTCGTGCGCGAGCACGCGGGTCGGGCTGCGCGAGAGCGATGCGTAGCCGAGCAGATGGTTAAGGACGCCAGGCCGCGCGAGAAGGAGCACCTGGCCGGTGAGAGTCAGTCGGCTCGCGCAACTCCCTTCAGTTGCCGATGTTCCGTGATGAGATGACCCTCCCGCGTTGCCCGCATGCCAGGGCTCTGCTCAGGGCGATCGGTCTCCTGAGCGCGTTCTTGCTCGCCCCGTCGCCTGCGTTGGCCGCAGCGCCGTGCAAAGTGTTGGCCGACTCCCTCACCGCAACCGCCAACGACCGCGGCGAGACGCTCGCGGCGTGGGAAGACGGCTGCTCTGACGAAGAATTCCTCGACTACTACGCAAACACGCGAGTAGCGATCGGGTCGGTTGGCAGCGGGTTCCAGGATCTGGGCGCGATAACGCCGTCGAGTACGCTGTCCTCGCCGACGGCCGTCGCCCTGGATGACGCTGGAGACGCTTGGGTGAGCGGTGTCGACCGCACGTTCACCGAATACCTGCAAAAGCAGGGGGGCGCCCGGTATGACATCCACGGCGGCTGGTTCGCGCTCCAGCCGGCAGGGGGACACTTCGGCGCTCCCGTGAGCTTGCCTGGCGGCAGTCAAGTCGAAGGCGCCGAGATCGCCGGCAATCCCGCGGGCGAGGTGCTCGTGGCCTGGCGAGTGCGCGAAAGCGTCTACCTCGCGTGGACCAGTCCGACCGGAGGGCTCAGCACTCCGCAACGCCTGCCCGGCCGCCTCAGCGTGCTCGGTCTGGGAGTGGACCGTCGCGGGCGCGCGCTCGTGGTCTTGGGCGGAGAGCCGAGCGCATTCTTCTTGGAAACGACCCGCGAGGTTCTCACGAGCAGCGCCGCGGTCGGGGGTAGATTCACGCGCCCGCGCGCCGTCCTGAGGCGCCAGCTTGACCGCCGCCGGCACCTGAGCGAGCAGTTCTACAACCCGGTCGTGGCGATGGATAGCTCCGGCGGGGCGTTGCTCGCGTGGACCACGATCTGGGTCAGGCCCAACGGCGAAGAAGGCAAGCGTCCCGAAGCCTCCTATCTGGCCCGCGTCAGGCCCTCGGGAAGGCTGGGGCCCTGGCGTCGCTCGCCAATCCATTTCCTGCCCGACTACATCTCGCTCGCGACAGATCCACTCGGGAGCGTGCTGTTTGAGGGTGAGGGCTCGCAGCTGTTCGCACTCGGTAGAGTCGGAGAAGCACATACGCGGCTGGGCCGGCCGGACAGCGCGCTGCGCACGCACGTGGCCGTCAACCTGACAGGCGAGGTCGCGATCGGCTGGTCGAGCTTCACGCGTAGCGAAATCGTCGGGATGCTGGCAACGGTTACAGGGTCACGCGAACCCCCTGTTCGCTTTGCGACACACAGCAACTTTTCGCAGATAACCACGACGATCGACGCAGCCGGCGCCGGCACGATCTTCTGGACCGACCAGAACCCACAGGGGATACCGATCCTCGACGCCCACGCGATCGCTCCTGGCGGGTCGCCGATCGAAGTCGGGGTAGGACTGCCGGCGACGAGCAAGCCTCAGCACTAAGGCATACACCGAGCAAGAACAACAGCGGGCTCGATCCATCGCGCGAACCTGGTTCGCGCGATGGGAGCGCCAGTTCGCGCGATGATTCCACTCATGTGGCTCGGCATAGCTATCGGACTGGCGCTCGGCATCCCGCAGCTGGCCAAACGCTTCGCCACGCGCCAAGAGCCCGAGCCACGGCACGGCCGCTTCAAGCTGCCGGCCACGCTGTTTCTGCTCGCGGTGAGCGTGACGCTCGCCGCGCTGGACGAGAAGCCACTGTTCTTCGCGATCTTCGCGGCGCTCCTCGCGACCCAGGTCGCCCTCGTCCTGGCCGGGCGCAACCCCTGGTGGATGCAGGGCTGGCTAGATGAGCGCGAGCGTCCGCACTACTCCTCGGGGCAGCCGCGCGACCTGGACCCGAGCTCGTGAGCGCTCGCGCTCGGCTGGCGCAAAGCGCACAATCGCCTGGTGGCGGGTGTACTTCGTGACGTCGGCCTGGTCCGACCGGCGATGAGTACCAGTGAGGTTGACGACGTCCAGCCCGTACTCGCCCGCCTTCGCTACCGCCTGGTTGGCGAGCTGAACCGTGGGACACAGGTAGGCGACGCGCTGGTCGAGTGCCACACGCCGCCACTCTCCCGCGAGCAACCCGACGAGCGTCTTGCCGGCGCCCGTCGGCAGCTCGATCGCGACGTCGTGCGCGGAGTCACCCAGCTGGTGGTAGGCGCGCAGCGCATCGCCTTGACGAAGGAGTAGATCGCGGACATTCGAGTCGCGCGGTCGCAGTTCGCGAAACAGAGCCTCTGGGGAGTCGGGCGGATCAGGCTTCTGTGGACGGATGAAAAACGACATGGTGGAAGCGTACGCCGTCATGGCACGTCCGTCCGCCCGCCGACCTCAGTCAGGGCGCGACTGCAGCACCCGGCCTGCGAAGGCCCGGAGGCAGACCAGCAAGATCAGCCGAGCGCTCGCTGACTCGATCCAACGCCCTGCTGCGCGCTCGGCCTCGGCGATCGATACGACTTGGCCAAAACACGCGTCTCGGCAAATCCGTACACCTAAGCGCGGCGTTCCTTCAGTCGGGGCACAGCACAAGGGTCAGGAAGCTGGCTCAGCGCCGGAGCCTGCGTCCTGCGCTAGGCGCTCGGCCAGCTCCTCGAGCTGTGGGCGCAGGACCGGCAGTTCTCGCTCCACTACGTCCCAGACCAGGGCCAAGTCGACCCCGAAGTATTCGTGAGGAGCTTGTCGCGCATGCCCGCGATCTGTCGCCACGGGACAGCGGGCTCAAACGACCGTGTCTGCTCGGAGATGCCCTTTACCGCCTGGCCGATGACCTCAATGTTGCGGATGACCGCGTCCTGCGTCTTCGGATCGGCAAGAAAGGCATCCCGGCCGTCGACCGTGTAGCGCTGGATTGCGTCTATCGAGTCGATCGCGTGGAGCAGGTAGACGCGCTCGTCTTTCACAGCGGAACAGCCTCGGCGTAAATGCGCTCGCGCAGATGCGGGCTCACGCCACCGTCGCTAAGCACGTCGACGTGCGCGCCGAGGAGGTCTTCGAGGTCTTGCCACAAGCCGACAAGGTCCAACAGGCTGCGGCCAGGGTCCATCTCCACGAGCAGGTCGACGTCACTGCCGTTCCTGGTTTCACCTCTGGCGGTCGAGCCGAACACGCGGACGTTTCGCGCACCGTGGTTCGCGGCGTATCCAAGGATCTCATCCCGACGCCCGCGGAGGCCGTGGAGGTCGATGGGCGCCTCTGCGGTGCTCATACCAAGCATCACGTTACCGCCCGCGAGGACGATCCCGCCATCAGACAGCCGCATCTGCGCTTGGCTCGCCGTGCGCTCGTAGGCAGCAGTCACGCGGTCGAGTGCGCGATCTCGGTCCCGATGGCCGTAGAGCTTGCGCACCAGCTCGCCGCCATCCCGTGTGCCCGAGCGCGATCGCTACGTCCTCGGAGGGCAGTTCGAGCTCGTTCACCATGTATGAGCGGAACGTGTTCTGCATGACGAGATTGCCGAGGGATAGCGATAGTGCTTCTGACCCAATTGCTCGGGCGATTGCCACCCTGCGGGAGACGATCGCACGCACTGGTCTGGTCATGCATCTAGCTTCGGACCGTAACGCCGACGATCAGCTCTTCGGCAACGTAGCGGCCCACATCTGGGGCTGTAAGTACGGAATCGCAATCCTTGAGACGAGAGGCAGCCCAAAGGGTCACAAAACCGCACAGCTAAACGACAATGTTTTCGTTGAGGTTGGCGCCATGCTCGTGACAGGGCGCCGATGCGCGCTCATTAAGGACTCTCTCGCCCCAAACCTTCCGAGCGACTTCGTCGCGCAGATTTATAAGGAGGTGGATATCGACGACGAAGCCGCGCTCAGCGATGTCGCCACAGCTTGGGTCACGCAAGATCTCCAGGTTTAGGTTCAGCTCGCACCGCCCTTAAGGTGTTCGAGCGGGCCCAGAAACGGGCGACTACTCACGCTTGCTCCCCCTGGGCAACGTGGGGCGGTCAGCTCCCCGTCACGTGGGCGGTCGTGGGCGGATGGCCCTCGATGCGGCACAGCTGGCCGATCCACCTCCGCCGGCCACATCACCCCGCGATCCCAGCGCCAGAGCCAAATGCTGCGCTCTCAGGACGCCCCCAAGTCCGTCCCAGCACCCACCAGCATTTCTATCGGGGAGACAGGGGTTGGAGGCCACGGTTGCGGGCTGTGTTGGCTGGTGTGGGCGGTTTTGTGGGCGGTGGACGACGTGGCGACGCCTAATGAGGACGCCGTCTCCTCGCCGCGCTGGAGATACCCGCGGTCCTTCGCGACGGCTGACGACACAGGTGTCGGTCTACGATCAGCCGGGCCAAGCGGACGCTGCGTCATCGATTCTGCCTTCAAGTAGGTGCGGCCTGTGATTTTCGACTTTCTCATTCGCAGACGGCTGGGGCCACAGGATCAATCGCATCGTCCCGTGCTTGAGTTCGTCGATAAGCACCTCCGCGCAATGGACGAGGATCTCAGAGCCCTAAGAGAGGGGACGCTTCCAACTGCGACTGCCGGAGAGTGGCTACGCCGGATCGTCCAGAACAGCCAGCGCCGAGTTGACATTGTTCTTGCTAGTGAGACAGCCCCGAACGGGTGGCTTGCTGCCCTCATATCAGCCCCCGTCGGGCGCGGCGTCGCGGCGCGGATCTGCCTCTGCCCGCCGACGCGAGTGCCAGAGCACACGGCCAAGACGTTGAGACGTCTTTCGGAGGCCGGCTGGTGCATTCACGAGCTCGACAAGGAGCCGACCGAGGGCTTTGCGGTCACCGATAGCCAGACGACGTTGTATTGGGGGGCCAACGGAACCATGCAACTCATCTTCGATAAGAAGTCGGCTTCCCGGTATCGAGAGCAGTTTGAGCGCTTCATGGCCGACGCTTAGCCCCGAGCCGACAGGTCCGAGTCAAGCCTCCTGACCACGTAGTCCCCGAACCCTGGAACGGTAAAACTTAGGCGGCCCCCATCTTCGAGACAGATATGCCCGGCTGAAATAAGACTCTCTCGTGTCGCCCGCATGTCGAAGCTTGCGCGGCGCCGGCTTCCCCGCTCGACGTGTTCGATATCGCAGGTGTCGGTCAGTTGCGCCATCGCTAGGAGATATGCGCGCTCGGCGTCCGTGGTCTCCCCGAGGCGTCCCGCCAAGAACCCAGACTCCATTTCGGCCCGCGCGAGCGGCGCCGCTTCTGTTACCTCCTGTAGAGTAATCGGCGCTGCCGAAGCCGCTTTCCACACATGCCTCCCGTATATCTGGACGTAATACGGGTAGCCCTCCGTGAGTCCAACGAGCTCAGCGACTGCGTCCCGGGTGTACTCGACGCCTTTCGTCTTGGCGGGCCCACGAATCGCGTCTTCGCAACTCGCGCGGTCCAAACAGCCGACAGGAAAGAAGTCGAACATCCGAGTGCCGTACGGCCGTGCCTTCGCGATGAGCTCCGGCAATTGCGGGAGACCTGTACCCACGAGCACAAGAGGCAACTGAAGCTGCGTGACTCGGTGTAGTCCGACGAGGAACGCTTTCAACTCGTCCAAATCGACGGCCTGCATCTCGTCAACCAAGAAGATCGCGGGCGTGTTTTTTTCGCGAGCAGCCTGCCCAATCTCAATTAGCACGGCCGTCATGTCATTCGCGAGCGCGGAGCGATCATCAATGTTCGCGCTCAGACGCAAACGAAGTCCGCTGCTTGACTCCTCGAGCGCGAACGCTTCGAGAACCGATAGACGCTCACTAACCGCCGCCTGCACCCGGCGGCTCAACTTTAGTGCCCCTAGAAGTCGAGACGCTGCTCTGGTAATCACCGTCGACAAGGTCGCATCATCGTCGGGCTCGCAGTACTGGGTAACACAGCCACGCTGCTCAGCAAGAATCTCGAAGCGATTCAACAACACTGTCTTGCCCATGCCGCGAAAGCCGACGGTGATTAAGCTACGCTCGGACCCGCCTGTTACGAGTTCGTCCAGCAGCTCAACAAAGCGACCTGTCTCCCGGTCGCGCCCGGCGAGGACGGTGGGGACACGACCAGCGCCGGGCGCATACGGATTCCCCTCCACGATCAGTCCAGTGGCTTCTCAGCGACGTAAGTCAAGAAGTCGGCGCCGGTTACGCGTGGATCATTCGGTACTTCATTGATATCTTCGGCGACTAGCTCAAGGTCAGCGTAGACCTTGATCCTATAGAAACCTGTTTCGACGAGTAGTGACAGGAGCTCCCCACGCTTGAAGGGATAAAGCTCCAAAAGCGGCCCCCCCAGCCGCCTCCGCGAGAGATCTTCTCCTCGCAAGGCGGGTCCGTTCAAGAAAAAGTCCCACACGATGAGGTCGGGAGAGATCGCTGCCGGATAGCCTCGTATTTGGTCTCCTTGAAACATGACGTCGCCCTTCGTCGCCGGACCGAATGCCTTGAGTGGATTTTTGAGGATGTGCTCGCGTTGGGCGAGGATCTGTGGGTAGTTGCGCTCGTCGATTACCAGGATTCCGTGTGGAGCCAAGACGTCCCGGAACGAACGAATACATGCTCGGCGATGCTCCGCATTTGTGACGAGAGAAAGAGCGTTGCCCAATACGAGTGTGGCGTCAAATTTGAAGTTACCCGACATCGTGGCATACATCGTCTCCCACAAGTGGTGACTCAGTCTTAGTGACATACCATGGCGCTGCGCTAGTTGTTCAGCCTCCAGCGCAAGAAAGGGGTCGATCTCGTTTGACTCAACGCTGAAGCCCCGCTTAAGCAGATAGACGCTCTCGCAACCCATCCCGGCCGCCGCATCGAGGATGTACGTGCGCCCTTGAAGCTCAGAGTCGAGCATTCGCGCGACTCGCCCCCGTGGATCCATCCGTGCATGTACATCGACATAGGCGCCCCACGCCGAGGCAAGCTCTGCCCCGAACAGCTCTATGCCGCTATCGGGGTCGTCAACCGGCTGTGCAGCAGCTTCGAGCCTCCCGATGTACTCCTTGACGGCCCGATACGAGGGCTCGTGATCGGTTTGGCCCGGAAACCGAATCCCGAGCGTCACGCCTCCATCCTTCCGAGGATAGAAGAGCAGCGCGAACCGCGGCCAAAGCCCAACGTCGGCATCGCCGAGACCGAACTGCGCCGCGAGCTCGGAGGCCTGCCCCGGGTCGACCCACAGGAGAGACACCCCGTTCTTCTTATGCCACTCGCGAAATGCGAGATATGAGGACGAGTCCTCGAAGAAGTCCTGGCGGAGCTGCTGCGGAGAGACCGTAAGGATCCGTAGGTCGGCTCCGGACGACAATGGACGGTCTGCGAGCGATCGTCCGTGCTGCTCAAGAAACCACCCGTAGGCCTCGAAGTAGTCGCTCGGCGAATGCCGGTCCGTTCCACGATAGGGCGCACCGCCAATGGCGAAGAGCGTGTCGAACAGCGGTGCACTCTCCTGAGTCGTGGATGCGTACAGGCCGTCTCTCTGGAGGCTTTCCGCCAATTCAACGGTCTCGGCAACTTGGCGATGCGTCAGCGCATGAAGAAGCTCTCTTCCCGAGCCATTACTCAGCCGGGCTATTTCGCCGAGGTTTTGAAGGAGATCACCGAAATCCCAGGTTCTGAGTCGGTCAAGCGCCAGGAAGGCGAGCCCCACGGCCAGCGCGAGCAGAACCAATTCGCGACTGTACAGACGGAGGGGGAGCCCGAATAGGATCAGCACGAGCCTGACGAGGGCCACCATCAGTAGCGCAATCGCAAGGTCCGTAGGCCCACTCGCCGCCGGAAGACGACGGACGGTTCCGCGCGCCACTAGCTCCGCTAGGTGGCGGGCCTGTCCCCACGGCGACCGGCGCGATTTCACGCCCGAAGCGTACTCGCGGGAGCAGCGGGCATACTGGGAAGCTCAGCGCTCCTCGTCCGTCCCGCAAGTCATCTTCGAGCATCGTCTGGGTAAAGCGAACGTGACGCCCCACGCGGAGTCACGGAGGCTTTCAGTCCGCACGGCCTCCGAATTGGTTGGCTTTACGGGTTCTGCTCGTACGCTCGTGCTAGTCCAGACGGTCCCGGCTTGCGTGGGGCACTCGAAGCTGCTAAGCCGCAGCCAGCGCGGGCGCCAAATCCTCGGCAGTGGTCTCGATCGTCTCGGGGACCGTTATCGAGAGGCGCCCGTCGCGCTCCAGGGTCTCCCGCGCGCCCAGAACCGTCAGCCCGATCACCTGGCTCGTTCCGGGCGCGTAGCGCAGCACGTGACCCTCGGGCGTCTCCTCGCCCTCCGCGGTCTGCGGATCGCCCACATGTAGGTAGAGCACGTCGCTCTCGGCGTCGTAGTTGGCCCGATCGAACGTCAACGGCCCGATCTTGATGTTCACGCGCTCCATGTCTTGGGGTCCTTCCGGTTGGCGAACACGGAGATGATCCGTGCCGGCGTCTGCTCATAGCTTACGACCACGAGTAGCCATCGACTCGGACCGGCGTCGCGCAGGTAGAAGCGCTTGCGGTTCGCGGAAGCCGGATCGGGCGCGACGTGGTCGGGCGCCGACACAGCTCGCAAGGCGTCGTGTTTGTGCGAGGCGATCTCCGGATGGTCGCGGGCGATCTTTTCGTCCCAGAGCCGTCCGTGGAGCACAACGCGAGTACCCGCCGGATCGGTCGTTGCGGCTGCGCGTGGTCTATCTGCCATTGCTCGTCAACGTATCTGCGTCTTGCGACGGTATTCCCAGGCCCACGCTGAGCTCCATCTGCGTGAAGCTCGCCGTGCGCCCGTAAGCGGCGGCAACTCGATCTAGCGCCCTGTCGCGGTCGCGGTGCCCGTAGAGCCGTCGCACCAACTCGCCGCCGTCTGTGTGCCCGAGCGCGATCGCGACATCCTCCGATGGCAGCTCGAGCACGTTGACCATGTACCAACCGGCGAAGTGGCGGGTGGCGAGGTACAGGCTGCCCTCCCATCCTGCCGTTGCCCTGACCGCCTTCCAGTGGTAGGCGCGCGCCGAAGCAGTCCAGTGCTGGCCTCGGATCGGTGCGAAGCAGAACTCGCTTTCGATCGGCAACGAGACGAGCGCCTCGCGGGCAGGATCGGTAAGCGGTGCCTCTCGTGTCTGTCCGTTCTTCGGCAGCGTGAACGTGCGCGTCGCGGCGCTGAACTGCTCGACGACGCGGATGCGCGATCGCGTTAGGTCGACGTTCACGCGGCGCAGCGCGTCCAGCTCGCCGGGCCGCAGACCTGTGAACGCGGCGACTTGCAGCCATGCCGCAAACGACGGTGTTGCCAGCTCGCGAGCGCAACGGATGATCTTCCAGACCTCCTCCTCGCTCGGTGGCTGCTCGTGCCGGCGACCGGGGCCGCGGGAAATGCCAAGCCGCGCGAAGGGGTTGCCGCGCACGACTCGCCCCGCCTTCGCCGAGGCCGCGTCGTTGAACATCGCGCGTAGCGCCGGAACTGTGCCGTTGCGCGAGCCGCCGGCGAGCCACTCCGCGACCACGCTGTCATCGATCGCGTCGATCGGCCGCGCGCCATATCGAGCGACGAATGCCTTCGTGCGCTCGCGGTTGTGGATGTTGGTGGACCCCTTCGGTCTCGCGAACAGCGGATCGGTCGTCCAGCGCTCCCAGAAGGCGGCGAGCGTGACGGGCTTCGCGAGATCCTCACCCAGACGCGCCCGCGCCAGCTCACGCGCCCGCTTTGCCTCGGCCCTTGTCGCGAACGTTCCCGACACGCCGAGCACGCGCGAGACGCTCACGTTCCGCCTGCGAGCCGAGTCGTAGACCTGTGCGCGCCACCGACCTGATGGGAGCTTCGTGAGGCTCATACGATGCGTCGCCTCTCGCCGGCCCACGCGATCGCCACCGATGCTCGGAACCGCCTCGTACGACGACCCCAGGTCACCGACGGCATACCTTCGGTGACGAGCCGATCCACAGTCGCGGTGCTCACGCCCATGACGCGAGCCAGCTCCGCTCGCGAGACGTATCGCTCGACGACCTGCGTAGGCGGAGCTGCGATCGACGCATGAAAGGCGGGATGTGTCCTCACATGGGATATAGACCGCGAAGCGGTCGCGGCGGCCAACGACTTACAGCCCAGCTCAATCGGGCGTGTCGAGGCGAAGCTTGCTGGCGCGCCGAAGGCTCCGTGTCGGGAACGCGAAGTCCCCGAGCCGATGAACGAGACCAGCGCCTGCGAGTCGGGCTACGGCGTCTTCGGCGTCCGGCCGGTCGCCGAGTTCGCGCCCGATCTCCTCGAGGCTCCACGGCCACCAGGGCTTGTCGAGGAGGAAGCCGACGACGGTGTTGTCGATCTCGTCCTCTGAGAGCCGCGTGCTGTGCTGCTCCGCTGGAATACGCTGATGCTGCATGGGAAGGTCCTTCCTTTCCGTGCCGGGCCCCGGGCGGTTGCCGCCGCGCCGGGGCCAATCAATTGACTCGTATAGCGTGTAGACTTATAGCGGGCGAGACAGACAGACTTCCGCGATGCCTGCGCTCTCGCCTTCCCACGCGGCTTTTGGCGCTGCGATCCGCGAGCTTCGCAAGGAGAGGGGCATCGCTCAGGAACGGCTCGCGCTCAAGAGCGGCCTGAACCGGGGGTACTACGGTGACGTCGAGCGCGGCGAGCGCAACGTGTCGCTCGCGAACATCCTCAAGATCGCCGACGCGCTCGAAGTTCCCGTTTCCACGATTTTCGCGCGCTCAGAGCAGCTGCTGCGCAAGTCTCGCTGAGCCTCGCCTCTTCCTGAGTCTGTCGCGCGCAGCGGTATCACCTGTCGCGCCCTCGTAGCGCCGCCGATCTCTGCACAGACTAGATGCACGGGGGTGCGAGGACACAGCAATAGCTGTGTCCCAACGGCACGCGAGACCGCGCAACGCCCGTGCGGGCGGTCCCGAGCCAGTACCGCACGGTCCCCGTGCATCTAGTCCGTCAAGGTTGTTTCGTTTCGCACAAGCTGCGTCTCCAGCTAGAAGCGCCGGTCTCGGGCGCAGTGGCCGGGAGGTGGGCCTTTCGGGGTGTTCCGTTCGTGCCCAGCGTGGATCGGAGGCCGCCTAGGTGCCCCTTTGCTATAGCCCTTTGCGAATAGCCGATCGCGTGATCAGCACCTAGGCATGACGCCGTCCCAGTTCGACTCTCCCGATTTCCGCCGATCGAATGACTCGCGGATCCGGCTACGCTTCGCGCGCTAAGTCGATGCACATCACCGCCCAAAAGGACCACTTCAGCCGGGCAATCGTCCGGGCAGTAGCCGCTGCCGCCGGCGTCGACGCATCGGTCCCGCCTTACGACCAGAACAGCAAGGACATCGAGTTCACCGCTCCTGATGTTGGAGGCATGGCTGGCGGCCAGCTCGCGGCCCAGCTGAAGTGCACGCACACCGTCGACACCTCAGCCGACAACTTCACGTACGACCTCGACGTCAAGGACTACGATCGCTTGCGAATCGAGCGCGAGATGCTCTATGTGCCGCGTGTGCTGATCGTGGTCGACGTTCCGGAAGATCCCGACGACTGGCTCCAGAGCGAGCGAGAGCAGATGCTGCTGAAGCGATGCGCGTACTGGGCCAGTCTGACGGGACTCCCACCCACTGCCAACACGTCCACCGTCGCCGTCACGATCCCAACCGAACAAGTGTTCGATGTAGAAGGCCTGCTGAGCAACCTTAAGCCGCCCGGAGAGGCGCTGTGACCGACGATCGCATCTCAGAATTCGTGGACCCCGCAGTGGTCGAGCTTTACATGCTCGGCCACGGGTGGGATGCAGTCCGGAGGACCGGCGCATTCTCAGTGTGGTCCCACCCAAACCACGGCGGAGATGTGGCGCTGTTCTTGCCGCTTTCCCGGGTGCCCGACGACTACGAAGAGCGCTTGGCTCAGTTTGTACAGCGACTCTCGAGCATCGAAGAAACCGACTGGTCCACGATGCTCACGAACCTTCGATACGCAGCATCCGATCTCGTCAGGGTGCGGCTAGTGAGCCCGCGCGTCGGGCTGGGCGAGCTTCCGATCACGGACGGCGCGAAGCTCTTCGGAGGAACGCGTGACCTCATTCAGGCAGCCGCGAGCGCGGCTATCGAGCACCGCCCCGCCTACGGCCCGAAGAAGCACTCGACGGTTGTGGACTACATCGACAGCGTCCGGCTCGGACAGACGGAGCGGGGCAGCTACGTCGTGACCGTCATCTCGGAAGTCGAACCAGACGAGCAAGGTGCCCTGCTTCCCGACGAAGCCGCACATCTCCAGATTCCATTCGAAAGGCGCGTCACGACTCAACTGGTCCTCGCGCTTGAGGCTGTCCACGATGCCGCCGGCCAGGTGCTCGCTGGAGCACCCGTCGACGTGTTTGAGGACGTAATCGACCAAGGCGTGAGCGCCAACCTGTGTGATGCCCTTCAGATCATGGGCGAAGAGTCCGTGTCCTCGGCGCTGGAGATCAGCGTCGACTGGGCTGCTTCGCGTCCGCCAACCGTGACCGATCAACGCGTCACGCTGGAGCCGGAGGTCATGCCGGTGCTGCCCGAGGCGAGCAAAACGCTGAAGAAGCTAGGGCCGTTCGACGACGTCGAAGTAGTCGGCGTCGTGGGCATCTTGGACCGGAGGGCCGACGACGAGGTTGGCACCATCGTCATTGAAGGCGTAGCAATGGGCGCCAGGCGCAACGTGCGAATCGACTTGGATGACACTCAGTACCACCGTGCAATCGAAGCGCACGATGAGAAGCGAACGGTCGCGATTCGTGGGACGCTCGTCAAGGAGGGGAAGTCGTGGCGCCTCCTCGACCCGGGGCCGCTCCGGGTCCAGGCATAGTCACGCCGGCGTGGGCGGAGACGTTAGGTCGCGGACCAGGCTTGTGCGCTGGCTACCGCCCGCCAGAGTCGGTCTAGGGTCGGCCGAAAGCCGGCGAAGTCGACGTTGTCGTACGGCGCTTGGCCGCGCCACACGGCATCCCCGAAGGCAAACTTGCCGAGACCTACCGACGACTTTTCGTCCGCGACGAGATAGACGTCTTGGACGACAAGGGTCCGGCTGCGCGGGTAGCGCATCTGATGCCGACCATCGCGGCTGAGGCCTGACTCGTCGAACTCGTCGCGAAGCCAGACGCGTCGACCGGCTGCCTCAGTCAGTCGCAGCACATTCCGTGGATACAGCATCTCGATGCAGAACGGCCGGCTCGGTTCCAGCCACGATGCTGGGGCCAGCACAACAGCGACCACGCCGTTGCCAAGATGCCTCCAACCGGTCGCGCCTATTTTCTTTGCGAACTCCGAGTCGGCGTCGAAGAGCCCGACCCGCGGAACAGAATTGGCGGTGTCCTTTTCCTTCTGCAGCCAATCCCATAGTTGCGCGTCGTTCTTCGGAGGGCGATGGTCAACCTTCCGCAGATCGAGCTCGGTGTATTCGGCGGTCTTTCGGAGCGCGCGGAGAGCCGCTTCAACGTGTAGCGGATCACTTGGACCCTCACCAGCGAAGATGACGAGCCCTTCCTCTGGGACCGCCGAGGTCGTGGGGACAAACGACTCGTCTTGCGCGGCGAGCTGGGCTGCGAGCCTCTGGTAGATCCGGTCGTATCCTCGGGCAGCACCCAGGTACTGCAGTTGGCCCCTAACGACGAGCCTAAAGTCGGGCGCCGTCTTTCCCGGTGGCCAATTTCTGCCTCGACCAGCGCGCTGAAACGCTTCGCGCGCCGCTCCTTCGCCGTATTGCTCCCAGACATAAAGGACCGCGCGAAGGTGACGTGCGTACTCGCGTGGCACGTTTACGCGCTTGTTTACTATGAGCCCGGTCACGCGTTGCCGTTGACTTCGGCGCATCAGTCGGGTCTTGGCGCCGTTGATGACGAATCCGTTCTCCTCGATTAGCCGTCTCAGCTCCGAACTCAAAACGGGACTGAGGTTCACGACACTGGCAACGGCTTCGGGAAACCGGGTCCGGCCGGAGGAGATGCAGATGTCGTCGGCATACCGCGTGTAGTGGCAGTGCGATGCTTTCGCGAACCCGCGGAGCGCTGTGTCGAGCGAGCGGCACACCAGATTCGAGATCGCGGGGGACGTGGGTGCGCCTTGCGGGAGAACGTTTCGGTGGCAGCAGACCTGCGCAAGGACGGTCGCGACGTCGGCCGGGAAGTCAAAAGGCGGTGCCATAAACACCCCCCGAACCCGCCCAAAGTTGATGGTCGTGAAGAAATCCTTGAGATCAATGCGCAGGATCCATCGCTGCCCACGATGAACCGCGGCATTCGTGAGCGGACTCCGCCCGCGCGTAAACCCGTGCACGTTGGGGCGGGGCTTGTAGGCGACATCGAGCATCGGCAGCAGGGCCCGCTGGAGATCCTTGATGGGCTTGATGGGTGCGCTGATGACGCGCGGTGCGCCGCCGGTGCGCCGCTCGATCTCGAACTCGTAGTAGCGCTTGTTCGGGTGATACGCCCAAATCCACCAGGTCAGGAGTCGCCAGGTCGTTCCGAGGTACGTCGCTACATCGGGTCCCGTGAGGAGACTGGGGATGCCATCAGTCGGCTGCAACGCGGACGAATCTACCTTCTGGTGGCTCCGTCCACGTTCGCGTTGGTTGCGGCGGCGCGGGCGGGGTCAAAGCGAGAGGTTGGATAGCCCTAGGCGAATCGCCTGGGAAAGAAAGACGCCCAGCGTTGCAGCCAAACCGGAGTGTACGCGTCCGTTGACGTCGGCCAGGGCGCAGACTGCGTTTGGCGGGCGTCGCGGCGACGTCGAGGACCGCCCACGCCCGCCGGCGTGGGCGGTTTCGTGGGCGGTCTACCCGAACCGGCCCACGGCGGCCACGGAGCGCCGCCCCTCCGACACCTCCCGATTTCGCGATCCCAGAGCTAATCTCCGCGCCCTTAGCCTTCCCCAGCCCCCACCAGCATCCGACGAGAAAGTAATCGGGGAGACAGGATTTGAACCTGCGACCGCCCGGCCCCCAGCCGGGTGCGCTACCAGACTGCGCCACTCCCCGTGGCTAGAGCGGGCGACCGGACTTGAACCGGCTCTAAGAGCTTGGAAGGCTCCCGTGCAACCAAAAACACTTCGCCCGCACGCTGCGCCCAATCCTACCGACCGGGCTCGCGCCGGCAGGACACCTAGCGCATGCCGCCCCGCCGCTCCTCCACCGGCACCTCCCCCGCCTCGTCCACCAAACCGGGCGGCGGCCAAGGCCCAAACCAGTTGTCCCGAGCCCCATCGAGCGTCACGGTCGACCCGCTGAACGCTCCCCCGAGCGGCGACGCGAGCAGCGCCAACAACCAAGCATGCTCGCCTGGCGTCCCAAGCCGCTGCGCGGGCACGGACCGAGACATCCCGGCGCGCACGGCAGCCGGGTACTTGACCATCACCTCGGTGTCGAACGTGCCGACGGCGATCGCCGACACGGTCACCCCGGCCGAGACCCAGCGCTCAGCCATTTCCCGCGTCAACGCCTCGACGGTTGCCCGCGCGGCCCCCGAGTGCGCCATCCCGGGCATCCCGTGGTGCGGCGACAGCGTCACGTTGACGATCCGCCCGCTACGCGAGGCGGCGGCCCCGGCGCCTCCTCCGGCGCCTGGCGCCATCCCCGCACCTTCGGCCGCGCCGGGCCCCTCCCCCGCGAACGCCAGCTCATAAGCGGCCTCGGCCATGTTCAGCATCCCCTGCACGTTGAGCCGCCACACAGCCCGCCACCCCTTCGAGGCGATCAGCTCGGCGGGGCTGAAGAACTGTCCGCCGGCGTTGTTGACGAGCAGGTCGAGCCGCCCGTCGCGCTCGAGCACCGCCCCGACCATCGCCCGTGCATCGCCCGGCTCGCGAACATCGCCGACGACGATGCGAACCGCGACCGCCTCGCCCGCGCCGACCTCCTCGCCGTCCGCGCCCTCTCCCCCGCTTCCGCGCACCAGCCCATCGATCTCAGCGGCAGCCTCCACCAGCACGTCCTCCCGCCGCCCGGCGATGGTCACGCTGGCCCCGCACCGAGCAAGCTCGAGCGCAGTGGCCTTCCCCAACCCCGTCCCCCCGCCGGTCACGAGCGCGCTCTGCCCGCGCAGCATCCCGGCGGCGAAGATCGACGAGTCGGCACCCACAGCGCTCGATCATAAGTCCAGCCCACACCGCGCGACGGCCCCCTGACAGCCCACCGCCAGACAATCCGTCTCCCCACGGGGTTAGGGTGTTCGTCGTGTCCCACAGGCCTCTGGCCATCGTCTCCGGACTCACGATCGGCGACTACCTGCTGTGGAACTGGTCGCTGAACGGCAGTCACGACGTGCTCGCGCTCGTCTCGGGTCTCACGCTCCCGCCCCTGGCGGCGGCCCTCGTCTGGCTGATCGCGCTGACGGCGGTGCGCCTGCTCGGACGCGCCACGCGACAGTCCCCGGCACGCGCCACGGCGGCGGCGTCGGCCACGCGACGCAAGGTCAGGCAGAGCCGCGCGATCGCCCGCTCTCGCCGCGAGCTGCGCCGCAAGACGTCGGCCGTGCAAGCCTCTACGGCATCGCCGGTCCCGTCCAGCCCCTCGCGCCAGTCGAGCTCCTCCCGCAAGCTAGCCGCCTGAGGCGGCTACAGACGGCATGAAGGACCGCCTCAGGCGACTGATCCCGCGCAGCAAACGCGCGCGCCTGGGCGTGGCGGGCGGCGTCGTCTTGCTGCTCGGCGCGATCACGCTCGGCGGCTACTTGTACGCGAAAAGCCGCACGGGCAACATCTACCACCCGCAGGCGCGCTTCATCCCGGAGCCGGTGCCGCGGCTGCCGCCGAAGGTGGACAACTTCTCGTGGCCGTTGTACGGCTACACGAAGGAACACACGCGCTTCTTCCCGGCGCCGACCAGCCTGCACCCGCCGTTCAAGCGCGTATGGGTCAACAACGCGCACACGCTGCTCGAGTTCCCGCCGGTGATCGGCGGCGAACGGATCTTCCAGCTCGGCGACAACGGCGTGATCCGCGCGACGAACAAGGCGACGGGCCACACGATCTGGAAGCGCAGCCTCGGCCTGCTGTCGGCCTCGACGCCGGCGATCGCGGGCAAGCTCGTTTACGCGACCGTGCTCAAGCGCCCGGGCGGCGGCAGCGGCCGCATCTGGGCGCTCGACGCCGTGGACGGCACGATCGAGTGGTACCGCAACCTGCCGAGCGCGAGCGAGTCCTCGCCGATGGTTGACCACGGCAAGGTGATCTTCGGCAGCCAGAGCGGCAAGGTGTACGCACTGAACGCGATCACCGGCAAGCTGCTCTGGAGCTACCAGGCGGGCGGCGCGGTCAAGGCGAGCCCGACGCTGAGCAAGGGCATCCTCTACTTCGGCGACTACTCGGGCCACGTGCAGGCGATCGGCGAGCGCACGGGCAGGCGCATCTGGATCAGCGGCTCCGAAGGAGCACTGCTCGGCAGCGGCACGTTCTACTCGACGCCGGCAGCCGACTACGGACGCATCTACCTGGGCAACACGGACGGGCGCGTGTACGCATACGACGCGGGCACGGGCAAGCTCGACTGGGCGGTGCAGACGGGCGCCTACGTCTACTCCTCCCCCGCCGTGACGACCGCCCCGGGCCTCGGCCCGACGGTCTACATCGGCTCCTACGACGGCACTTTCCGCGCGCTCAACGCCCGCACGGGCCACGTCTCGTGGGAGTACAACGCGCACGGCAAGATCTCCGGCTCGCCGACGATCGTGGGACGCACGGTCTACTTCGCCGACCTCGGCACGCACCGCACGTACGGCCTCGGCATCTCCACGGGAAGGGTGTCCTTCGAGCTCGACACAGGGTCCTTCGACCCCGTGATCTCAGACGGCAAGAATATTTATTTGACGGGATTGACGGGCCTGTACGCATTCGCCCCGCGCCACCCGCAGCCGGCGCCCGCTAGCCCGACCGGCAAGAGCGCCCAGCGCCGAAAGCACGCCCAAGCGAGAAACTCGCACGCAGCTGCAAAGGCCCGCGCCGCGCGGCATCGACGCGCGTCCAGCCACCGGCGCCGCGCTGCACGCAGCCGGCGCCACTCGTGACGGTCCAGTAGGGCGTCCAGCGCACGCGCACGAGCAGGCTGCCCGGCGCGTCGGCTTGCAGCGAGAGCGAGTCGTGCCCGAGCTCCGTCACGCGCCCGGGGCCGGAGACGAGCGGCGTCGGCGCGCGCACGGCGTAGATGCGCCAATGGCGGCTGGAGTGGACGAGCCGCAGGTAGGGCAGCCCGGCGCGGATCAACTCGCCCTCGCGCGCGCTCGACGGATCGAGCTGCACGGCGGGCAGCGCGACGTAGGAGACCGCCTGATCGTGCAGCCAGCGCTCGTAGCTCGCCGCGCTCAGGTCGGGCGAGAGCAGCACGGCGTTGTAGCGCTCGTCGAGCTGCTTCTCCCAGCCGCGCGCGAGTGACACGCGCGGCGCGAGCTCGGCCGTCTCCCAGTGCGTGCGCGTGAGCGGCACCTCGATCCGCACCGGGCCAGGCGCGTGCGCGTCGAGATAGCGCTCGACGGGCGCGTAGTAGGCGCCGTTCGTGGCCGGGCTGCCGGCGACGGCGAGCGTCTCGCGCACGGGCCCCCAACCGGCCCACACCGCCCAGAGGGCAAACGCCAATGCCGGCAGGAGGATCGTCGCGCCACGCCACGTCCTGCCCGCCACGCCGGCCTGCGCGCCCTCGCCGTGTCCTGGTCCGGCCCCGCCGGTCGCCGAGCTCTCAGCACCGACCTCGCACCGCGCGCCGCGACTGGCCGCCACGGCGCAGATCAACAGCGGCCCGGCGAGCAGGACGCCGTAGCGCTCGACGTTGCTGCCCATCGGCGTCGAGACGAGCAGGAAGAACACGCAGGCCAGCAGGTACACGCCGGCGGCGATTCGCAACCTTCCCTGCTCGCGCGGCGACGCGACGGCGAAGGCGACCACGACGCCCACCGTCGCGAGGAACGAGATGGTCGGATAAGGCTCGGAGCCGCCCTCTCCGAACAGCCCGCCAAGCGCCAGCGCGACGGCAAGCGCCGGCAGGCCGAGCACGAGCAGCGTGCGTAGCGAGCGCCGCCACAAGGACTCGCTCAGCGCGGCCAGCGCAAGCAGCACGCCGGCCACGGGACTCGCCGCGGCGCTCCCCGCAGCGAGCAGGACGGCCGCCATCGTGCGTCGCCGCCCAGCGCCGTGCCCACTCGCGGCCACGCGTCCGCCCCCCGCACCGTCCGCGCTCGAAGCGCCGCCTGCGGCCGTCGCCCGCGCACCTGCCCCTCCCCCGACCAGCGCGAGCACGGCGGCGAGCGCGAACGACAGCCCGAGCGCGAAGGCCAGCCGCCCGATCCACACGTCGCCGACGGCGGCCAGCGCGAACGGAATCGACGCCCGGCGCGCCGAGCGCCCATACACGGCCACGGCGATCCGTTCGAAGCACAGCGTCGAGACGAGCACCGACAGGGCGCCCACCGCGCGCAGCCCCAGCAGCCACGCAAGCGGCGGGAACAGCAGGCTGTAGCCGGGCAGCGCGTGCCCGCCGTACCAGTGCTCGTCGTAGACGGCGAAGCCGAGGTGCTCGAACAGGTTCAGGCGGTACGCCGCCGCCGCGAGGTCCGGCGTGCGCGGCGCGAGCACGAGCCACAGCAACAGCAGCCCCGCGGCGCAGACGACGCCCAGCGGCGCCGCGCGCAGGCCCTGGCTGCGAAGATCAACCGGGGTCCGGTGTGCTACCCCACCGGACCCCGGTCTACCCGCCCCAGTTGCGGCGGACGTGTACTCATCAGAACCGGCGAGCGGGCCCGAAGTAGCTGTGGAGCTCTTCGCCACACCGAGATAATGACGGCCATGACCCGCGCGAAACCCACTCGTCGCAGCCTGCACGCGATCGCCCTGATCGCGGCGCTGCTCGCCGTCGGGCTGGCGAGCGGCTGCGGCACGGGCCACCCGGTGCCGATCACCGCCGGCGAGCTCGCCGAAGCGGAGACCTTCCCCTACTTCCGCGTGTACTGGGTCGGGCGCAGCTTCCGCGGCAGCGCGCTCGCCGCGGCCGACGGCCAGAAGGGCTACATCGACCGCGTCGGCGACAGCGTCTACTACGGCGACTGCGTGAAGAAGAAAGGCATCTTCGGCGGCGGCAGCTGCGTGCTGCCGCTGCAGGTGACGACCGTGATCTACCGCCTGCACTCGAACACGACGCTCGGCAAGCAACGCAACATCGTCGTGCGCGGTGTGCCCGCGACCGTCTACGACGGCGGCCGCTCGATCGAGCTGTACACCGGGCGCGTCGCGATCGACCTGTTCTCCGACAGCTTCGCCCACGCCCACGCCGCCGCCGAGGCGCTGCTGCCGCTGAACGCCCCCGGCTCGGCCCACGGCGACCTGCCGCCACCGATCTACTGCCCCGGGCTCTCCGGCGCGCAGAGCCCCCAGGTCAAGCTCGTGATGGAACACCTGCCCGGCCACGCCTGCCAGAAGGCGAGCGCCGCACTCGCCTTCGCCGACCGGCTGCTGTGAACGGCGCGCAGTCCCGCCGCCGCGGCGCCGCTGCCTAGCCCGACACGCCCGGCTCCGGCGCGAGCGGCTTGCCGATCTCCCGGCGCAGGCTGAGGAACGCGAGCGAGCCGATCGCCGCCGGGATCCACAGCGAGATCGCGCGGTAGATCACGACGGCCACGACCACGTGCGAGGCCGGGCGCACGCCGAACAGCAAGAGCATGCCGACGAGGCTGCCTTCGACGGCGAGCATCCCCGCCGGGATCGGGATCGAGTTGGCGAGCATGCCGACGAGGTAGGCCATCGCGACGACCCAGAACGACGGCGCTTCGCCGAACGCGCCGATGCAGGCGAACAGCGCGACGTTGTCCAGCAGCCAGTAGGCGACGGCGCCGAGCAGGCGCCAGTCGTGCGCGCGGATCAGCTCGAGCGCGTCGGCCACGCCGTCGCCGATCGCCTTCAGCGCGACCTCCCGCCGCCCGCCCGCGACGCGCCCGGCCGCACGCCGCGCCCAGGCCGCGAGCGCCAGCGTGCCGAGGATCAGGCCGAGCGCGACCGCCGCCGGCAGCAGCGTGAGCACAGCGCGCTGCGAGCCCGGCAGCAGGCCGAGCCACATCGGCACGCCGATCAGGACGACCGCGCCGACGTTGACTGCGCTCGTCAGCACGAAGATCAGCACCGAGCGCCGCGCGATGCGATCGACCGAGACGCCCTTGCTGCGCAGCACCCATGCGCCCAGCGCGATCCCCGCCAGCCCGCTGACCGACACGACCGAGTTGACGGCCAGCTCAGACAGCGACAGGCGCGAGGTCAGCCGCCGGTCGAGCATGCCGAAGACGAGCCCGAACAGCACCGCGTAGCCGACGCACGAGAGCAGCTCGAGCACGACCGCCGCGCCGATCAGCGCCGGGTCGGCGTGCGAGAGCTTCTCGAGCGCCGAGCGCAGGTCGGGCACGGCGAGCAGCAGCGCCGCCTCGATGGCGAAGAAGATCGCCAGGCTGGCGATGCTCGTGCGCAGCGTGCGCGATTGCGCCTGCATCACGTCGGCGCCGCTCTGCTCGAGCTCCTCCATCGGCGTCACCGGGCGATCCTGCACACCCTGCACGGTAGCCTCAAGGGCAGGCGAAATGCCCGAACAAGCGCGCATACTGGTCGTCGACGACGAGCCTGCCGTGCAGAGCGCGCTGTCGCGCGCGCTGACGCTCGAGCGCTACGAGGTCGCGCAGGCCGTCGACGGCCGCGACGCGCTGCAGCAGCTCTCCGGCGCCGCCTACGACGCCGTGATCCTCGACATCGCGATGCCCTACGTCGACGGCCTGGAGGTGTGCCGCCGCCTGCGCGACGGCGGCGACCGCACGCCCGTGCTGATGCTGACCGCGCGCGAGCAGGTCGACGACCGCGTCGCCGGCCTCGACGCCGGCGCCGACGACTACCTCGTCAAGCCGTTCGCGCTGCGCGAGCTGCTCGCCCGCGTGCGCGCGCTGTTGCGCCGCTCCGGCGAGGAGGACGAAGAGGAGGGCACGCTGAGCTTCGAGGACCTGCGCCTCGACCGCCTCGGCCATGAGGCGTGGCGCGGCGAGCGCACGCTGCAGCTCACGCGCACCGAGTTCCTGCTGCTCGAGATGTTCATGCGCCATCCGCGCCAGGTGCTCACGCGCTCGGCGATCTTCGAGCACGTGTGGGGCTATGACTTCGGCGCCACCTCCAACTCGCTCGGCGTGTACATGGGCTACCTGCGCCGCAAGACCGAGGTCGGCGAGGAGGCGCGCCTGCTGCACACCGTGCGCGGCGTCGGCTACGTGCTGAAGGGGCCCGAGTGATCCTCGCGAAGGTGCCCGCATGAGCTTCCGCCGCCGCATCGCGCTGGCCTCCACCGCGGCCGTCACGGTCGCCGTCGTGCTCGCCTCGCTGCTCACCTACATCCTCACCTCCAACCAGCTGCACAGCCAGGTCGACGAGCAGCTGGCCAACCGCGCGCGCACCGCTGGCCGGCTCCAGCGCTACCTCAAACCGGGCAGCGTCAGCACCTCGGCGGCCAAGCGCGAGAGCGAACGGCTCGGGCTCGACCTCAACGGCCTGTCCGGCTCCGACAAGGACTCCGGCGAAGACGGCAAAGCAGGCGCGAGCGGGACCGGCTCCGAAGGCGAAGGCGCGAGCCTGCCGCGCTACGGCCCGGCGGCGCGCAACCTGTTCGGCAAGCTGCCCCCCGGCCCCGACCAGGTGCGCGGCTACCAGCAGGTGATCAACTCGGCCGGGACGATCGTCGTGCGCTCGGCGCGCAACGTCTCGCTGCCGGTCGACTCCGCCACGCTCGCGCTGGCCAAGCACGGCGGCAAGCCCTTCTACCGCGATGCCCGCCTCAACGGCCTGCACCTGCGCGTGCTCGCCGAGCCGTTCGGCTCGGGCCGCGCGATCGAGCTCGCGCAGCCGCTGACCGAAGTCGACAGCCTGCTCAGCCGGCTGCGGCTGATCCTCACGCTGCTCGACCTCGCCGGGATCGCGATCGCCGCCGTGCTCGGGCGGCTCGTCGCCGGGGCCGCCGTGCTGCCGCTCAAGCGCCTCACGCAGGCCACCGAGCACGTCACGCTCACGCGCGACCTGAGCGGGCGCATCAAATCGACCGGCCAGGACGAGATCGGCCGGCTCGCGCGCAGCTTCAACGCGATGCTCGACGCGCTCGAGGGCTCGATCGACGCGCTCGACGCCTCCGTGCACGCGCAGCGCCAGCTCGTCGCCGACGCCTCGCACGAGCTGCGCACGCCGATCACCAGCCTGCGCACGAACATCGAGATCCTGCAGCAGGCCGAGCAGATGGAGCTCGCCGACCGCCGGCGGCTGCTGAGCGACGTCGTCGAGCAGATCGAGGAGCTGACGCTGCTGATGAACGACCTGATCGAACTCGCGCGCGGCGAAGAGCCGCACGCGGCCGCCGAGGAGATCCGCCTCGATCAGCTCGTGCGCGAGGTCGTCGAGCGCACGCGCCGGCACGCCGCCGAGACGCGCTTCGAGCTGGCGCTCGCGCCGACGATCGTGCCCGGAGTGCCCGCCCGCTTGCAGCGGGCAATCACGAACCTGATCGACAACGCCGTCAAGTACAGCCCGCCCGGCGAGCCCGTCGAGATCGCGCTGCGCGGCGAGCAGCTGACCGTGCGCGACCACGGCCCCGGGATCGCCGAGGCCGATCTGCCGCACGTGTTCGACCGCTTCTACCGCGGCGCCGAGGC
>DATINR010000094.1:0-22718 GCA_035473995.1 Solirubrobacteraceae bacterium
CGAGCACGAGGATGTTGTTGGCTGAGGTCAGCGGGAAGCCCGCCGGGTCGAGCACGCCGGCGACGTCCTTCGGCGGCGCCGTGCGCTCGAAGTGCGAGCTGATCAAGAAGAGCACGAGCGAGAGCGCCAGCCAGGCGAAGATCAGCCCGATCAGGCAGAGCACAGCTCGTTTGAACGTGAGCCTGCGCCACCAGCCGGCGAAGCGCTGCGCTCGGCTGCGGCCGGGGGCGACGATCCGGCCGGGGCCGCCCGCGCCGCTGCGCCGCCCGCCGCCTCCGCCTCGCAGCCCGCGCCGGGCACCGCGCTCGGGCCGCTCCGGCCGCTCGCCATCGGCGGCGCGGCGCGGCGGCTGGCCTTGCTGGGCCTCGCGCTCGCCGAACAGCCGGCGCCGCGCACGGTAGCGCGTATACCTGGGCCGCGGATCGCCGCGTCCAGGGTCTTGCTCGGACGGCATCCGTGGACCCTATATTTGCGGGATGACCCCCGCGGAGGTCGCCGGCGGCCGGCTACTCGTCTGCCCGACGCCGATCGGCAACCTGCAGGACGTGACCCTGCGGGTGCTCGACGCGCTGGCCGAGGCCGACGCGATCGCCTGCGAGGACACGCGGCACACGCGCGTGCTGCTGCAGGCCCACGGCGTCTCGGCGCGGCTGGTCAGCCTGCACGAGCACAACGAACAGGCGCGCGCCCGCGAGCTCGTAGCGCGAATGCGCGGCGGCGAGACGATCGCGCTCGTCTCAGACGCCGGCACGCCGCTCGTGTCCGATCCCGGCTTCGCGCTCGTGCGCGATTGCATTGCAGCGGATGTGCCGATCGAGGTGCTCCCCGGGCCGAGCGCCGTGACGACCGCGCTCGTCGCCTCCGGCCTGCCCGCCGAGCGCTGGGGCTTCGTCGGCTTCTTGCCGCGCAAGCGCACCGAGCTGCAGCGGCTGCTGGCACAGGCCGGCGAGACGATCGTCGCCTTCGAGTCCCCACGCCGGCTCGCCGCCACGCTCGACACGCTCGCCGGACTCGACCCCGAGCGCCCGGCCGCCGTCTGCCGCGAGCTGAGCAAGCTGCACGAGGAGGTCCGCCGCGGCACGGCCGCCGAGCTCGCGGCTCACTACGGGGCCGAGGCCGCGCGCGGGGAGATCGTGCTCGTGATCGCCGCCGCCGAGGCCGGCACGGCCTCGCGCGAGGACGCGCTCGCCGCGCTGCGAGAGCTCGTCGCCGCCGGCGCGCGGGCGCGTCCGGCCGCAGGCGTTGTCGCTCGCATGAGCGGACTCGGCGCCAACGAGCTCTATCGCGAGCTGACGCGCGAGCACGGCGACGGGCGCGGCGAGATCTGAGCGGCGCAGGCCAGTAGCCTGGGCGCGGCATGTCCTTCTACGTCACGACCCCGATCTACTACGTCAACGCCGCGCCCCATCTCGGTCACGCCTACACGACGATCGCGGCCGACGTGATGGCGCGCCACCACCGCCAGCGCGGCGAGCCGACGTTCTTCCTCACCGGCACCGACGAGCACGGCGAGCCCGTCGCCGACGCGGCGCACGCGCTCGGCATCTCGCCGCAGGAGCTCGCCGACCGCAACGCCGAGCGCTTCAAGGCGCTCGCGCCGCAGATCGAGGCGAGCAACGACTTCTTCATCCGCACGAGCGACCCGCAGCACATGGCCGAGGTGCAGGCGGTGCTCACGCGCGTGCGTGAGAACGGCTTCGTCTACGAGGGCACCTACGAGGGCTGGTACTGCCCGCGCTGCGCCGACTTCAAGGCGGAGAACGAAATCGACGAGGGCAACCGCTGCCCGATCCACCACATCGAGCTCACGCGCGAGCAGGAGGACAGCTACTTCTTCAAGCTCTCCGCCTTCCAGCAGCGCCTGGAGGCGCTGTACGCCGAGCGCACCGACTTCGTGCTGCCGCGCACGCGCTACAACGAGGCGCTCTCGTTCATCCGCTCCGGCCTGCGCGACGTGCCGCTCACCCGCCACAAGCTGACCTGGGGCGTGCCCGTGCCATGGGATACCGACCACGTCTTCTACGTCTGGTTCGACGCGCTGCTCAACTACTACAGCGCGCTCTCCTACGCGCCTGCGCCGGCGGGGCTGTCCGAAGAGGAGTCCGCCGATCTGCTCAAGACCTTCTGGCCGCCCAGCTATCACCTGATCGGCAAGGACATCCTGCGCTTCCACGCGGTCTACTGGCCGGCGCTGCTGATGGCCGCCGAGTTGGAGCTGCCCCAGCACATGCTCGTCCACGGCTTCCTCCTGATGGACGGCGAGAAGATGAGCAAGTCGCTCGGCAACGTGCTCGACCCGTTCGCCGTGATCGAGCGCTTCGGCGCCGACGCGCTGCGCTTCTACCTGCTGCGCGACGTGCCGCTCGGCCAGGACGGCTCGGTCTCGACGGCCTCCTTCGAGCAGCGCTACGAGAGCGAGCTGGCCAACGAGCTCGGCAACCTCGCGAGCCGCACGATCGCGATGATCGAGCGCTACCGCGACGGCACGCTCGCGCCGGGCGAGGTCGACGCGGCGCTGCGCGAGGACTTCCTCGGCCTGTCCGAGCGCGTCTCGGAGTGCCTCGATCGCGCCGAACTGACGCTCGCGCTCGATGAGATCTGGCAGCGCGTGCGGCGGCTGAACCGCTACGTCGAGGAACAGGCGCCATGGCAGCTCGCCAAGGACGAGTCGCAGGCAGCTCGGCTCGACGTCGTGCTGCGCACGCTCGCCGAGGGCATCCGCTGCGTGACCGTGCTGCTGTGGCCATACCTCCCGGCGAGCGCCGAGCGGCTGCTCGCGGCGCTCGGCGCCCCCGGCCTGTCGCTCGCCGGCGCGGCGCTCGGCACGGGCGGGATCGAGCAGGTCGAGCCGCTCGAGCCGCTGTTCCCGAAGGACCGCGGCGAGCGCCGGCTGGAGTCCGGCGAGGGCACGGCCGCGTGATCGACTCGCACACGCACCTCGAGCTGTGCGAGCCGCCCGACGCCGAGCTCGTGGCGGCCGCCACGGCGGCCGGGGTCACGCGGATCCTCACGGTCGGCATCGACGGCGCCTCGTGCCGGGCGGCGCTGGCCGCCGCCGAGGCCTTTCCCCAGGTGTACGCGGCGATCGGCCGCCACCCCAACGCGGCCAAGGGCTTCGACGGCGCCGATCTGGCCGAACTGCGCGCGCTCGCCGCGCACGAGCGCTGCCTGGCGATCGGCGAGACGGGCCTCGACTTCTACCGCGAGGGCGCGCCACGCGAGGATCAAGAGCGCGCGTTCGCCGCGCAGATCGCGCTCGCGCGCGAGACGGCCAAGCCGCTCGTGATCCACTCGCGCGCCGCCGAGCAGCCGACGCTCGACCAGCTCGCCGCAGAAGCCGACGGCGTGAGCGTCGTGATGCACTGCTTCTCGATGCCGGAGCGCCTGGACGAGTGCATGGAACGCGGCTATCAGATCTCGTTCGCCGGCAACGTCACGTACAAGAGCGCCGCCGAGCTCGCCGAGGCGGCGCAGCTCGTGCCCGAGGAGCGGCTGCTGATCGAGACCGACGCGCCGTACCTGACGCCGCAGCCCGTGCGCAAGGAGCGCAACCAGCCGGCGTTCGTCGCCCACACGCTCGCCTTCATCGCCGGGCAGCGTCGTGTTGCGGTGGCCGAGCTCGACGCCGCCGTCGAGCGCAACGCGGCGCGCATCTTCGGCTGGTGAGCAGCGCGGTGATCGACGCCCCCGTGCAGCCGAGCCTGCGAAGGATGCGCCAGTTCGGCGTGCGTCCGGACCGCGAGCTCGGACAGAACTTCCTGATCGACTCGAACATCCTCGGCGTGATCGAGCGCGCCGCCGAGCTGGCGGGCGATGACGTCGTGCTCGAGATCGGCGGCGGCCTCGGCGTGCTCTCCGAGCACTTGGCCGAGCGCGTCGCGCACGTCCACGTGGTCGAGCTCGACGAGCGTCTGCGCGAGGCGCTGCTCGACGCGACGGGCGCGCACGCCAACGTCACCGTGCACTGGGGCGATGCGATGACGATCGAGCTGGCCGCGCTCGACCCGCCGCCGAACAAGGTCGTGGCCAACCTGCCCTACGGGATCGCCGCCGGCGCGATCCTGCGCACGATCGAAGAGCTCCCGGGCGTCGAGCTGTGGCTGGCGATGGTGCAGCGCGAGGTCGGCGAGCGCCTGGCGGCACGTCCCGGCGGCGGCGACTACGGGGTGCCCTCGGTGATCGCGCAACTCGCCTGCGAGGTGCAGGTCGTGCGCGCGATCCCGCGCAGCGTGTTCCACCCGGTGCCCAACGTCGACTCGGTGCTCGTAGGTCTGCGGCGGCGATCGGCGGCGCCCTCGCCTGCGCTGCGCGCGCTCGTCGCTGGCTCCTTCGCGCACCGGCGCAAGACGCTCGCCGGCTCGCTTGCCATCTCGGGGCGCCTCGGCGGCGAGCTCTCGCGCGAGCAGGTGCGCGCGGCGCTGCTCGCGCTCGGCCAACCGGCCGACGCGCGCGCCGAGCGACTCTCGCCCGAGGAGTTCCGCGCCCTGGCGGCGGCGCTCGGGCTGTGAGCGCCGTGGCCGGGTATCGCGCGCTCGCGCCGGCGAAGATCAACCTCGGCCTGTTCGTCGGTCCACCACGCGCCGCGGACGGGCGCCACGAGCTCGTCAGCGTGATGCAGTCGATCTCGCTCGCCGACGAGCTGACGCTCGAGCAGGCGTCGGGCGATGCGTCGGGCGACGAGCTCGTCTGCCCTGGCCTGCCGGGGGCTCCGCAGGAGAATCTGGCGGCGCGCGCGCTTGGCGCCTTCCGCGCGGCCACAGGCTGGGACGCGCCGCCGCTGCGCCTGAGCGTGCGCAAGCGGATCCCCGTCGCCGCCGGGCTCGGCGGCGGCTCGGCCGATGCGGCGGCGGCGCTGCGGCTGGCACGGCACGCATCGGGCCTCGGCGACGAGCAACTGCTGTATGAGCTGGCCGCCTCGCTCGGCGCCGACGTTCCCGCGCAGGTCTCGCCGGGGCGCTGGCTGGCCACGGGCGCCGGCGAGCAGCTGCAGGCGCTGCCCGACCCGCTGCCTTCGCTCGAGCTGCTCGTGCTGCCCTCGGCCGCGCAGCTCTCGACGGCCGACGTGTACGCCGCCGCCGACCAGCTCGGCCTCGTGCGCGAGGCCGACGAACTCGAGCACGCGCGCGCCCAGCTCGCCCGGGCGCTCGAGCTCGGCGCGCCACTGCCGCCGGCGCGCGAGCTGCTGCACAACGATCTGCAGCAGGCCGCGCTCTCGCTGATGCCCGGCCTGGCCGAGGGACTGGCCGCGATCGCCGACGCCGGCGCCGAGCTGGCGCTCGTGAGCGGGTCCGGCCCGACGATGCTCGGCCTGTTCGGCCACGCCAACGCCGCCGGGCGTTTGCAGCGTGCGCTGCTCGAACTGTCCGATCGCGATCCGAGGCCGCTTGCCGCCAGCTCAGTCGGTGCGGCGTTCGGCGCCGTGGCAGATCTGTAACGGCCCGTCCATGCGTCACAATCACGGCTTGGCACGCAACGAAGTGAGCATCCTTTGAGCCGCTCGACGATCAACGAGCTCGTCGCGATCGGCGCCGGAACGTTCGGCCTGGTGCTGTACGTCGGGCTGATCCTCGTGCCCGCGTGGAGCTCCTACACGCGCTTGTGGGAGCGCGTGGCGGCGACGTTCCTCTCGCTCTACGTGCTCGCCGTGGTCGTCGGCGTCGGCGTGGGTGCGGCCGCCGCCGTCATCTACCTCTGGGTCTAGCGTGTCCGATTACGCGGCGCTCGACGCGATCACGGAGGCCGTCGAGTCCGGCGCGGGGCTACCTGAGGTCGTGCGCGCCGCCGCGCGCGCGCTCGAAGCAAGCCTGGCCGTGAGCGATGCGTGGGGCGCCACGCTCGCCGTCGCCGCGCGCTCGCCCGCCGAGGAGCGCGCGCTGCTGTCCCAGGGCGAGGGCGTCACAAGCATCCCGCTGCGCGTGGCCGACACGGTCGTCGGCGCGCTGCACATGCGGGCCAAGACCGAGCCGAGCGCGTCGATGCGGCGCCTGCTGGCGACGATGATCGCCTCCGAGGTCGAGCGCGTGCGCGCGCCCGAGCGCGCCTCCGAAACGGCCGCCGCCGACTTCCTGCGCGCGGTGCTGGCGCGCGAGCTGACCGATCGCGAGGAGCTGCTCGCACGGGCCAAGGATCTTTCGCTCGACGTGCAGGAGGGGGCGAGCATGATCGTCGCGCGCGCCCACCCGCAGGTGCCGACCGACGAGGGCTGGCGCGGGCGCGTGCGAGCCGTCGCCGAGCGCGGCGCGCGCGCCGTGGCGAGCCGCTCGATCGCGGCGCTGTCCGAGCGCGACGGGGTCGCGGGCGCCGAGGTGCTCTTGCTCGTGCCCGGCGGCGAGGAGGCGACGGCGGCGCGGGCCGCAGAGGGCATCCTGCGCGAGATGGAGGCGGGACTGTCCGGCTACACGTTTGCGCTCGGGCGCAGCCGCATCGCCGAGGACCCGGCCGACCTGCCGCGTGCGGCCAGCGAGGCGCTGCTGGCGGCCAACGTCGCCCACGGCTCGCCCGACGGCGCGGCGCTGGCATTCGAGCAGACCGGCGCCTACCGCCTGTTGCTGAGCGCGATGAGCGAGAACCCGACCGAGCTGCAGCGCTTCTACGCGGAGACGGTCGAGCCGCTGGTCGCCTACGACGAGCAGTACGAGACCGACCTCGTGCGCACGCTCGAGGCGTTCCTCGAGGCCGACGGCAACGTCGCCGGCACCGCCCAGCGCCTGTTCACGCACCGCCACACGATCTACTACCGCCTGGAGCGCGTGCGCGAGCTCTCCGGCCACGACGTCAGCTCGAGCGACGGGCGCGAGAAGCTCAGCCTCGGGCTGAAGTCGATGCGCGTGCTCGGCATCTCCTCGGCCGACGGTCCCGCCTCGGAGGCCGGCGCCGAAGGTGGGCGCGTGCCGCGGCGCTCCGGGCGCACGCCGTAGCTAGCCCGAGCGCGTGCCGAACTCGGCGGCGTAGGTGCCGCCGTGCCACTGTCCGCTGAAGCCCGAGGGGACCGAAGGGGAGACGCCGACGCCGGCGTCGCGGTAGGCGGCGGTGAGGATGATCGCGCGGTGCGGCGGCGATTCCATCCACGCCTTCACGATCCCGGCCGGCGTCGCGGTGTGCCCGGTGCCCCAGCCGATGTTCTGCGCCGCGTGCAGGCGCAGCTTCGCCTGGTGTCCGGCATAGCCGGAGGCCAGGATGCGCGACAGCGGCGAGCGGCCGGAGATGCTCTGGTCGCCGAAGTAGTGGCCGCGCACCATGTCCCGTGCCTGCCCCGATGCGATCCGCCCGAGCGAGGCGTTGAAGCGCAGTGCAGGCAGTTGGTGGGCGGCGCGGATCTCGTTCATCAGACACAGCGTGGCCGAGTCGATCAGCGCGTCGTTGTGCCCGTTGGGGGAGGAGTCTTCGCCGGTGCAGGCCAGCGCCGAGGTGCTCGCGCGAACGCCGACGACGGCGCCTGCGGCGGGCAGCGCGAATGCGCCCAGCACGAGCAGCAGCGACACCACGAGGGGTACGCCGGGATGCCTCCGCGCTCTGATGGCTCCCCTCGGCAAGTGCAAGAATCGTTGCAGACGCATCAGATCTGCGTGTAACTAACCCGTTTTCGCCCACTCCAAGCATGATCTTGCGTGCCCGCAAGCTCGCGCCGGCATCTATCCTTCAGCGAGCCCTTGGGGGGTCGTCCAATGGCAGGACATCAGGTTTTGGTCCTGAGAATCGGGGTTCGAATCCCTGCCCCCCAGCTTCGAGGGAGCTAGCATCCGCGCTGTGACTCCGGCGCCGACGGTCCTCATCCTCGCCGCGGGCCAGGGCACGCGCATGCGCTCGGCGACGCCGAAGGTGCTGCACGAGCTGTGCGGTCTGCCGATGGTGCTGTGGCCGGTACGCGCCGCGCTGGCCGCCGGCGCCGCGCGTGTCGTCGTCGTCGACTCGCCCGCCCGTACGATCGAGCCGGTGCTGCCGCAGGGCGTAGAGCTCGCCGTCCAGCCCGAGCCGAACGGCACCGGCGGGGCGGTTGCCGCCGCGATCGAGCAGCTCGACGGGTCGGGGGAGGCGCCCGACGGCACGGTGATCGTGCTCAGCGGCGACGTCCCGCTGATCGGCGCCGAGGCCGTGCGCGAGCTGGCCGAAGCACACGAGCGCAGCGGGGCTCCGGCCACGATGGTCACGAGCGTGCTCGCCGACCCGAGCGGCTACGGGCGCGTCGTGCGCGATCGGGCGGGCGCCGTGCTGCGCGTGGTCGAGACCAAGAGGGACGGCGACGCCAGCGCCGAGGAGCTCGAGATCCAGGAGGTCAACGCCGGCATCTATGCGTTCGATGGCGCTGCTCTGCGCGGGGCGCTGCCGCGCTTGAGCAACGAGAACGCCCAGGGCGAGCTGTACCTGCCGCAGGTGCTCGACCTGCTGCGTGCCGACGGGGGGACGGTGGCCGCCCACCAGCTCGAGGACCCGACGCTGATGCTCGGCGTCAACGACCGCGTCGCGCTGGCTCGCGCCCGCAGACTGGCCCAGTACGCGATCAACCACCGCCACCTGCTCGCCGGCGTGGGCATCGTCGACCCCGAGGCGACCGTGATCGACGTCGACGTGCAGATCGGGCGCGACACGACGATCGAGCCGTTCACGACGATCCGCGGCAGCACGCGGATCGGCGAGCGCTGCACGATCAGGCACTCCTACCTGATCGACTGCGTACTCGAGGACGGCGCGAGCGTCGGGCCGTTCGGCTACCTGCGCCCGGGCGCCGTGCTGCGCGAGGGCGCCAAGGTGGGCACGTTCGTCGAGGTCAAGAACTCGGACGTCGGCGCGGCCGCCAAAGTGCCGCACCTCTCCTACATCGGCGACGCCGACGTGGGCGAGCGCACGAACCTCGGCGCGGGCACGATCACGGCCAACTACGACGGCCGCGAGAAGCACCGAACGAAGATCGGCAAGCGCGTGAAGGGCGGTGTGGACACCTCGTTCGTCGCCCCCGTGACGGTGGGCGACGACGCGTACACGGCGGCCGGCTCGGTGATCACCGAGGACGTGCCCGACGGCGCGCTGGCGGTGGCGCGGGCGAAGCAGAGCAACGTCGAGGGATACGCTGAGCGACGGGAAGCCCCTTTACACTCCGAGGAGACATGAGCAGCGCGATCGACACGAGCGCCGCCTCCCGGGCGAGCCTTCCGTTCGATTACAACAAGCGCCTGATGCTGTTCAGCGGGCGGGCCAACCCGCAGCTGGCGGCCGACATCGCCGTCAAGCTCGGCGTCGACCTGGGGCCGATCACGCTGAAGACGTTCTCCAGCGGCGAGGTCTACTGCCGCTACGAGGACTCGATCCGCGGTGCGGACGTGTTCATCGTGCAGTCGATCTGCGGCAACCCGCACACGGGGATCACGGCCAACGACGCGCTGATGGAGCTGCTGTTCATGATCGACGCCGCCGTCGGCGCCTCGGCGCACCGCGTGATCGCCGTCACCCCGTGGTTCGGCTACTCGCGCCAGGACAAGAAGTCGGCGCCGCGCGAGCCGATCTCGGCGCGCCTGGTCGCGCGCATGCTCGAGTCGGCCGGCGCCGACCGGGTGCTGACGATGGACCTGCACGCCGGCCAGATCCAGGGCTTCTTCCAGAAGCCGGTGGACCACATGACGGCGCTGTTCATGCTCACGCAGTACTTCGCCGACCTCGGCCTGCCCGACCTCGTCGTCGTCGCGCCCGACGCCGGCCGGGTCAAGCTGAACAAGAACTTCGCCTCCAAGGTCGGCGCCGAGCTGGCGATCCTCGACAAGGAGCGCCCGGCTCAGCAGGTCGCCGAGATCGGCTACGTGATCGGCGACGTCAAAGGCCGCAACGCGGTGATCGTCGACGACATGATCGACACTGCCGGCACGCTCTGCGCGGCTGCGAGAACGGTCAAGGAGGAGGGCGCGGCGACCGTCTACGCCGCCGCCACGCACGCCGTCTTCTCGGGCGCCGCCTACGAGAACCTGAGCACCTCGCCGATCGAGCAGATCGTCGTCACCGACACGATCCCGGTCGGGCCCGGCGCGCCGGCCAACGTGCGCGTGCTGCCCTGCGCCGAGCTGCTGACCGACTCGATCCGCCGCATCTTCGTCGACGACTCCGTCAGCGAAGTGTTCGGCGGCGAGAACCAGCTGTTCTAGGCCTTCCGCGCCGCGCTCGCCGCCGCCGCCGCGTTTGCCTTCGCGAGGGTGAGCAAGACTCCCCCTAGGAGGGTCGAGCGAAACGGCGAGCGAAACTCATTGACGGCGTGCGTCGGAGCACCTAGCGTCGGCGGCTCCATACAGATTGGCCCGAGCGACGGCGCGAACCGCCCTCGGGCCGTGGCACAGGAGGGTGAACTCCCATGCACGACGAGAGTAGCCATGACCCGGCACGCGCGTTCGACCGAATGGAACGCGACGTGCTCTATCTGCTGACAGAGCCGGACGACTGCCAGCCGCTTTGGTCGGCTGAGGACGTTGGGCGAGAGATCGAATCCAAGGAACCGATGACGCCCATACGCGGGCTGCTGAGGGCCGGTCTGATCCACCGCACCTGCGACGGCTTCGTGTTCGCCACGCGCGCCGGGGTGCGGATGGCGCAGTTGGTCGAGCGGGCGGTCTGAGCCGTGGCCCGCAAGACAGCGGCGACTCAGGCTCTCGGACGTGCGATCCGCGAGGTCCGGCTCGAGCGCGGCTTCTCGCAGGAAGGATTCGCGGCACGCGCCAGGCTGGACCGCAGCTACTACGGCGCAATCGAGCGCGGCGAGTTCAACGTCAGCCTCGAAACGATGGTCAAGCTGGCCGCAGGGCTGGGTGTGCGGCCGAGCGAGCTGCTTCGGCGGGCGGGGCTGTAGGCAGGATTCATGGTGCTGCGGTCGAAGCCGTGTCCGCGCAGGCCGTCCCCCGGTAAGAGCCGACCCGCGCGGAATCACGACACGCCCCCAGCGCTCTAGAACTGCTACCGCGCTGAGGGCGTAGCTACATCAGTGCGTCGAGGTCAATCTTCGGTGGCACGGCGCATCACCTCCTTGGGCGTGGGGTGCTCAGTCGCTTTCCTTTCCACGGGGCCGAGCGGCTGAGCGCCCTCGTCTGAGGGCAACCAACAATCATTTGCGCTGTGTCGGACTGACTCACGCAGCGTGGCTTTAAGCCCGGTTTTCGGCCGCTTTTCCGTCCGATCCGACCTGTAGTTTTTAGCTTTCTAGAGCCAAAAGCGACCCCCGCGCGGTTGGAGCCGCCGGGGGTCTGGATCAAGGAGATAGCGCTCCGTGACCATGACGAAAGTAGCACGGCGATCCGTCGCCGACGAGCTGTCCGGAATCCTCGCCTCATCGGAGGTTTCCCGCCTCATAGACGAGCTGCAAGCGACCCGCTGGACGGGTCGCCCCGGCTACCCGCTGAGGACGATGGTCGGCATGGCGTTGGCGAAGTCGCTCTACGCAATCCCGACGTGGACGCGGACGGTCGCGCTCGTCGCAGAGCACCCGGCGCTCGCCGCCGTGATCGCTCCCGATGGCGAAACTCCATCGGTCTACGCCTGCTACCGATTCACGACCAAGCTGCGCGATCACGCGCACCTGCTGGAGGGCTGCATCGCTCGGGTGCTCAAGGAGTTGAAGCGGCGAAACCCGGTGCTCGGGTGGGACGTGGCGATCGATGCCTCCGATATGCCCGCGTACGCCAACGGGCAGCGCTTCGCCTCGAAGGGTGGCCGCGAACGGCCCGACTCCGAGTTCTCGGACCCGGATGCGTCGTGGGGCCATCGCTCGGCCGTCTCCACGCGCAAGGGCGGCGGCTTCTACGGCTACCGCTTGCATATGGCCGTGTGCTCCAAGACGGACCTTCCGCTCGCCTGGACGGTGCAGACGGCGAAGGCCAACGAAACGCAGTCGGTCGCTCCGCTGCTCGACAAGCTGCACGCGCTCGGGATCGACCCTGAGACGTGCGCGATGGACAAGGGCTATGACACGTCTCCCGCCTATGACGCCTGCGGCGAGCGGGGCGTGCTGCCGGTGGTCCCGTTGCGCCAGACGACGGCCGTCAAGCGCGGCGAGCACAAGCCGCCGACGTGCGAGCACGGCGAGTGGCGGTTCGCCGGTGCTGACCGCAAGCGGAACGCCTGCAAGTGGCGCTGCCCGACCGGGGAGTGCAAGCCCGCGTCGGTCTGGATCAAGGCCGACCGCCTGCACCCGCTGATCCCGCGTGAGACGCTGCGCTGGAAAGGCCTCTACCGACGCCGCGCCTCAGTCGAGCGTGCGTTCGGCAGGCTCAAGAACGAATGGGCGTTCGCGCCCTTGCGCGTGCGTCGGATCGAGCGTGTCCAGCTTCACGCTGATCTCACGATTCTCACGCAGTTGGCGGTTGCGCTGGATCGCGGACGGTCCTTGGCGCTCGCTTCGTATTGGCGTTCGGATCTCGATGGGCGACGGCTTGCGTGAAGAAGGAGGTTCCAATTAATAGACGAAGTCCGGTCCTCATGAATCCTGTTAATTTCCTTCGTCCTAAGATCCTGTATCGCGGGGACAACTTGGAGATCCTTCGAGACATGCCTTCGGAGAGTGTCGATCTGATCTACCTTGACCCGCCGTTCTTCTCCAACAAAAGCTATGAGGTGATCTGGGGAGACGAGGCCGAGGTCCGTAGCTTCCTTGATCGCTGGGAGGGTGGTATCGAGGCATATACGGGATGGATGCAGGAACGGGTCGAGCAAATGCACCGTGTGCTCACGCCAACCGGCAGCTTCTACCTCCATTGCGACTGGCACGCGAGCCACTACCTCAAGGTCATGCTCGACGACGTATTTGGACACCGGCGATTCCAAAACGAGATCGTCTGGTACTACCGGGGTGGCGGCGTATCGGGCAAGCGCTGGGGGCGACGACACGACGTGCTGCTGTTCTACACGAAGACGAATGAGTGGACTTTCAACGTTGATCCGGTGCGAATGGAGTACTCGCCCGAGTCCCAGGAGCGACTCAAGTACCAGGCACGATCGTTCCGAAAGAACAAGAAAGGCGTTGAGCGCGTCTATGACAGCTACAGGCCGAACCCGCTCGGCAAGCATCCCGATGACGTTTGGTCGATCCAGCCATTGATGCCTTCCAATCGCAAGCGGCTCGGCTACCCGACGCAGAAGCCCGAGACGCTTCTACGCCAGGTGATCCTCGCATCATCGAACGAGGGTGATCTCGTTCTTGACCCGTTCTGTGGGTGTGGGACGACGCTGACAGCGGCCCAGGAGCACAAACGCAACTGGATCGGGATTGACATAAGCCCCACCGCGATCGACATTTGCGATCGACGGCTGCAACTCAGCGGTGCCGATGCCATCAAGGTAGGAATGCCGAGCAACCTCGAAGACCTCGAAGCGATGAGCCCGTATGAATTCCAGATCTGGGTGTGTCACCAGATCAACGCCACCCCCTCGCCACGTATGAGCGGCGACCGCGGCGTTGACGGCCGCATGATCGTCTCGAACGACCCGGTGCAGGTCAAGCAGACGAAAGTCGGCCGCCCCGATGTAGACAGCTTCCAGACCGCGATCCTGCGCGAGGGACATACGCGAGGTGTCATGGTTGGCTACGGCTTCAGTCGTGACGCGCGTGAGGAGCGCGCCCGAGCCAAAAGACGGAGCGGCGTCGAGATCGACTTCTACCGCGCGGAGGAGATTCTCGCTAAAGCCCCTACGGATCGGATCGTTCAGCGGGCACCAGCACAGGAACAGCTCAGCCTTGAGGTCTTCGTGCCCCGCGCCCCGAAAGAGAAGCCGGGAGCGGACGAGCTTGTGCTCAGCGAGCTTCGGACCCAGCGAGAACGCGCAGCCGGATAGGCGCTACTCTCCGCATCGCAAGGTGCGTCACCACGCGAGGTAGGCGCACCTTGCTCATGGCTGCTGCTGCGAAGGCTGTGCCGCGTCCCTCAGCGCCTTCGCAACTCGGCTGCCGACTGATTGGGGTGAGTTCTCACGGAAAGCGAGGTACGACCGATGCGAGCAGACCTACAAACCCGCACCACTACTGGCCTAGCGAGTTTCGCTAGACCCTCCTAGGGTCCCTTTCCGCGGCGCTGTGCTTCGCCGAGCATGGGTGTGCAAGCAGCAATCACCCAGAGGAGGCACACCAAATGCTCAGCAAGATCCGCTCCACCGCAGTCGTGTTCGTCGCCGCGTCCAGCTTCGTCGCCACGTCGGCGCTGCCGGCGGCGCAGGCCAAGCCGATCAACCCTCACCGCAGCGTCACGACGAAATACGCGGTGAACAAGAAGGTCGTCAACGGCCCCTGCCACGAACTGATGGAAATGCTCAACGAATCGCTGCGCGAACTGGACAAAGCGCACAGGGAAGGCAACGACCAGGGGGTCAAAGCACAGCGCGAACAGGCCAACAGCGAGTACCAGACCGGCTACGAGTACGGCTGCGGCTTCGCGTCGTAGCCGAGCGGTTGGCCGAGCCCGCGATGCAGAGAGCCCCCGCCGCGCGGGGGCTCTCGCTCGCTCTAGGCTGTTGACCGCGTGTCAGCCACCTCAGCCACACAGTCCCCCGCGCGCAGGCTGCCCGGCCGCTGGACGCGGAAACGAATCGTCCTGATCGTGCTCGGCGTGCTGCTGTTCCTGGCGATCAGCGCCGGCCTCGCGCGCTTCCTGACCACCGACAACCTCGAACGCGAAAAGGACGTCACGTTGATCGAGGCCGAGGCGAGGGGCGACGCGGCGAGCATGATCCGCCAGCTGCACGGGTGCGCCGCCAGCCCGGCCTGTGTGAGGACGCAGCGCGAAAACGCGGCCAACCCCCGCTTGCGCCGTGCCGGTGAGGTGAAGATCCTCGCGTTCAACGCGGCCACGGCCAACTCGCCTGCGGGCGCGACCGGCAGGACGCGGATCGCGTGGACGGTGCTCGGCAAGCTGCCCGTCGTCCAGTGCATCGACGTGAAGCGCACGGGCAATGCGCTGAGCGGCGTGCACGTGACGCTGCTCGCGTTGAGCAAGCCGATCGACAACGAAGGCAATTGCTAGCCGATCGATCGCCGGCGGATTGCTAGAGTCCACAAGCTTCCGATGGCCAACGACAGCACAAAACTCGAGGTTCGCAGCCGCGACGCAGAGGGCTCGCGCGCGGCGCGGCGCCTGCGGCGCACCGGCCGCGTTCCCGGCGTGCTCTACGGCGGCGGCGGCGATTCGCTCGGCTTCGACGTCGACGCGCGCGAGCTGCGCCTCGCGCTGGCTCGCTCGGGCGCCGTGCTCGACCTGAGCGTCGACGGCGCCAAAGCCACGCCGGTCGTGCTCAAGGAAGCCCAGCGCGACCCGGTCCGCGGCGAGACCGTCCACGTCGATCTGCTGCGCGTGCGCCTGGACCAGGCGATCCACGCCGTCGTGCCGCTCGAACTGACCGGGATCGACGAGTCCCCGGGCGTCAAGGAAGGTGGCATTCTCGAGCAGATCATCCGCGAGCTGAACGTCGAGGCGCTGCCGACGGCGATCCCCGAGGCGATCGTGCACGAGGTCGGCGAGATGCAGATCGGCGACACGATCGGACTCGACGCGATCGCCATGCCCGACGGTGTGGAGCTGCTCGACGAGGTCGAGGAGGCAACCGTCGCCACGCTCTCCCCGCCGAAACTGCAGGCCGAGGCGGAGGAGCTCGAAGCCGAGACGGAGCTGATCGGCGAGGGCGAGGAGGGCGCCGAGGCGGCCGAGGGCGAGGACTCCGGCGGCGGCGAGGACTCCTCCGACGGAGAGTAGTTCCCCCTGCGACGGCCATTTGGTCGTGGTGGTAGGGGCGGCGGCGCGGACGGCGGCTCGATCGACTGGCTGATCGTCGGGCTCGGCAATCCCGGGCCGGAGCACGCCAAGACGCGTCACAACGTCGGCTTCATGGTGGCCGAGGAGCTCGTGCGCCGCTGGGACCTCGGCCGCGGCAAGGATCGCTTCAAGGGACGCATCGCCGAGGGGCGCGTCGGGGTTCCGAGCGCCGTCGGGCAAAGCGGAGCGCGGCCGCGTGTCGCCGTGCTCTGCCCGCAGACGTACATGAACGACGCCGGGCGCTCGGTCGGCCCGGCGCGCGGCTCGTACAAGCTGGCGCTCGATCGCGTCCTGGTCGTGCACGACGAGATCGACCTGCCGTTCGGCGAGGTGCGCGTGCGCACGGGCGGCGGGCTGGCCGGGCACAACGGCTTGAAGTCGCTCAAGCGCGAGCTCGGCAGCGGCGACTTCACGCGCGTGCGCGTCGGCGTCGGGCGCCCCGACAGCACCGACCCGGAGATCGTCTCCGCCTGGGTGCTCGGCCGCTTCCGCGAGGGCGAGCAGGCGGTCGGTGAGCTGATCGAGCGCGCCGTCGAGGAGGTCGAGAAGCTCGTGCTCGGCGAGCACGAGCCCGGCTGAGCACCACGCGACGCGGCTCTATTGTGTGAGCGCCACGCAGATGCCGCTCCGATCGCTCCTCTCCCATCTAGAAGAAGACCCGGCCGCGCAGGCCCTTGCCCGCGAGGGCGGCCGCGCGTTCGTGTCGTCCTCGCTGCGGCCGTACGCGATCGCCGCGCTGACAGACGCCGACGCGGCCGCGCGCTCGCGAGGCCATCTGATCGTCGTGGGAGACGATCGCGCGGCGCGCGACCTGGCGGCGGATCTGCGCGCTTGGCTGGCGCCGCGCCGCGTGCGCTACTACCCGACGCGCGGCGTCACCTATGAGTCTCACCTCGTTCCGCCGCCGCACCTCGTCGGGCTGCGCATGGCGGCGCTCGACGCGCTGCTCGGCGAAGGCGCCGAGGGCGCTCGCGACGGCACGGCCGGCGAAGGCGCGGGGGCGGAGGAGGAGGGCCGGCCGGTCGTCGTCGTCAGCGCGGTGGCGCTGTCGGAGAAGGTGCCCGACCCGGCGCTGCGCCCGCACTCGTTCACCCTGCGCGTCGGCGAGCTGCTCGATCTCGACGAGTGCGCGGCGCAGCTCGTGGGTGCGGGATACGAGCGCGTCGACCAGGTCGAGGAGCGCGGGCAGTTCGCGATGCGCGGGGGCCTGCTCGACGTCTACCCGGCGACCGAGGAGCGCGCCGTGCGCGTCGACATGTTCGATCTCGAGATCGAGTCGCTGCGCTGGTTCTCGACGTTCACGCAGCGCTCGCTGGGCGATGTGTCGGAGATCGAGATCGCGCCGGCGGCCGAGCTGGCCGAAGAGCATCGCGCGCTGGCTGAGATCGCGGGCGAGGAACTGGCCGCGGGGGCGGCGAGCGTGCGAGACGCGCAGGACGGCGACGGCGGCGTTGCGCGCCCGGACATCGCCGAGCTGCTCCCGGTCGAGCGCTTCGGCGCGCTGCTGGAGCTGATCGGAGAGGACACGCAGCTGCTGGTGGCGGCCGAGGAGGAGCTGGCGCCGGCGTTGAGCGACCACTGGAGCGACGTGTGTGCGGCGTTCGGCGACGAGGATGCCCACCACCTCTACGTGAGCCCCGACAGCGTGCAGTCGGCGCTTGGGGAGCGGACGCGGATCTGGCTGTCGGCGATCTCGAGCGATCAGCCGATCGAGCTGCGCGCGCAGGCGTCCGACACGATGGCGCGCTCGCTGGCCGAGGCTGAGCCGGAACTCGAGAAGCTGGTGCGCTCGGGCTACCGCACCGTTGTCACGTTCCCCCGCCGCGGCGAGGGCGAGCGTGCGGCCTACAACCTCGCCCGCGTGAAAGCGAGCTGGCTGGGGGAGGGCGTCGACGCGGGCCTCACGCCGCAGGAGCCATCGCTGCGCTTCGCGGCGGCCTCGCTGCGCGAGGGCTTCGTGGCGCCGTCGCTGAAGCTGGCGGTATTCCCCGAGCACCGGCTGCTGCGCCGCCGGCGCGCCGAGCGCGGCGGCGCCGATCGCGCGGGCACGGGCGGGCGAGGCGGCCCACGGCGCGGCGCGCTGCGCTCGTTCACGGAGCTGCGCGCGGGCGACGTGGTCGTGCACGAGGACCATGGCGTGGCGCGTTTCGCGGGCTTTGAGACGCGCACCGTGGCGGACGTCACGCGCGACTACCTGTACCTGGAATACCAGGGCGACGACCGCGTGTTCGTGCCGGTCGACCAGCTGGCGAAGATCTCGCGCTACGTCGGCGCCGGCGGCGAGAACCCGCCGCTCTCGAAGCTCGGCGGCACACGCTGGGAGACGATGAAGGCGCGGGCGCGACGCGCGGCGCAGGAGCTCTCGGGCGAGCTGCTCACGCTCTACGCGGAGCGCCGCAGGCGCACGGGCCACGCCTTCGCCGAGGACTCCGACTGGCAACGCGAGTTCGAGCAGGCGTTCGCCTTCACCGAGACGCCCGATCAGCGCGATGCGATCGAGCTGACGAAGGCCGACATGGAAGCTCCGCGTCCGATGGACCGGCTGATCTGCGGCGATGTCGGCTACGGCAAGACGGAGGTCGCGCTGCGGGCGGCGTTCAAGGCGGCGCAGGACGGCAAGCAGGTGCTGATGCTCGTGCCGACGACGATCCTCGCGCTGCAGCACTTCGGCACGTTCTCGGAGCGCCTCGCGGACTACCCGATCACGATCGACCACGTCTCGCGCTTTCGTACGCCGGCCGAGCAGAAAGAGGCGATCAAGGGCTTCGCCGAAGGGCGCATCGACATCCTGATCGGCACCCACCGCGTGCTCTCGCGCGACGTGCGCGCGAAGGACCTCGGCCTCTTGATCGTCGATGAGGAGCAGCGTTTCGGCGTCAAGCAGAAGGAGCTCTTGCGTCAGCTGAAGCTGCGCGTGGACGTGATCGCGATGTCGGCCACGCCGATCCCGCGCACGCTGCAGATGTCGCTGGCCGGCCTGCGCGACATCTCCGTGATCGAGACGCCGCCGGAGGGCCGCCGGCCCGTGAAGACCTACGTCGGCGAGTACGAGGAGGAGCTCGTCAAGCGCGCGATCGTGCGTGAGCACGAGCGCGGCGGGCAGGCCTTCTTCCTGCACAACCGCGTCGAGTCGATCGAGGAGACGGCCGAGCGTTTGCGCGCGCTGTGCCCGGGCGTTCGCTTCGCCGTGGCGCACGGGCAGATGGGCGAGGGCGAACTGGAGACGGTGATGCTCGACTACCTGCGCGGCGGCGCGGACGTGCTCGTGTGCACGTCGATCATCGAGTCGGGGATCGACATCCCGCACGCCAACACGCTGATCGTCGAGCACGCCGACACGTTCGGGCTGGCTCAGCTGTACCAGATACGCGGCCGCGTGGGACGCAGCCGCGAGCGCGCCTACGCATACCTGCTCTACGACTCCGCGGCGGCGCTGACCGAGGAGGCGGCGCAGCGGCTGTCGGCGCTGTCCGATTACACCGAGCTCGGCGCGGGCTTCAAGATCGCGATGCGCGACTTGGAGATCCGCGGCGCGGGCAACCTGCTGGGCGACGAGCAGTCCGGACACGTGGCGGCGCTGGGCTTCGAGCTGTACATGCAGATGCTCGACGAAGCCGTGCGCAGCGCCGAGCGCGAGGCGGGCGCGGCAGCCGACGGCGAGGGCGCAGAGCTAGAGCGACCCGATCCGGTGCGCTTGGACGTGAACGTCGACGCGTACGTACCGGCCGACTACATCCCCTACGAGCAGGCCAAGATCGACGTGCACCGTCGTGTCGCCGGTGCGCTCGAGGTGGCCGACGTGGAACAGTTGCGCGAGGAGCTCGAAGACCGCTTCGGCCCGGTGCCCGAGCCGCTGGCGAACCTGCTTGCGCTGCAGCGCGCGCGGATCAAGTTCGGCCAGGCCGGCGCGCGCACGGTGAGCTTCCACGGCGACCGCCTCGCTGTCGTGCCGATCGCGCTGGACTCGCGCCGGGCCAAACGCCTGCGCGAGGAGCTGCCGGAGGCGATGTACGAGTCGGGACGCTCGCAGATGTCGATGCGCGTCGCCAAGGACGCGAGCGAGCGCTTCCCCTCGGTCGTGCGCGCGGCCGACGTGCTGCTTGCCGTGATGCGCGAGGCCGCGTGACGCGAGACGACGAGCGCCGGCGAGCCTGCGCCCGGCTTAAGTTCTTCTTTAGCAACTCGTTACGCACGCCTTTGCACGTTTCCGCTAGAGTGCCCGCGTCGTGCCCAGAGCATTCCGAATCACCGCGGCGCTTGGCGCCGTTTTGTTTGCCATCGTCGGCTTTGCCGCGTGCGGCGGCATACCCGGAGACGCGGTCGTATCGGTCGACGGCAAATCGATCAAGAAGGACACGTTCAACCACTGGATGAGCGTGGCGGCCGCTTCGAGCGCGACCACGCCGGGCGCGAAGCCGACGATCCCGGACCCGCCGAAGTACACCCAGTGCATCGCTCGCACGAAAGCGGCGACGAAAACGGCCAAAGGTCAGACGCCGCCCACCGAAGCCGCGCTCAAGTCCCAGTGCGAACAGCAGTACAAAACTCTGCAGCAGGAGGTGCTCGGCTTCCTCATCTCCTCCACCTGGGTCCTCGGCGAAGCGAACTCCCTCGGCGTGAAGGTCACCGACAAGGAAGTCAAGAAGCAGTTCGAAAAAATCAAGAGCCAGCAGTTCCCGAAGGCCGCGGAATTTGAAAAATTCCTGAAAACGTCAGGCCAGACGGTCTCGGATCTGCTGCTGCGCGTGAAGCTCAACCTGCTCTCTTCGAAAATCCAGCAGAAGATCGTCAAAGAGAAGTCAAAGGTCAGCCACGCGGAAATCGAGAAGTACTACAAGAACAACCCGAAACGGTTCGGCGTAGCGGAAAAACGCAACCTGCTGATCATCCTCACGAAGACCGAAGCGCAGGCCAAGAAGGCCAAGCAGGAAATCGAATCGGGCAAGAGCTTCGAAAGTGTCGCCAAGCGCGTCTCGATCGACCCGACGAGCAAGCCCAACGGCGGCAAGCTCCCGGGCGTCGTCAAAGGCCAAGAGGAGAAATCGCTCGACACGGCTGTGTTCTCGGCCAAGAAGGGCGTGCTCACGGGCCCGGTGAAGACTCCGTTCGGCTACTACATCTTCGAGGTGCAGACGATCACGCCGGGCAGCCAGCAGACGCTCAAGCAGGCGGAAGGCTCGATCAAATCGCAGCTGACCGCGACGCGGCAGCAGTCGGCGCTGAGCAAGTTCGTAAAAGACTTCAAAAAGAAGTGGCAGGCGAAAACGGACTGCCGCGCGGGCTACATGGTGGCCGACTGCAAGGGCTACAAAGCACCGAAGACGACGTCCACGGCGGGCGCGGCGACGACTCCGCCGGCGACCACCTCGACGCCGGCGACGACGTCGTCCACCAAGACCAAATAGGCGCGGCCCGAGCAGTGCGGGCAACGCGGACCGGGGCGGCGCTCCGCGCAGGGAAGGGGCGCTCGGCGTGAGCGAGATCGAGCGCGTCCACGCGCGTCAGATCCTCGACAGCCGCGGCAACCCGACGGTCGAGGTCGAGATCGGTCTGCGCTCGGGAGCGCACGGCCACGCAGCGGTCCCCTCCGGTGCCTCGACGGGCGAGTTCGAGGCGACTGAGCTGCGCGACGGCGGCGATGCTTGGGGCGGCAAGGGCGTGACGCGCGCCGTGGCGAACGTCAACGGCGAGATCGCAGCGGCGACGGCCGGGCGAGATGCAGCCGACCAGCAGGGTCTCGATGAGGCGCTGATCGCGCTCGACGGCACGCCGAACAAGTCGCGCCTCGGCGCCAACGCGATCCTCGGCGTCTCGCTGGCGGCGGCCCACGCGCAGGCGGCCGAGGAGGGGATGGCGCTGTGGCGCTACCTCGGCGGTGAGGCGGCGCACGTGCTGCCGGTGCCGATGATGAACGTGCTCAACGGCGGCGCTCACGCGGATAACAAAGTCGACTTCCAGGAGTTCATGATCGTCCCGTGCGGCGCGCCGAGCTTCTCCGAGTGCCTGCGCCTGGGCGCGGAAGTGTTCCACGCGCTGAAGGCGACGCTGCACGAGCGCGGCCTGAGCACGGCCGTCGGCGACGAGGGCGGCTTCGCCCCTGATCTGGCATCCAACGAGGACGCACTGAAGATGCTCGTCGCGGGCATCGAGGCGGCCGGGCACACGCCCGGCGAGGACGTTGCGATCGCGCTCGACCCGGCGGCGAGCGAGCTCTATCGCGACGGCTCCTACGTGCTCGAGCACGAGGGTCGCGAGCTGAGCGCCGATGAAATGGCCGACTACTGGGCGGATCTCGTCAGCCGCTACCCGATCGTCTCGATCGAGGACGGCATGGACGAGGAGGATTGGACCGGCTGGAAGACGCTCACAGACCGCGTCGGGGCCGGCGTGCAGCTGGTCGGCGACGATCTGTTCGTGACCAACACGGAGCGGCTGCGCCGCGGGATCGAGACCGGCGTGGCCAACTCGATCCTGCTCAAGGTCAACCAGATCGGGACGCTCTCAGAGACGCTCGAGGCGATCGCGATGGCGCGCGAGGCCGGCTACACGGCGGTGATGAGCCACCGCTCGGGCGAGACCGAGGACGTGACGATCGCCGACCTGGCCGTGGCGACGGGTTGCGGGCAGATCAAGACCGGCGCCCCGTCGCGCTCCGATCGCGTTGCCAAGTACAACCAACTGCTGCGCATCGAGGAGCAGTTGGGCGCCGACGCCGAGTTCCCCGGCCGCTCCGTTTTCCGCTAGCCCGGGCAGGAGGCTGCCCGCCGGCCGCGAATGCGGTTGATGATGCCCGCAGGCTTTGCCCCATCAGCTCGTGCCGGCGCCGCCGCACCGTCGCGGACGCGCAGAGCCGGCCGACGATCGACGCGCGCGAGCGCGCAAGCCACGCTGCCGCGCGTGCGCTGGGATCGCGTGGGGCGCCTGGCGATGCTGGTCGTGCTCGCAGTGCTGCTG
>DATINR010000095.1:0-22882 GCA_035473995.1 Solirubrobacteraceae bacterium
GCGCTGAGCATCTTGCGCAGCGTCGGGGGGCGTGCGAAGCGGCGCTCGCGGAACTCGTCGAACAGCACGTCGCAGATCGAGCCGAGCGTGTCCAGCCCGACGAAGTCGGCGAGCGTCAGTGGCCCCATCGGGTGCCCGGCAACGGCCTTCATCGCCTCGTCGATCTCCTCGATCGAGCCGACGCCCTCTTTGTAGGCGCGCATCGCGTCGAGCATGTAGGGCACGAGCAGGCGGTTGACGATGAACCCGGCCTTGTCCTTGGTCGGGATCGCGAGCTTGCCCTCAGAGCGGGCGAACTCGAGTGCCGCGTCGAACGTCTCGTCGTTCGTCGTCACGCAGCGCACGACCTCGACCAGCTTCATCACCTGCGCCGGGTTGAAGTAGTGCAGGCCGACGAAGCGCTCGGGGCGCCCCGTGCAGGCGGCCTGGTCGATCACGGCCAGCGAGGAGGTGTTCGTCGCGAAGATCGCCTCCTGCTTGACGATCTCGTCGACCTCCTTCCACATCTCGAGCTTCAGCGCGAGGTCCTCGGTGATCGCCTCGATCACCAGATCGCAATCGGCGAGCTCGCGGTAATGGGTCGTGCCGGCGATTCGCCCGCGCACCGCGTCGGCGTCCTCCTGGCTGGACTTGCCCTTCTCGACTGCGCGCGCGAGCTGCTTCTCGATCTTGCCGATGCCCTTGGCGAGCGTCGCCTCGTCGACCTCGCGCAGCACGACGTCGTAGCCCGTCTGCGCCGCCACCTGCGCGATGCCGTGACCCATCAGACCTGCGCCCAGCACCCCGACCTTCTCGATCTTCGCCATCTGACCTCCGCTTGGTGACCTCTTTGCGGGCAGCCTATTACGCGCAGGACGAAGTTTCGCCGCGCCGGAAGTTTTCCCGGGCCGGGAAGGTTCGCCGCCGGCGGGCGTCTGGGTGTGTGAGGCGCCGGCGCGTGCTGGAAGCACGAACGCCTGCGGCGGCCCGTCCGAGCGTTCCCGGGTCGCCTCCTCCCCCGCGCCGTCAATCCCCCCCGGCGGCGTGAGGGCGGAGCCGGTCCCGCTGGTCCTGCCCCCGATCCGGGTGGGGCCAGCGGGATCGGCTCCGTCGTGCCTCGACCTGCCTGTAGCCTGACGGCAGACCCGCATCCGACCGCCAGGAGCCAAACGATGAGCATCGTCCTCACCGAGGACCGCGGCGCCGTTCGCCACGTCATCCTCAACCGCCCGGAGAAGCGCAACGCGATGAACCAGGAGCTGCTGCTGGCGCTCGGCGAGGAGCTGCGCGCGGCAGCCGCCGACAGCGACGTGCACTGCGTCGTGCTGCGCGGCGCGGGGCCTGTGTTCTCGGCCGGCGTCGACCTCGTCGAGCTGGGTCAGTCGGCGGCCACGCCGGGCCAGCTGCGCCCGTTTCGCAAAGTCTTCCTCGACTGCGCCAACCTCTGCGAAGAGATGGCCAAGCCGGTCGTCTGCCAGATCCACCGCACGTGCGTCGGCGGCGCGCTCGAGGTGGCGCTCGGCTGTGACCTGCGGATCGCCTCCGGCGACGCTCAGCTCGGTCTGCCGGAGGTCAAGTTCGGGATCATCCCCGACGTCGGCGGCTCCACGCGCCTGCCCGCCGTCGTCGGCCTCGGCCGCGCCAAGGAGCTGATCATGACGGCGCGCACGATCGACGCCGCCGAGGCCGAGCGGATCGGCCTGCTCAACCGCGTCGTGGCGCCCGACGAGCTCGAGTCAGCCACACAGGCGCTCGTCGAGGAGCTGCTCGCCAACTCGCACATCGCCGTCGGCCGCGCCAAGCGCGTGATCGACGCCTCGGCCCGCCCGGCGCTCGCGCAGACGCTCGAGATGGAGGTCTCCGTGCAGGAGTTCTGCGTCGCCGCAGCGCGCGAGGGCGCGCGTGAGGCCGAGCAGGCAAGCGAGCCGGTCGCCGGCTGAGCGGCGGCGTCGGGGAGTCGGTTGCTCGTTTTCGCGGATCGATAGCCATCGCATATACGACGCCGTATATGCCATTGCTATCGCTGGCCGGCAAAGCGGACACCCCCTACCGATCCGGCGCTTGACGACGGCCGCTGCGTCAGCGCCACTCGACCGGCCCGGCGACGAGCGTATGGCTGCCGAGCGGGCGGCCGAGGATATCCTGCGCGCGGCGTGCGCATGCGAGCAGCGCGTGCAGGTCGATGCCGGTCTCATAGCCCATCTCGTGCAGCATCGAAACGAGGTCCTCGGTGGCGATGTTGCCGGTGGCGCCGGCCGGCACGGGGCAGCCGCCGAGCTCGCCGAAGCTCGACTCGAAGCTCTCGACGCCGGCCTGCAGCGCGGCGAGCACGTTGGCGAGCCCCTGCCCGCGCGTGTTGTGGAAGTGCGCGGTCAGCTCGACGTGGGCGCCGAGCGCGTCGCGTGCGACTGCGAAGAACTCGGCCACCTGCCCCGGGTTGGCCATCCCGGTGGTGTCGCCGAAGCCGATCTCCTGCGCGCCGGCGTCGCGCAGGCGGGCGGCGATCTCGAGCACGCGCTCGATCGGCACGTGGCCCTCGTAGGGGCAGCCGAAGGAGGTCGAGATCACACCCTCGCAGCGCAGCCCGGCCTCGCGCGCGCCGGCGAGCACGCCCTCGAGGTCGCTCAGCGACTCGGCGATCGTGCGGTTGACGTTCTTGCGGTTGTGCGTCTCGGAGGCGGACATGAAGACGTTGATCTCGTCGATCCGATCGCGCTGCGCCAGGGCGAGCTCGAGGCCGCGGGCATTGGGGATCAGCACGCTGACGGCGACCTCGTCGGGCACGTCGATCCGCGCGAGCACCTCGGCGGCGTCGGCGAGCTGCGGGATCACGTCGGCGCGCACGAAGCTCGTCACCTCCAGGCGACGCAGCCCGGTGCGCGCGAGCGCGTCGATCAGCTCGATCTTGTGCTCGGTTGAGATCGTCTCGGGCTCGTTCTGGAAGCCGTCACGCGGACCGACCTCGCGGATCCTCACGGCCTTCGGCGCTCGCTCCATCACTGCCCCCGCGTCCGCTGCATCGAGTGGTTGCGCGTCTCGTCCATCGTCGGGCTCACGATAGGGCCGAAGCCTATACTCGCCGCGATGCCGTCCTCAGACGCGAACCCCGGCGCGACAGATCCGGTCGCGATCATCGGCGCCTCGGGCGCGCTCGGCTTCGGCGTGGCGATCAGGCTGGCCCGCGCGGGCGTGCCCGTGACGATCGGCTCGCGCGACCCGGACCGAGCGCAGGAAGCCGTCCAGCGCGCGCTGGCGATCGTCCCGGATGGCTCCTTCAGCGGGCACGAGAACGCAGAGGCGGCGCAGGCGGCTCCGGTCGTGATCCTCAGCGTGCCTTTCCGCAGCCACTCCGAGACGCTGACCAACCTGAAGGAGGCGCTGAAGCCGGGGCAGCTCGTGATCGACGCGACCGTGCCGCTGGCGGCAGCGGTCAGCGGCAAGGCGACGCGGATGCTCGGCGTGTGGCAGGGCTCGGCGGCGCAGCAGGCGGCCGAGATGGTGCCCGACGGCGTGCGCGTGGTCTCGGCGTTGCACACGATCAGCGCGGCCTCGCTGGCCGACCTCGAGCACCCGCTCGAGCAGGACGTGCTGCTGTGCGGCGACAAACGCACCGACAAGACCGAGGCGGCGCGGCTGATCGAGCGAATCGACGGCCTGCGCTGCGTCGACTGCGGGCGCCTGGAGATGGCGCGCATCACCGAGTCGCTGACGGCGCTGTTGATCGGCGTCAACAGCCGCTACAAGGTCCACGCGGGCGTTCGCCTGGCGGGGCTGCCGGACCCCGACTGGGAGTGAGCGACGGGGTCGTAGTGCTCGCCGGCGGCACCGGCGGCGCGAAGCTGGCACGCGGAATGCTCGACGTCGTCGGCCCGCAGCGGCTCAGCGTGATCGCCAACACGGGCGATGACGTCGAGATCTACGGCGCCTATGTCTCGCCGGACCCCGATCTCGTCTCGTTCTGGCTCGCCGATCTGATCGACGAGCGTGGGTGGGGCCTGCAGGGGGACACCTTTTTTGTGATGGACGCCCTCCGGGCGATCGGATCGGATGTCTGGTTCAACCTCGGCGACCGCGATCTGGCGTGGTGCATCGAGCGCTTGCGCATGAAGAGCGAAGGGCTCTCGCCGACGGCGGCGCACGAACGCCTCGCTGCGAGCATCGGCCTGCAGGCCCGCGTGCTGCCGATGAGCGAGGACCCGGTGCGCACGTGGGTGCGCACCCCCGCCGGCTGGCGCTCCTTTCAGGAGTTCATGATCCGCGACCGCGCGGCGGGCCCGGTCGAGGGCCTCGAGTTCCGCGGCGCCGAGCAGGCGCGGGCGAGCGAGCAGGCGCTGCAGGCGATCGCGCAGGCCGGCGCGATCGTGATCGGCCCGTCGAACCCGCTCGCCTCGATCGCGCCGATCCTCGCCGTGCCGGGCATGCGCGAGGCGCTCGCCGACGCCGCAGCGCCGGTCGTCGCGGTCAGCCCGATCGTCGGCGGCGAGGTGCTGAAGGGGCCGACCGAGGCGTTCATGGCCTTCGCGGCGCTCGACTGCAGCGCGCACGGCGTGGCCGACTTCTACGGCGATCTGCTCGACGGGATCGTGGCCGACGAGGACGCCGGGTCGCACGTGCCGGCGCTGCGGACGAGCACGCGCATGGACGACGCGCCATCGCGGGCAGCTGTCGCGCGCGAGACGCTCGCGTTCGCGCAAGCGCTCGCCGCGTAGCTACCGGCCGACGCGCAACCGGTCCGCCGCGCCGGCTGGCGGCGGCCGCCTACCCGGCAGCCTTCGCCCCGCTCTCGCGCCAGGCGCTAAGCGTGTCGAGCGCGCCGCCGATCACCCGTTCGACGAATTCGCCGCGGTCGTTGGCGTGCGGCAGCGGCTCGTCCGGGACCGGCACGTCGAGGAACTCGCACAGCGGCTCCCAGCCTTCGCCGACCTCCCACACGAGCAGGCGCTCGGGCGGGACGTCCTGCTTGACCTGCTCGTGGTGGCGCAGCATCTGATCGGTCAGCTGCTGCGGCGTCTCATGCCCGTCGGCAAACGTGCCCTGCGGTCCCCAGAACATGCGATCGACGAGCTCGAGATAGCGCTTGAAGCGCGGGTCGACCTCGGCGCGCGCGTGCGCCAGCAGCGGCATCAGCGTGCGGCCGTGGCTCATCGTCCAGATCGTTTCGCGGAAGCTCGGCTCCCACTTCTCCGGGTCGCGCACGCTGAGCAGCACCTTCGCCTCCGGATAGGCATCCATCAGCTCGCGATAGAAGTAGCCGCCCGGCCAGTCGACCGTGCTTTCGTGACCCTCGAACACCTGATCCCACGGCGCCTGGCCGTCCATCGCGCTGTCCCACAGCTCGACCTGGTCGAGGTCGGCGATCACGTTGACCCAGTGGTAGCAGGGGCCCTGCCCGAGCTGCTCGAGCGCGAGCTTCTGCGTCAGCGTGCCCGTGCGCGGCAGTCCTGCGCCTATTACCTTCATCGCATCCCTCCGTCGTGGCTGTGGGCCGGCGAGACGCCGTCCGATCGGGGCTCCATGCCACCAGATCGGCGCGATCGCCCGCCGAAGAACTGAATAAGAACGGCCGATAAGTGCCGTGGGGCGGTGTTGATCGGTCATATCGTCGCAAGTACCTCAGTTGGACGCTCGTGCCAAGCCATCCGCGACCAAGGAGTTTCGACTGTGAAAAGCGGTCGTCACCGCCCCGGTGACCAATCAGCACGCGCCGAGACGGCCGTCAAGACGCGCACGCGTCGACGCGTGCGCGCACGCCGCAGCGGAACCCGGATCGCGGGGCTGGCCGTGTCGGACTCGCCCGAGGTCCTCTCCCAGCGCGAGGTGCTCGATCGGCTCGGCCTCGCCGGCGACGAGTTCGCCGAGCGGATCTTCGCGCGCTGTGGCGTGCACAATCGCCATCTCGAGCTGAGCGAGGAATTCCTCGGGCTCACCCTGCAGGGACGCACGGCGCAGGTCGAGATGCAGCTGCTCGACCACTCGGTCCGCGCGATCGACGAGCTCGAGCTCGACCCGCGCGAGATCGGCACCGTGATCAGCTCGAGCCTCTACTCGCTCGGCTGTCCCACGCTCGCGCACCGCCTCGTCGATCACTACGAGATGGACCCGGCGACCGACAAGTACCACATCACCGGCGTCGGCTGCGCGAGCGCCGTGCCGCTGATGAAACTCGCCACACAGGCGATGCGCGAGCACCCCGACCGCCCCGCGCTGGTCGTCGCTGCCGAGAGCATGAGCGGCATCCTGATGGGCGCGACCGACGAGGATCCGCGCGCGAAGACCGTCGGCTCGGCGATCTTCGGCGACGGCTGTGCAGTTGCGCTGCTCTCGGCCGACCCCCAGGCCGACGGGCCGCTGATCCTCGACTCGCAGGTGCACCAGATCGCCGGCACGCTCGGCGCCGTCGAACTCGAGTGCAGCGACGGCGACAGCCACCTGCACCTCGCGCGCGAGCTGCCGGACCTGGCCGGTGCCGGGCTGGGCGAGGTCGTCGACCGCTTCCTTCAGCGCAACCGCCTGCAACGCGAGCAGATCGACCACTGGATCGTGCACCCCGGCGGGCGGCGGATCGTCGAGAACGTCGAGTCGGCGCTCGGCCTCGACCAGGCGCAGACCGAGCTGAGCTGGCGCGTGCTCGCCGAGCACGGCAACGTCGGCACGCCGTCGATCATGTACGTGCTGCGCGACACGATCGAGCAGCGCCAGCCGGACCCGGGCCAGCGCGGCCTGGCCGTCACCGTCGGGCCGGGCGTGACCGTCGGCCTGATGCTGCTCGGCTGGTGATGGCTGCGGGTCGCTAGGCGCGGCTCTCGCTGAGCCCATCGCCGCGGGTGCACGCAGGCCTTCGCCACTATCGTGGGCGCGGCATGCGCACGGCAGCGATCCTCCCGGTCAAGCGCTTCGCCGCGGCCAAGTCGCGGCTCGGCGAAAGCGTCGAGCAGGACCTGCGCGCACGCTTGGCGCGGGCGATGGTCGCCGACGTGCTGCAGGCGCTCGCGCAGACCGCCTCGATCGAGCTGACGATCGTCGTCACGTGCGAGCCGAGCCTGCCCGCGACCGCTCGCGAGCATGGCGCGCTGCTGATCGAGGACACCGCCGAGCAGGGCCAATCGGAGGCCGTCACGCTCGGCGTGCAGCGAGCGCTGGCCGACGGCTTCGAGCGCGTGCTGTGCATCCCCGGCGACTGCCCCGCGCTCGACCCGGGCGAGCTCGACGCGCTGCTGTCCTTTACCGAGCAGCGCTCGGTCGTGATCGTCCCCGACCGTCACGGCACCGGCACGAACGGGCTGCTGCTGACGCCGCCCGACGCGATCGTGCCGGCGTTCGGCCCCGGCAGCTGCGAGCGCCATCGCGCGCTGGCGCGCGGTGCGGGCGTGGGTTGCCGCGTGGCGCACCCCTCCTCCCTGCTGCTCGACGTCGACACGGGCGCCGACCTGGCTGCTTTGCGCGACCGTCTGGCCGGCGCCGATATGCCCGCCGAACGTACTCGGGCGGTACTCGCGCAGCCCGCAAGCCATCCTCAAATCCTCACCTCACACAACGCCGGCTGAACGGGGACGTTCATGGCAAGCCTCAGCGCCAGAGCCCTCGCGGGCCTGCCCGAGCTGCGCGCCGGCGACGATCTCGCGGCGCTGATCGCCCGGGCCGCGGCCGATGGCGAGGGGCTGCGCGACGGGCAGCTCGTGCTGATCGCGCACAAGGTCGTCTCCAAGGCCGAGGGCGCCGTCGTCTCACTCGGCGACGTGCAGCCGGGCGAGCGCGCGCTCGAGCTGGCCGAGCGGCTGACGGCGGAAGCTCCCGGCTACGTGCGCGATCCACGCGCTGTACAGGTCGTGCTCGACCAGTCCGCCGAGATCGTGCGCGCCGAGCGCGGCGTGCTGATCTGCCGCACCCACCACGGCTTCCTCTGCGCCAATGCCGGCGTCGACGCGTCCAACGCGGCCGACGAGGAGACGCTGATCGTGCTGCCGCGCGATCCCGACGGCTCGGCGCGCCGGTTGCGTGCGCGGCTGCGCGAGCTGAGCGGCGCGCGCGTCGGCGTGCTGATCAGCGACAGCTTCGGTCGCGCCTGGCGACACGGGCAGCTCGACATCGCCGTCGGCCTCGCCGGGATGCAGCCGCTCGAGGACTGGCGCGGGCGCGCCGACGCGCGCGGGATGCAGCTGCGCGCGACCTGGCTCGCCGTCGCCGACGCCGCCGCCGCGCTCGGCGAGCTCGTGCGCGCGAAGGACTCGCGCGAGCCCGTCGTTCTCGTCGACGGCCTGGAGCGCTTCCTCAGCGACCACGACGGTCCCGGCGCAGCGGCGCTGCTGCGCCCGCTGCACGAGGACATGTTTCGCTGAGGCTCAGCGCTCCTCGCCCGCCAAGCGCGACCAGAAGCGGATGAACTGGCGCTCGTGGCCGATGCCGCACTCGAGCGCGAGTCGCTGGCCTTCGGGCAGCGCGTCGGCGCCTTCGTAGATCTGCTCGTACTCCTTCAGCCGGCTCTTGTGCGCCTGCAGCTGGGCCGCCGCGAGCGTCGCCGGATCCCCGCCGAAGAACAGCTTCAGCGTGGCCGCGTCGCGCAGTTCGTAGAGGTCGCTCGCCGGCTCGCTGCGCCATGCCTCGAGCGCCTCGCGCCCGCGCTTGGTCAGGCGGTACATGCGCCTGCGCCGGCCCGTCTCCTCCTGGCGCTCGTCGAGCAGCCCCTCCCCCGCCAGCCGCGCGCACTCCGTGTAGAGCTGGGTGTGCGGCACCGACCAGAAGTTGCTCGTGCTCAGCTGCGCGAAGCGCTTGAGGTCATACGGCGTCGCCGGCTCGCCCCGCTCCAGCAGCCCGAGCACGATGTAGGACGTCTCCGTCAGGCGCAGCTTCTGCTCGGAATCGACACTTGACATGGCTCGCAGACTAGCGTACGGTGCGAATGGTCCGAGTCGAACCATTCAGGAGGCATTGTCATGGCCAGCACCGCAACGCCCGCAGACGCCCCGACACAGGCACCCGGCCCTGGCGCCCCCGCAGCCGCCGCCGCGCCGACGCTCGGCTTCACGACGCTCGATCAGGAGACCGTGATCGACGAGCTCGCGCTGAGCGGTGAGCTGCCGCCCTGGCTTGGCGGGTCGCTGCTGCGCACTGGCCCGGCCAAGTTCGAGGTCGGGGAGCAGAAGATGCGCCACTGGTTCGACGGCCTCGCGATGCTGCACCGCTTCACGATCGACGACGGCAGGGTCTCCTACGGCAACCGCTACCTCCACAGCCGCAACTACCGCACGGCGCAGGAGCAGGGACACATGGTCTACGGCGAGTTCGCCACCGATCCGTGCCGCTCGCTGTTCAAGCGCGTGCAGACGCTGTTCGCTCCCGGCAAGACGCTGCCCGACAACGCCAACGTCAACATCACGCGCTTGGGCGAGCGCTTCATCTCGATGACCGAGACCCCGATCCCCGTCCAGTTCGACCCGCACACGCTGGAGACGGCCGGCGTGCAGCCCTACGAAGTCCCCGGCCAGCTGACGACGGCCCATCCGCACATGGACCGGTCCACCCGCGGCATGCTCAACTACGCCGCCAAGCTCGGCCGCGTCAGCAAGTACCGCTTCTTCGCCGTCGACCCCGACACGAGCGAGCCTCGCGCGATCGGCTCGCTGCCGGTCAAGGAACCGGCCTACATGCACTCCTTCGGCCTGACCGAGCGCTGGCTCGTGCTCGCCGAGTTCCCGCTCGTCGTCAACCCGCTCGCGCTCGCACTTTCGGGGCGGCCGTACATCGAGAACTACAAGTGGAAGCCCGAGCTCGGCACGCGCTTCACGCTCGTCGACCGCGCCACCGGCAAGGCCACGGGCGGCTTTCAGACCGACGCCTGCTTCGCCTTCCACCACGTCAACGCCTACGAGGACGGCGGCGAGGTCGTCGTCGACCTGTGCGCGTTCGCCGACGCCGGCGTGATCGAGGACCTCTACCTCGACCGCCTGCGCCAGGGCAAGCCCGTGCAGTCGGCCGAGCTGACCCGCTTCCGGCTGAAGCTCGCCGATCGCTCGGTGCAACGCGAACGGCTCTCCGAGGAGGAGATCGAGCTGCCGCGGATCAACTACGGTCGCTGCAACGAGCGCCCCTACCGCTACGTGTGGGGCGTCGGCGACGGCCCGAGCGGCTGGCTCGAGCGGATCGTCAAGATCGACACGCACGACGGCGCCGCGCTGTCGTGGGCCGAGCGCGGCTGCTATCCAGGCGAGCCCGTGTTCGTCGCGCGCCCCGACGCACAGGGCGAGGACGACGGCGTGCTGTTGTCCGTCGTGCTCGACGCCGCCGCCGAGAGCTCGTTCCTGCTCGTGCTCGACGCCGCCGACCTGCACGAGCTCGCGCGGGCGCGCGTGCCGCACCACATCCCGTTCGGCTTCCACGGGCAGTTCGCGCGCGCGTAGCCGGCGCCCGGACGGGCGCGCGGCGCTGGCGCAGGTGAGGAACGCCGCGCAGCCCGCCGCTCGGCCTGCCGTTAGGCTGCGCGTCGATGCGGGGGCGCGTGTAGATGCGCAGGATCGGGCGGATCGCGCTGTTCGTGCTGGCCGTGCTCGCGCTGATCGTCGTCGTGCTCAACTGGACCTACGGCCGCCTGCCCGGCGAGCCCAAGCCACACGGCTCGTTCGTCACGGTCGACGGCCTGCGCATCCACTACCTCGAACGCGCGGGGACGGGCACGCCGGTCGTGCTCATACACGGCCTGCCCGGCACGGCCGAAGATTTCAACAAGGTCACGCCGCTGCTGGCCGGACACCGCACGATCGCCTTCGACCGGCCCGGCTTCGGCTACTCCGGCCACGGCTATCTGAAGTTCGACCGTCAGATCGCGACGCTCGACTCGCTGCTTCGCGCGCTGCGCGTCACCCGGCCGGTCCTCGTCGGGCACTCCTACGGCGGGACCCTCGCGCTCGCCTTCGCCGAGCGCCATCCCAATCAGGTGCGCGGGCTCGTGCTCGTCGACGCGGCTGCCGCCGGGCAGCACCTCGGCAGCTACGACGAGCTTCAGGCGCACCTCGTGAAAGCGCTCCAGCTGCCCGTGATCCATCAGCTCGCCAACGCCACGTTCGCACAGCTGCTGACGACGGCCTCCGTGAAGCAGGGCGACGACCAGGCCTTTCATCCGCACGCCGTGGACTCGGCGCACGAACGCCGCCTGCTGGAGATCAACTCGACGCGCGGCAACCTCGAAGCGTTCGCCGGCGAGCAGCTCGCGGCCAACGGCGTGATCGACGGCGTCGACAAGCGCCTCGCGACGATCGCCCTGCCGGCGGTCGTGATCCAGGGCGCGAACGACCAGCTCGTCGAGCCAGTTCACGGCCGCCGGCTGGCGGCGACGCTGCCGCACGCGCGCCTGGAGATCGTCTCGGGCGGGCACATGGCGCCGTACACGCACCCCTACGCCGTCGCCGCCGCCGTGGGCTCGGTCGAATGAGTGGATCGGTCGGGTACGCTCGGCCGCACATCCAACGCGGGAGGTAGCAATGGCGTACCTGATCACGCACTTCTGGCCGGGCGCAACGGAGGACCAGTACAACGCGACGGTGGCCGTCGTGCACCCGCCCGGCGGGTTGCCCGAGGGGCAGACCTACCACGCAGCCGGCCCGACCGACGGCGGCTTTTTGATCGCGGCCGTGTGGGACTCCAAGGAGCAAGCCGAGCGCTTCGTGCAGGAGAAGCTGATCGCGAGCATGCCGATCGAGGGCGGCTTCGAAGGGCAGCCCGACGAGCGCGCAGCCGAGATCTCAACCCTGCTGAAGACCTGACGCCGCCGCTCAGGCGGCGACGGCGAGCTCGTAGCGCCGGCGGATCTCGTACAGCGTCGTGCGCTCGGCGGCCGGGCGCTCGGCGCGGTGCGCCGCGGCGACGAGCTCGTCGGGGTCGAGCTTGGTCCCGTGATAGCTGCCGGCCAGCCGGCTGATCGACTCCTCCATCAGCGTGCCGCCAAGGTCGTTGACGCCCCAGCGCAGCGACTCGGTGGCAGCGTCGAGGCCCATCTTCACCCACGAGGCCTGCACGCTCGGAATCGTGCGCCCGAGCGCTAGGCGGAAGACGGCGGTGTGCTTGAGGTTCTCCTCTCGGGAGATCTCCTCGACTCCGTGCGTGCGGCCGAGCAACGTCTGGAAGGGGATGAACGAGAGCGGCACGAACTCCGTGATGCCGCCCGTGCGCTGCTGCAACTCGCGCACGACGCGCATGTGCTCGGCCAGCTCCCACGGCTCCTCGATGTGGCCGAACATCACGGTCGAGGTCGAGCGCAGCCCGGCGCGGTGCGAGGCCTCGATGATCTCCACCCAGCGCGCCACGGGCAGCTTGTTCGGCGAGATGCGCTCGCGTACTCCGTCGTGCAGCACCTCGGCCGCCGTGCCCGGCGTCGAGCCGAGCCCCGCGTCGCGAAGCTGCGCGAACACCTCGCTCGGCGCCAGCCCCGAGATGTCGCACATGTGCGCGATCTCCATCGGGCTGTACGCGTGCAGGTGCAGCTGCGGCGCGATCTGCTTGGCGAAGCGCAGCCAGCCGAGGTAGTCCTCGAGCGTCCAGTCCGGATGGATGCCCGACTGGATGCACAGCTCGCTGGCGCCGTAGTCGACAGCTTCGTTTACGCGGCGGGCGAACTCGTCGCGGTCGTGCTCGTAGGCGTCCGGCGAGCGCTTGCCCTGCCCGAAGCCGCAGAAGGCGCAGCCGACGGTGCACACGTTCGAGACGTTGATGTTGCGGTTGACGACGAACGTGACCGTCTCCCCCGCGAGCTCTGCGCGCAGCTCGTCGGCCGCCTGGCGCATGTCCTCGATCGCCTCCGGGCGGGTCTCGGCGAACAGCGCCGTCAGCTCGGCCGCGCTGAGCGGCTCGCCCGCGCGACCGCGCTCGATCGCGTGCGGCACGAGATCGAGGCGGATCGGCGCCGGCGGCTCCGTGCGCCCCGATCCGCGGCGCGGGATGAAGCTCCAGTACTTGACCTTGATCGTGTCGAGCACCCCCGGTGCGATCCACTCGGGGTCGATGTACTTCGGATACACGCACAGGCGCTCGGTCAGCGCGTAGCCGTCGGCCTGCAGCTCCTTGCGCACCTGGTGCGGCGAGGGGAACGGGTGCTCCGGGGAGATGTGGTCGCCGTTGGCGCTGAGGCCGCCGAGGTCGCTCGCGCCGGCGGCGACCAGCTCGCCCCACCAGTCGGCCAGGTTCGGCGGGATCTGGATGCCGACGTCCGGCATCAGCCGCTTGGCCTCTGCGATCAGCCGCTTCATGTCCTCGATCGAGACCGGGCACGCCCACTCCGGCAGCGGCAGGCTCGGGCGCTCGTCGCCGACGCCCGTGCGCCAGTAGTCGCGCGCCGCCGCGTCGGCGATCTCGGCCGGCTCCTGCCCGTAGTAGCGCTGGTGCGGGACGAAGTTCTGCAGGATCACCTCCTGAATGTGACCGTGCTCGGCGTGCGCCGCCGCCAGCGCTTCGAGCGATTCGATGCGCTCCTGCTCGGACTCGCCGATGCCGACGAGGATCCCGCTCGTGAACGGGATCTTCAGCTCGCCGGCCGCGCGGATCGTCTCCAGGCGCCGCTGCGGGTGCTTGGTCGGCGAGCCCGCGTGCACCGTCTGCATCAGCCGCTCGGAGATCGACTCGAGCATCAGCCCTTGCGAAGCGGTCACCTCGCGCAGCCGCGCGAGATCCTCGTGTGAAAGAACACCGAGGTTCGTGTGCGGCAAGAGACCTCGCTCGAGCGCGCGCTCGCACGTCCACACGACGTAGGCCGTGAAGTCCTCGTGGCCGTACTGCGCCAGGCGCTCGCGCACCTGCGAGTTGACCTCCGGCTTCTCGCCGGTCAGCACGAGCAGCTCCTTGACCTGCCTGCGCGCCGCCCCGTCGAGGATCTCGATCACCTCATCCGGCGAGTACAGGTGCGCCTGGTGCGTGGCGAACGCGCAGTACTTGCAGTAGCACTGGCACGTACGCGACAGCGACAGCGTCAGATTGCGCGAGAAGGTCACTCGGCGACGCATGAGGGGAGTCTATGACGCCGGGATCGTCCCTCCCCTGCGATCCATCGCCTACCCTGGGCGCGAGGAGATAGGCGCTGACTATCGGCGCGTCGCTGCGTTACCGATAGGAATGGGAGATGGGAACTCAGCCGACCATCGGGCCGCGGCTCGCCCAGCCCGGACTGTCGCTCCACGTCGGGGGCGACGAGCGCCTTGCGCGTCAGGCCGGCGCGGGCAGCAGTCGCGCGTTCGCCTCGCTGTACGAGAAGTACCACCAGCAGCTGTACCGCTACTGCCGCTCGCTCGTGCGCAACGACGCCGACGCCCAGGATGCGCTGCAGTCGACGCTGGCGAAGGCGCTTGCGGCACTGCAGCGCGGACAGCGCGACGCTCCGCTTCGCCCGTGGCTGTTCCGCATCGCGCACAACGAGTCGATCTCGCTGCTTCGCCGGCGCCTCCCGTCGGCCGAGCAGATCGAGCTGGAGGAGTGCCCAGGCAGCTCGACCGAGGAGCTCGTGCAGACGCGGGCACGCCTGGCGCAGCTCGTGCGCGACCTCCAGGCGCTTCCCGAGCGTCAGCGCGGGGCGCTCGTCATGCGCGAGCTCAGCGGCCTTTCGCACGAGGAGATCGCGATCGCGCCGGAGACGACGCCAGGCGCAGCCAAGCAGGCGATCTTCGATGCGCGCGAGGCGCTGGCCGAGTTCGCGGAGGGTCGCGCGATGGACTGTGAGCAGGCGCGTCGCGCGCTCTCCGCCGGCGATCGCCGGGTGCTGCGCGGCCGGCGCCTGCGCGCCCACATGGCGAGCTGCGCCGGATGTGCTGCGTTCGCGGCCGCGATCCCTGCACGCCGGGCGGAGCTGCGGATGCTCGCGCCGCCGATCGCGCCGTTGGCCGCGACCGGGCTGCTCGCGCAGCTGATACCCGGCGGGGCCGCCCATGGCACCGGCGGAGCGCTCGGCGCCGGCGCCACGCAGAGCGCCGGCGGAGGGCTGAGCGCCGCCGTCTCGGCGATCGGCGGCAAGACGATCGGCGGCACCCTCGCCGCCAAAGCGCTCGTCGGGGCGGCGATCGTCGCCGCCGTTGCCGCGGGTGCCGCAACAGTGGTGCCGCAAGCGACGCCCGGCGGCTCGGACACCGGCAGGGCGACGCACGGCGCCGGCGCCACAGGCGACACGACGCACTCCAGTCGCGCGCGCGCGGCCGACCCCGCGCGTGGCGGCAGTGGCAAAGCGAGCCGTCCGCACGCCGGCGCGACGAACCCGTCATCCGCCGCCAGGACGAGACCGACCGCACTCGGCGCGGCCGCGCCGAGCGAAGGCGCTGCGATCGCCCATGGACGCGGCGGACTGGTAAGCGGGCCGTTGCACCGCGGCTCCACGCATATGGGGAACCGACACGTCGGGGGCGCGCGCCCCGGCCGCTCGCGAGCGGGCAGCCCCCGCTCAACGCGCTCGGGCCGGCACTCCAGCTCGCATCCGGCCGGGCGCCCGCCCGTCACCCCGAGCAAGAGCAGCCACCCCGGCGGCTCGCCGGCGGCTCCGCTGGGCGCCACGCCGCCCGCGCCCGCACGCATACCCCGAGCTCGACCGTGCCATCGCAAGGCCACGCGCTCGAAGCAGCATCGCGATAGCGCCTGACTTTTCCGCCCTCGCCGCGTATCAACGTCTACAGGCTCAACCCGCGAGGGGACTCGCGGATCTACAGGCCCCAGGTGGGAGCCATCGAAGGAGGCACGATGAAGGGAATCAGACCATTCGCCGCCGCAATCGCGATCGCCGCGCTGAGCGCGGCGCCGGCGCTGGCGAGCAGCCAGGCGGACGTGCATCGCCCCGCCGGCGTGCCGCACAACGGCTCGACCAGCCCCGGCAAGACGAGCAACCCGAGCGGGTCGCATTCTCACTCGACGCCCGGCCCGAACGCAACGCCGCCGGCGAAGGCCAAGGCCAAGGCCAAGGCCTACGGCGTGTACTGCGCCAAAGAGAGCAAGCAGCACGTCGCCGGTCAGAAAGGCACGCCGTTCAGCCAGTGCGTGACGGCGATGGCCAAGCTCGCGACCAACTCCACCGCCAACCCGGCCAAGGCGTGCGCCACGGAGAGCAAGAAGCACGTCGCCGGTCAGCCCGGCACACCGTTCAGCCGCTGCGTGTCGGCCGCAGCGAAGCTGCAGGGCAGCCACTCGAGCGACTGAGCGCCCGCCACACAGGCGTCGGCCGGCGCGGCTCGCCTCAACGCCCCACCCGCGTTAGAGTCGAGTCGTGCCGAGCCGCCGCGTGATGATCGACCACATCACGATCGGCGTGAGCGACCTGCAGCGCAGCCGCGACTTCTATCTGCAGGCGCTCGCGCCGCTCGGCTTCGACGAAACCAATACGAGTGACGTGCTGCCGAGCGAGATCGAGTTCGGCAGCGCCGAGAAGATGGACTTCGCGATCTCGACCGACTACGGCGTCGGCGCTCCGATCCACGTGGCCTTCGCGGCCGACTCGATCGAGCAGGTGCATGCCTTCCACTCCGCCGCGCTGGCGGCCGGGGGTCGCGAAAACGGTCCGCCCGGACCGCGACCGCACTACGGCGAGGGCTACTACGGCGCCTTCGTGCTCGACCCCGACGGGCACAACGTCGAGGCCGTGTTCCACGGCTGAGGGCGCGGGCGTCCCGTCTGCCTCGATCCGGTCGGACTAAGAGATGGTGAGCACGACAGACACATGTCTTCAACATGCGAATCGCATGCTACGCTCAGGAGCATGGCCATGATCCAGATTCGCAACGTCCCAGACGACCTTCACAGGGAACTGAAGGTCCGCGCGGCGGAGAACGGGAAGACCCTCTCGGACTACCTGCTCGGGGAGCTGCGAGCGCTCGCGACCAGACCCACGATGCAGGAATGGCTGGACGCCAGCGAATCGTGGGAGCCGGTCGAGGTCGATGAAACGCCGGCCGAAGCGATCGACGCAGAGCGAGCGCGCAGACCGATTTGATCGTCGCCGACTCCAGCGCGTTCGTCGAGCTACTGCTCGCGCGGCCCCGGACGGCGGCTATCCGCACCGCCCTCCGCAGCCACAGCGAGGTCCACGTTCCCTCGCACTTCCATGTCGAGGTGCTCTCCGCCCTGCGCCGCTACTCGCTCCAGGGAAGGCTTGGCGATCGGAGGACGGCCAGCGCACTGGCGGGGCTGGTCAGGTTCCGAGCGTTGACGTATCCGATGCGGGAGCTGCTCGAGCCAACATGGGAGCTTCGCTTCAACCTCACCACATATGACGCCGCCTACCTAGCGCTCGCGCGACGGCTCGACGTGGGTCTTCTAACACTCGACGGGGCGCTCGCCGATGCGGCCGCTCGCGACGGCCGCCTCGTCCCGGTGTGACCGAGAACCTCCCCGGTGCGGCGCATCGATACCCTCGTGCTGCCCACCGCGTAGAGCAGAGAAAAGGACAGGAACGACATGACTGAGAGCGTCAGCGAGAGCGAGAACCCGGCGATCCCGAGCCCGACCTCGGAGGTGCCCCACCCGAGGACGAACCACGACTGGTGGCCGAACCAGCTCGACCTGAGCGTGCTGCACCGCCACTCGCCGCTCTCGGACCCGCTGGGCGAGGACTTCGACTACGCCAAGGAGTTCGCCACGCTCGACCTCGAGGCGCTGAAGCGCGACCTGATCGAGCTGATGGGCACCTCGCAGGACTGGTGGCCGTCGGACTACGGGCACTACGGGCCGCTGTTCATCCGCATGAGCTGGCACGCGGCCGGCACCTACCGCATCGCCGACGGGCGCGGCGGCGGCGGCCAGGGGGCCCAGCGCTTCGCGCCGCTGAACAGCTGGCCCGACAACGCGAGCCTCGACAAGGCGCGCCGGCTGCTGTGGCCGATCAAGCAGAAGTACGGCCGCAAGATCTCGTGGGCCGACCTGCTCGTCTACACGGGCAACGTGGCGATGGAGTCGATGGGCTTTCAGACGTTCGGCTTCGGCTTCGGCCGCGAGGACATCTGGGAGGCCGAGGAGATCTTCTGGGGCAGCGAGGACACGTGGCTCGGAGACGAGCGCTACAGCGGAGAGCGCGAGCTGGCCAAACCGCTCGGCGCCGTGCAGATGGGTCTGATCTACGTGAACCCGGAGGGACCGAACGGCGACCCGGACCCGCTGGCGGCGGCCAAGGACATCCGCGAGACGTTCGCCCGCATGGCGATGAACGACGAGGAGACGGTCGCGCTGATCGTCGGCGGGCACACGTTCGGCAAGACCCACGGCGCGGTCGACCCGAAGTACCTCGGCCCCGAGCCCGAGGCCGCTCCGATCGAGCAGCAGGGCCTGGGCTGGAAGAACAGCTTCAACAACGGCAACGGCTCGCACACGCTCACCAGCGGGCTGGAGGGCGCGTGGACGAAGGATCCGGCGAAGTGGGACAACGGCTTCCTCGAGAACCTGTTCGAGTACGACTGGGAGCTGACCGAGAGCCCGGCCGGCGCGAAGCAGTGGACTCCCAAGAACCCCGAGGCCCAGGGCACGGTGCCGGACGCCCACGATCCGTCCAAGCGCCACGCGCCGATGATGCTCACGACGGACCTGGCGCTGCGGCTCGACCCGATCTACGAGCCGATCTCGCGGCGCTTCTACGAGAACCCGGACCAGCTCGCCGAGGCGTTCGCCAAGGCCTGGTACAAGCTGCTGCACCGCGACATGGGGCCGATCTCGCGCTACCTCGGCCCGTGGATCCCGCAGCCGCAGCTGTGGCAGGACCCCGTCCCGGCGGTCGATCACGAGCTGATCGACGAGGCCGACGTCGCCTCGCTGAAGGAGCAGGTGCTCGCGTCGGGACTGTCGATCGCGCGGCTCGTCTCGACCGCGTGGACGGCCGCGGCGTCGTTCCGCGGCACCGACAAGCGCGGCGGCGCCAACGGGGCGCGCATCCGCCTCGCGCCGCAGAAGGACTGGGAGGCCAACGAACCGGCTGAGCTCGCGAGCGCGCTGCAGACGCTCGAGCAGATCCAGCGGGACTTCAACGACTCGCAGTCCAATGGGAAGAAGGTCTCGCTGGCCGACCTGATCGTGCTCGGCGGATGCGCGGCCGTCGAGCAGGCGGCGAAGAGCGCCGGACACGACGTCTCGGTCCCGTTCGCCGCGGGGCGTACCGATGCATCCCAGGAGCAGACCGACGTCGAGTCCTTCGCCGTGCTCGAGCCGGCCGTCGACGGCTTCCGCAACTACCTGCCCGCGGGCGAGTCGCTCCCGCTCGAGCATGGGCTGCTGGAGCGGGCCTACATGCTGAGGCTGAGCGCTCCCGAGATGACCGTCCTGATCGGCGGCATGCGTGCCCTGAACGCGAACTTCGGCCAATCCCCGCATGGCGTCTTCACCAACCGCCCGGAGGCGCTGAGCAACGACTTCTTCGTCAACCTGCTCGACATGAGCACGGAGTGGAAGCCGTCGGAGGAGAACCTCTACGAGGGGCGCGACCGCAAGACGGGCGAGCTCAAGTGGACCGCCACGTCGGTCGATCTCGTGTTCGGCTCGAACTCGGAGCTGCGGGCCCTCGCCGAGGTCTTCGCGGCCGACGACGCCGGGGAGAAGTTCGTGCGCGACTTCGCCGCCGCCTGGGACAAGATCATGAACCTCGACCGCTTCGACCTTTCGTAATCGAGACCCAGCCGGTCGATGATCAAGCCTCGCAAGGACGCAGGGAGCGTGGCGTGCGAATAGCACGCGAGCGACCGAGGACGCCGCGAGGCGCCGGTCAGCGGCCGGCTGGAGGCATCTACCTGGCGCGCCACGGACGCACGGCCTACAACCACGAGGGGCGCTTCCAGGGTCAGCAGCCGGTTCCGCTCGACGAGCTCGGGCGCGAGCAGGCCGTCGAGCTGGCCGAGCGGGCGGCAGCGTACGACTTCGCGGCGCTGTGGTGCAGCCCGCTGCTGCGCGCGCGCGAAACGGCCGACGCGGTCGCTGCGCGGATCGGCCTGGAGCCGCGCGAGGACGCGCGCTTCATGGAGACGGACGCCGGCGACTGGACGAACCGCTCGTTCGAGGAGGTGATCGCCGAGGCGCCCGAGCTGTTCGCCGCCTTCGCCAATGCCGACCCCGACTTCGCCTTCCCCGGCGGCGAGTCCTTCGTGGCGCAGGAGGAGCGCGTCGGCGCGGCGCTCGACGATGTCGAACAGGGCCCGCTGCCGGCGCTCGTCGTCTGCCACGGGATGGTCATCCGCGCCGCGCTGTCCGTGCGCATCGGCCGCTGGCTGCCCTACGGCCAGCGCGTGCCCAACGGCGCGATCGTGCCGCTCGAACCGAGCGAGGCCGAACTGGCCGAGATCGGTCGCGCGCAGGCGACCGAGGCGAGCTGAAGAGCCGCCTCAGCGCAGGATCGCGCAGCCGGTGCTGCCGTGCGCGATCAGCGTCTCGTCGTCCTGCGTGAACACGCGTCCCTCGGCCGTCGCCGTGCGCCGCCCTGCGTGCACGACGCGGCCCTCGGCGAGCACGCGCCCGGTGGCACCGCCCATCGCGCGGATGTAGCGCAGCTGCACGTCGGTCGTCGTGTAGCCGACGCCGGCGGGCAGCGTCGTGTGCACGGCGCAGCCCATGCACGAGTCGAGGATCGTCGCGGCGATGCCGCCGTGGACCATGCCGATCGGGTTGTACATCCACTCGGCCGGCGTCAGCGCGAACACGGCGCGCCCCTGCTCGGCTTCGACGATCTCCATCTCCAGCAGCCTGGCGATCGGCGGCGGCGGGAGCTCGCCTGACTGGATCGCGCGGATGTAGTCGATCCCGGCCAGCTTCATGCCCTCGGCCGCCGTAGCCGCCGGGTCCCGCCAGCTGAACGTGCGCGTACGTGTGGCCGCGGTGAACTGCGGTTGCGTGCTCATGCTGCCTCCTCTGCGATCAGCGGCTCTGCGATCAACGGATCTGCGATCGGCTCTGAGATCACCGGCCGCGCCGGGCCGTCCGCGCCCGCCGCATTCAGCGCGGGCGGCCCGATCGCAGCCAGTGCGAGGCCGGCGGCCAGGCCGCCGACGACGGTCATCAGCCAAGCCGTGTGGAAGTCCGAGGCGCTCGTCGCGCTCGTGCCGAGCACGGCGACGAGCACGGCGACGCCCAGCGCCACGCCGATCTGCCGCCCCATCGTCAGCACGGCCGCGCCCGTGGCAAAGCGCTCGGGCGCGAGCGAAGAGGCGCCGGCGCCGGTCAGCGTCGGGATCATCAAGCCGACGCCGGCGCCGGTCAGGATCGAGCCGGGCAGGTACTCCGACCAGAACGCGGGCGTGTCGCCCGTGCGCGCGATGAACCAGATCGAGCCGCTCGCGAAGATCAGCGCGCCGGCGACGCCCGGCACGCGGTAGCCGAGGCGGGCGCCGAGGCGGGCCGAGGGAATGCTGAAGGCGGTCGCCATGGCCGGCCCCGGGAACAGCATCAGCCCGGCCGTGAGCACGCTCTCGTGCCACACGCCCGTGAGGAACAGCACGCCCGAGAGCAGCATCGCGCCGAAGCCGGCGAAGAACAGCAGCGAGGCGCCGACGGCCAGGCCGAAGCTGCGCACGCGCAACATCGCCGGCTCGACGATCGGCGCGGCGTGCCGTTCCGAGCGCCGCCAGATCAGCGGCAGCAGCACGGCGGCGAGGATCAGCGGCGCGATCACCTTGGCCGAGCCCCAGCCCCATTCCTGGCCCTTGACGATCGCCACGACGAGCGCGCCGGTCGCGAGGATCAGCCCAGCGGCGCCGAGCAGGTCGGGGCGCAGCGCGCTGCGCTCGCGGCGCTCGGCCAGCAGCCGCAGGCCGAAACCGAGCCCGAGCAGGCCGACGGGGAGGTTCGCGAGGAACACCCAGCGCCAGTCGGCCTGCACGAGCAGGCCGCCGAGCGGCGGTCCGGAGGCGGCGGCGATGCCGCCGGTGGCCGCCCACGCGCCGATCGCGACGTGGCGCTCGTGCGGGCCGAACTCGGGCAGCATCAGCCCGAGCGAGGTCGGCAGCATCAGCGCGCCGCCGATCGCCTGCACCACACGGGCGCCGATCAGGAGGTCGACGGACGGGGCGAGCGCGCAGGCGGCGCTCGAGGCGACGAAGATCGCGAGACCGAGCAGGAAGGCGCGCTTTCGCCCGAACGCGTCGGCCCAGCGCCCGGCCGGGACGAGCAGCGCGGCGAACACGATCGCGTAGCCCGAGAGGATCCACGACAGCGTGCTGAGCGAGGCGCCGCCGAAGTGCTTGCCGATCGCGGGGAAGGCGATGTTGACGATGAACAGGTCGAGGCTCGACATGAACACGCCGACGCACACGATCAGGGAAACCGTCCACTTCCGTTGCATGTGAAGCCCCTTCGGTTGCATGACGCAACGCACCCTAGCACAAGGGTTGCGTGATGCAACTCGAAGCCGCTATGCTCTCGATGGGATGCTCGGCAACGACTACAAGAGCCAGACGTGCAGCATCGCCGGCGCGCTCGAGGTCGTCGGCGAGCGCTGGTCGCTGTTGATCGTGCGCGACGTATTCCTCGGACTGCGCCGCTTCGACCAGATCCAGGCCAACCTGGGGATCGCGCGCAACGTGCTGCAGACGCGGCTGGAGCGCCTGATCGAGCAGGGCGTGCTCGAGCGCAGCCTCTACCAGGAGCGCCCGCCGCGCTACGAGTACAGGCTGACCGAGAAGGGCATCGATCTGTGGCCGGTCGTCGTCTCGCTGATGCAGTGGGGCGATCGCCACACGCCGCCGGCGGGCGGCCCGGCGGTCGTGCTCGAACACCGCGGCTGCGGCGGCGCCGTCGACGAGCACCGCGTGTGCGAGAAGTGCGGCAAGCCCCTCAGCGCGCGCGAGTCGCGCGCGCTGCCGGGCCCGGGCGCGCGCGGCTCGCATCCGCTGATCGAGCGGAGCAAGCGCGCCGCGGCCTGATTCTCCCTTCCGTTCAGCGCGCGGCGACGCCGGACTCGACCTCGGCCTCCTGCTCGGCGAGCAGCCGC
>DATINR010000096.1:0-5753 GCA_035473995.1 Solirubrobacteraceae bacterium
ACGCCGCACACGCGCCCGCCGACCGACGAAGACGCCGAGCACCTGCTCGTGCGCGTCGCGATGTGCCTCGACGGCGAGGTCGAGATGGAGCTGACGTGCGCGCCCGTGTTCGACTACGGGCGCGTGCCCGCCAGCTGGAGCGTCGGCGAGGACGGCCACAGCGCGCAGGCGAGCGGCGGCGAGCTTGAGATCGGCCTGCGCACGGACATGGCCGTTGGCGTCGAGGGCGACCGCGTCCGGGCGCGCCACGTGCTCGCCAAAGGCGAGCAGATCTTCTGCGCGCTGTCCTGGGAGCAGGAGCTGCGCGCGCCGCAGAGCATTGACGAGGCCAACGAACGGCTCGCCGCCACGGCGCACTTCTGGCGCAGCTGGCTCGCCCGCGCGCGGATCCCCGACCACCGCTGGCGCGAAGCGATGCAGCGCTCGGCGCTGACGATCAAGGGCCTGACCTACATGCCGACCGGCGCGACCGTCGCAGCGCTGACGACCTCGCTGCCCGAGACGCCCGGCGGCGAGCGCAACTGGGACTACCGCTACACCTGGCTGCGCGACTCGACGTTCACGCTCAAGGCGCTGCACTACCTGAACCTCGACTGGGAGGCCGAGGAGTTCATGCAGTTCGTCGCCGACCTGCAGTGCAACGAGGACGGCGCGCTGCAGATCATGTACGGGATCGACGGCGAGCGCGACCTGACGGAGTCCACGCGCGGGGATCTCTCCGGCTACGCCGGCGCGCGCCCCGTGCGGGTCGGCAACGGCGCCTTCGACCAGCGCCAGAACGACGTGTTCGGCGCGGCGCTCGACGCGATCCTGCTCCACACCAACCGCAGCCAGCGCCTGCCGCGCCGGCTGTGGCCGCTCGTGCAGGCACAGGCCAAGTGCGCGAGCGAGATCTGGCGCGAGCCCGACCAGGGCATCTGGGAGGCGCGCGGCGCCCCGCGCCACTACGTCTCCTCCAAGCTGATGTGCTGGGTCGCGCTCGACCGCGCGTGCAAGATCGCCGCGATCCGCGGCGACGCCGACGCCGAGATCGCCTGGCGCGCCACTGCGCAGGAGATCCGCGAGGACATCCTCGCCCACGGCGTGCGCGACGACGGCGTGCTGCGCCAGCACTACGAGACCGACGCGCTCGACGCCTCCAACCTGCTCGCCGCGCTGTTCGGCTTCCTCCAGGGACACGACGAGCGGATGCGCGCGAGCGTGCTCGCGATCGCCGAAGAACTGTCCGAGGACGGCTTCGTGCTGCGCTACCGCACCGAGGAGACCGACGACGGCATGTCCGGCAAGGAGGGCAGCTTCCTGATCTGCTCCTTCTGGCTCGTCTCGGGGCTGTCGATCATCGGCGAGCCCCAGCGCGCCCGCGACCTGATGGAAAAGCTGCTCAGCGTCGCCTCGCCGCTCGGCCTCTACGCCGAGGAGTTCGACTCGGCCACTGGACGACACCTGGGCAACTTCCCCCAGGCCTTCTCCCACCTCGCGCTGATCGAGGCGGCCGGGCGGATCATCGTCGGCGAGCGCCTCGCCGAGGTCTCCTGGTAGCGAGCGCTACGCGCCCGCCGCGATCCGCTTGGCGCGCTGGTGCTCAGGGCGCACGCGCACGACCCCCCACGCCAGCCGGCAGCGCTCGAGGCCGCCGATCAGCCACGCGCCCGGGTCGGCCTGGAAGCGCCCGAGACCGTGGCGCGCCGAGGTCGGGAACGCGTGGTGGTTGTTGTGCCACGCCTCGCCGAACGTCAGCGGCGCCAGCCACGCCAGGTTGCGTGAGTGATCGCCCGTCGCGAACGAGCGCCGGCCGAAGAAGTGGCACAGCGAGTTGATGCTGAACGTCGCGTGGTGCAGCAGGAAGATGCGCACCGCCCCACCCCACAACAGGCCCGTCAGACCGCCCAGCAGCGAGCCCGTCAGCGCGACGCCGAGGCCGAACGGGAACGCCAGGCTGACGAGCACCCACAGCGGGAACGTGCGGCTGACGAAGCGCAGGTCGCGGTCGGCGAGCAGGTCCTTGGCGTAGCGGCGCGGGTTGGCGACGTCCTGGCCGCGGAACATCCAGCCCACGTGCGCGTGGCCGAGCGCGCGCAGCGCCCCCAGCCAGCCCGGCGCCCGCTCGGCGTGCGGGCTGTGCGGGTCGCCGACCTGGTCGGAAAAGCGGTGGTGCTTGCGGTGCGTGGAGACCCACTCGAGCAGCGGCCCCTCGACGGCCATCGACCCGAGCACGGCGAACGCGACGCGCAGCGCGCGCGTCGTCTGGAAGCTGCGGTGCGTGAACAGGCGGTGGAAGCCGACCGTGATCCCCATGCCCGTCAGCACATAGGTGATCGAGAGCACGACCAGGTCCTGCCAGTGCAGGGTTCCGCCCCACGCCAGCCAGCCCGCGAGCACGACCGCCGCAAGCGGCACCGCGATCACGACGCCGTTGACCGCGCGCTCGGCGCCCTCGTGCTCGATCGCGACCATTTCGGCGTGCGCGTCCTCCGCCGCCGCCGTGGCCGAGGCATCGCCGCCTCGATCGTCGGGAACGTAGCTCATGCGAACCTCCTTGATCGCCGCCGGACTGCCCGGCCGGGCTGCGGGCGACGCTCGTGATGACGGCTCTACGTCGCTAGGGAGAAGCGGTCCGAGAAGGGCTGGTTCGCGAAAGCGGGAGTGGCCTTGAAGGAACGATTCTACGCGTTCGATCTAATTTATTTGTGAAGAGATGACTACCGAGCGCTCACGGCGTCAGCACGATCTTCAGCGCCTCGCGCCGGTCGAAGATCGCATACGCCTCGGGCGCGTCGGCCAGCTTCATGTGGTGGGTCACCAACGGCGCCGGGTCGAGGCGCCCGTCGGCGAGCATCTCGAGCACGGGGTCCAGGTGCGCGATCACGTTGGCCTGCCCTCCTCTGAGCGTGAGCGACTTCAGCCACGCCAGGCCGAGGTGTATTTCTCCCGGTTGGGAGTAGATGCCGATGCACTGCACGCGCCCGCACGCGCGCGTCAGGCGGATCGCCATGTCGAGCACGTCGGTGTGGCCTACCGCGTCGACCGCCACGTCGACGCCGCCGCGATGCTCCGTCAGCTTCTTCACTTCGCCACGCACGTCCTGCTCTGTGAGGTGCAGCGGGATCGCGCCGAACGACTCCGCCACGGCCAGGCGCTGCTCGACCGAGTCGATCGCGATCACGCGCGCGCCCGTGAGCCTGGCCGCCTGCACCGCGCACAGCCCGACCGGCCCGAGCCCCAGCACGGCCGCCGTCTCGCCCGCCTGCAGGCCGCTCGCGGCGACGCCGTGATAGCCCGTGCCCATCACGTCTCCCGCGAACAGCGCCACGTCGTCGGAGATCTCCTGCGGCACGCGCTGCAGGGTCAGGTTCGCCCGGGGCACGAGCGCGAACTCGGCCTGCGTGCCCTGCAGCGAGCCCATCGTCTCGCCGAGCCCGAACGTGCGCGACTCCACGCAGCGCTGGTACTCGCCGCGCATGCAGTGAAAGCACGTCCCGCACGCCGTCTGGAAGCAGCCCGCCACGCGGTCGCCGACCCGCACGCGCGTGACCGCATCGCCCGCCTCGATCACCGTGCCGACGTACTCGTGGCCGATCGTGAAGCCCGCTTCGATCTTCAGGCGGCCGTGGTAGATGTGCAGATCCGAGCCGCACACGCCCGTCGCGTCGATCCGCACGAGCGCGTCGTCGGGAGCCAGCAGCTCCGGCATCGGGCGCTCCTCGATGCGCACCTCGCCGGGCCCCTGAAACGTCAGCGCACGCATGCGCACCAACCGGTCGATCTCTCAGCGATCAAAAAAGGCTGCCTCTCCAATATCGATCAGTCGATACGTTATCCGAGGAGACGATCGAACGAACGGCGGTGCTCGCGCTAGCGTTCGCCCCGATGCCCGCCCCTTTCGTGCACGAGCTGCGAGTCCGCTACGGCGAGTGCGACCCGCAGGGAATCGTCTTCAACGCCAACTACCTGCTCTATTTCGACGTCGTCTTCACCGAGCTGTGGCGCGCCGCCGTCGGGCCCTGGCAGGAGATGGTGCAGCGCGGCGTCGACGCCGTCGTCGCCGATGCCACGCTGAGCTTCCGCGCCCCCGCGCGCTTCGACGACGAGCTCGAGCTGCGCGCCCGCATCGCCAAGCTCGGGCGCACCTCGCTGACGACCGAGATCGACGTCGTGCGCGGCGAGCAGCTGCTCGTCTCGGGCACCCTGCGCCACGTCTGCGTGAGCACCGAGACATGGGCCAAGACCGAGCTTCCCGAGTGGGTCCGCAGCGGGCTCGAGCCGTTCGTGAGCGCCGGCGCCCGCGCCGGCTGAGCAGCGCGCGCCCCGCCTTGATCCAGACCAGTCGGTCCGCATCCGGGCGTGCACCCGTGCGCGCGGGCGCCGCTGCGCCTAGGATTGAGCGTGATCGATCGAGAGGGGCACCGCCGTCCGGAGAGAAAGCCGTGCGGACGGTCCTATGGGGGAGTCGAATGAAGGGCGCTGGTGTGAGCCGAAGCACGCCGGAGAGGAGAGTCGCGGAAGACCCGCTCAGCGGTCGCGAAGTGCGCGCCGCGATCCTCGCCGCCGCGGGGCTCTACGCAGTCGGCGGGGCGCTCTGCGCGACCGCCCTGCTGCTCCCCCACGTGCGCGCCCCCGCCGCGATCGCCGGCGTCGGCGTCAACGCCTACCTCGTCGCCGCCACGCTCGTGTTCGCGGCCCAGCGCAAACGCGGCGGGCTCGAGCTCGCCTTCGTCGCCGACCTGTGGGGCCTCGTGCTGATCGCCGTGCTGTGCGCCGGCTCCAACGGCGCGAGCAGCCCGTTCGCGCTGATCTACTTCTTCGCGATCGGCCACGCCGCCGCCTTCCAGCCGCGCGGGCGCTTCGTGCTCGTCACGTTCGCCGGGCTGGTCGCCTTCCTCTTGCCGATCACCTACGAAGACGTCTCGGCCACGTTCGGCGCCGTCGCCTGCGTCGGCCTCGTGCTGGCGATCCTCACGACCGTCGTGATCCACCTCGCGCTGAACGGCATGCGCGAGCACCGCCACCGCCTGAAATTCCTGATCGACGCGACGGCCACGTTCGACAGCTCGCTCGACCCCGCCGAGGCGTTGCGCAACCTCGCGCGCGCCGCCGTTCCCGAGCTGGCCGAGCTGTGCGTGATCTACCTGCTCGACAGCGACGGGCAGATCGAGCGCACCGTCGCCGCCGGCGTCGATCCCGCGCTGGCGCGCGAAGTCGAGCGCGTGCGCGAGCAGGTCCCGCTCGACCTCGCCGGCGTGCACCCCGTCGCCGAGGTGCTGCGCACCGGCGAGCCGCGCGTCGTCGCCGACCTGACCGACCAGGCCGCGCTCGCACGGCTCGCCGACAGCGCCGAGCACCAGCAGATCATGCGCGACGCCGGCTACCGCTCGGCGGCCGTCTTCCCGATGGTCGCGCGCGGTCGCACGCACGGCGCGATCTCCTTCCTGCACATCGACAACGACGCCCCATACGGGCGCGGCGTGTTCGACGTGCTCGCCGACCTCTCCGACCGCGCCGCGCTGGCCTTCGACAACGCGCGCCTGTACGCCGAGCGCTCCCACGTCGCGCAGACGCTCAGGCGCAGCCTGATGCCCTCCGTGCTGCCCGTGATCCCCGGCCTCGAGCTCGCGAGCTTCTTCCGCCCGCTCGGCGCCGGCAGCGAAGTCGGCGGCGACTTCTACGACGCCTTCGGCGACGAGCACAGCTGCTGGCTGGTCGTCGGCGACGTCTGCGGCAAGGGCGCCGAGGCTGCCGCGCTGACTGGCTTCCTG
>DATINR010000097.1:0-58220 GCA_035473995.1 Solirubrobacteraceae bacterium
GCGCTCGAGCAGCTGCGGCTTGCCGAAGCGCACGCCGCTTGCCGAGTAGTCGAAGTAGATCGACGTATGGCCGCTCTCCTCATCCGCCCATGCCACCATCGCGCGGTTGTTGTCGCTGATCAGCGCGCTCACGCGCGGCGCACGGGCGGCCGCCGCGAGCCGTTGCGTCGGCTGCGTGCGTCCCGACGCCGGCAGATCGCGCGCCCACAGCGCGCCCGCCTGGCGCCACACGAGGATCGCGTCCGTGCGGAAGTCGAGGCTGACCGTCGGCGATTCGATCGCCCCGCCCTGCCCCGCGACCGTGATCGTGGGGGAGAGGGCGCGTGCGTAGTAGCGCTCGATGCGCAGCTCCAGGCCGTCGTTGTCCAGGCCGCCCGCGATCGGCGTCGCCAGGCCCACGTCGCCGAGATAGGCCGTGAACAGCGAGCCCGGCCCAACCGCGCCCGCGAGCGAGCCCAGCGGCGAGAACGGGCCGGCGGCCGCGCCCTGCACGAGCGCGCCGCCTCCGCGCGCGCCGCCCGAGCCCGCGATCGCCAGCTGGCCGTGCGGCGCCGGCGCGAGCGCCAGCGGCGGGCGCAGCGCCAGCTTCCCGCCGCCGCGCGCCAGCGCGTAGGACGGGCTGCCCGGCACGTCGCCCGCACCGATCTGTGAGACATACGTGCCCGCGCCTTGCGGGCAGCTGCGCGCCGCGCTCCACACGACCGCGCCGCGGCCCGTGCCGTGCGTCGGCCTGTCGCGCGGGAATGCCGCGTGCGCCGCGCCCACCGCCGCGCACGGGCTCAGCGCCGCCGGCGCCGACCACGAGGCCGGCGCGGCTGCCGCCAGCGCCGGCGCGCTGCACGCGAGCGCCGCGCCGGCGAACGCCACGCCCGCGAGCGCGACAGGACGAAGGGGCCTCAACGTCAGACAGCCGCGGCTAGGCCAGCGCCTCGCGCAGGAAGCTGACCGTGCGCTCCCACGAGAGCTTGGCCAGCTCCGCGTCGTACGTGCCGAGCCGGTCGACCTCGTTGAAGAACGCGTGACCCGCGTCGTCGTAGTAGTGGAAGGTGACCTCCACGCCCGCGTCGCTCATCTCCTGCTCGAGCGCTTTCGCCGTGTCCGTCGGGATGAATTCGTCGGCCGTGCCGAAGTGGCCGAGCACCGGGCCTTTGACGTGAGAGAAGTCCGGCTTGCCGTGCGGCATCACGTAGTAGTAGGAGACTGCCGCCGTGATCTTCGGGCACGTCGCCGCCGCCCACACCGACAGGCCGCCGCCGAGGCAGAAGCCGAGCGAGCCCACGCCCGAGCCCTCGAAGCCGTCCTGCGAGCTGAGGAAGTCGGCCGCGCCGCACATCTGCGGCTCCACCTTGTCCATCGACAGCGCCATCATTTTCTGCTGGGCCTCGTCCGGCTGCGTCGTCGTCTCGCCCTCGAACAGGTCCGGCGCGAGCGCGAAGAAGCCCTCCGCCGCGAGGCGGTCGCAGACCGAGCGGATGTGCCCTTCCACGCCCCACCACTCCTGCAGGACGATCGTCGCCGGGCCGCTGCCGCCCGCCGGCGTCGCGAGGTAGCCGGAGGCCGTGCCGGCGCCGCCGGAGGTGGGGAACTCGATGTCGGGCATTTGTCGCTCCTTGGACGTGGTCTGGTCGAAAAAGTGGCGCGAAGCGTCTCGACGAAAGCCGCTGCGCTCGCCTGGCGAGGGCGCTCGCTCGCATCCTCTCACGCTCCCGAGGTTTACACACTGTCAACCTGGGGTATCAAGGCTGCATGCGGAGGAGGGATACAGGAGGCCTTGTCACGATCGTCGCCGGGACGATCGCCGGTGCGCTGCTGCTCGCCTTCCCCGCGATCGCTCCCGCGGCCGAACCGGCCCCCTTCGGGCACGCGTGCAAAGCGCAGAACGGCGTGCGCTTCTGCCCGACCGAAGGCCTCGAACAGCGCGTGCCGACGTTCGACGGCGTGCCGATCGACGTCGACGTGACGCTGCCCGCCAGCGGCAGCGGGCCGTTCCCGACGATCGTGATGATGCACGGCTGGGAGGGCAACAAGACGGCCTTCGAGGCGACCACGCCCGCCGGCGACGGCAACGAGACGTTCGACTACAACAACATCTACTACGCCCAGCACGGCTTCGCCGTGCTCAACTACTCCGCGCGCGGCTGGGGCGAATCGTGCGGCTCGCCGAGCTCGCGCGAAGCGCCCGGCTGCAGCGAAGGCTGGGTGCGCCTCGCCGACCAGCGCTACGAGAACCACGACACCGAGTACCTGCTCGGCCTGCTCGCCGACGAGAAACTGGTCAAGCCCAAGAGCATCGGCGTGACCGGGATCTCCTACGGCGGTGGGCAGAGCATCGAGCTCGCCTTCCTGAAGAACCACGTGCGCCTGCCGAGCGGCGAATACGTCCCGTGGACGAGCCCCAAAGGCAAAGCGATGGAAATCAAGGCCGCGTATCCGCGCTGGCCGTGGTCCGACCTGGTCGACGCCCTCGACCCCAACGGGCGTTTCCTCGACACCGAAGTCGCACCCCCCGGCCAGAGCTACGAACCGCTCGGCGTCGAGATCCAGAGCTACGTCTCCGGGCTGCTCGCGGCCGGCCAGGCGACCGGCTACATCGCGCCCCTCGGGGCCGACCCCGAAGCGGACCTGGCGAAATGGTACGCCGTGACCAACGCAGGAGAGCCGACCAACCCCGAAGACGAAGCGATCGCGCACCAGATCTACGACTACCACCAGGGCAACGGCATCCCCGTCGCCGGCAAGCCCGCGCCGATGCTGCTCGAGAGCGGCTGGACCGACGCGCTGTTCCCCGTCTCGCAGTCGCTGCGCGCCTACAACACGGCACACGCCGACAAAGGCTACGCGGCGCTGATGTTCGGCGACCTCGGCCACAGCCCGGGCGCGAACAAGGAAAACACCGACCGCGCCTTCAACGAAGAGGGGGCCGCGTTCTTCGCCTCGAAACTCGAGCACGTCGGCAAACCGCCGAAAAACGGCAGCGCGACGGCCTACACGCAGACCTGTCCGACGGGCGCGCCCGGCGGCGGCCCCTTCACGGCGGCCAAATGGTCCAAGCTGCACCCGCACACGGTCAGCTTCGGCGCGGCCGCGCCGCAGACGTTCACCTCGGCCGGTGGCAACGCGACGATCGCCGCCGAATACGACCCGATCGCCAACTCCGACGCCTGCAAGGAAGTCAAAGCCGAAGAAGAGGCCAACACGGCCAACTACACCGCGACCAGCTCCGGCTTCACGCTGATGGGCCTGCCGAAGATCAGCGCCGACTACAAAGTGACCGGCCTGTACGGAGAGATCGTCGCGCGCCTGTGGGACGTGCTGCCCAGCGGTCAGCAGCGGCTGATCAGCCGCGGCGTCTACCGCCTGGACGAAGGGCAGCAGGGACACATCAGCTTCCAGATGCACGGCAACGGCTACGAATTCGCCGCCGGCGACACCGTCAAGCTGCAGCTGCTCGGCCGCGACGCGCCCTACTACCGCGCCAGCAACGGCACCTTCGCGATCGAAGCCAGCAACCTCACCGTCTCGCTGCCGACGCTCTGAGCTCCGGCTAGCGCCCGGCGACGGCGCGCTTCGCCGCGGCCGGTTTGCGCCGCGCGCGCTTGGGCGGTTCGGCGAGCGCGAGCAGGTCTTCCATGCCGCGCTCGATCCCGGCGCCGAGCACGTCGACGTCGGGCGCGCCGTCGTAGTCGCCCGTGATGCCGAAGTACAGCCCGCCGTCGTAGGAGAAGATCGCCACGACGATGCGGATCGAGCCGACGACGGGCACGAACGGGAAGGACTCGATCATCTTGCGCCCGAGCGTCTGCACGGGCTGCTGCGGGCCGGGCACGTTGGTCGTCGCCGTGTGCATGTTCAGCCGTGGCGAGACCGTCACCAGGCGGCTGCCCAGCGCGAGCAGCAGCGGCGGCGCGAAGCCCGACAGCGAGCTGAGCACGTCGCCGGCGACGGCCTGCTTGGACTGCTTGACGCCGTCCATCTCCGCACGGATCCGCTCGAGCCGCTGCGCCGGATCGTCGAGCCCGACGGGCAAGCCGGCGAAGACGGCCGACACGCGGTTGTTGTAGACGCCGCGCTCGCCGCGGCGGCGCACCGACACGGGCACCATCGTGCGCACGACGCGCTCCGGCGGACTGTGCTCGCCACGCTCGTCGAGCAGCGCGCGAAAGCCGTTCGTGATCACGCTCAGCACGACGTCGTTGACCGTCCCGCCCAGCGCTACGCGCACCCTCTTCACGTCGGCGAGGCGCACCGTCGCCCAGCTCCAGCGCCGGTGCGGCCCGATCGGGCCGGTCAGCGAGGAGGCGCCGACCGGGCGCAGGCTCGGCCCGGCCGCGAGCGCCCCGCGCGCGACCTCGGCCACCGTGCGCACCGTTTCGCGCGGCGCCCGCAGCGCCTGCTTGACCGTTTCGAGCTGACCGGCCGGGCTCGCCCGCCGCACGAGCGTGCGTACGAGCACGTCGATCCCCGACGGTTCCGGCGGCGCCGACCAGGGCGCAAGCGGCTTGCGAGCGTCCTCGCCGGCAAGCGTCTCGTCGGAGAACATCACCGACATCAGATCGGTCGCGGCGACGCCGTCGACCATGCAGTGGTGGACCTTCGAGAGCAGCGCCCAGCGCCCGCCGGTCATGCCCTCGACCATCCACAGCTCCCACAGCGGCTTGTTGCGGTCGAGGTGCTGGGAGAACACGCGCGCCGCCATCTGACGCAGCTGCGTGTCCTCGCCGGGGGCCGGGATCGCGGTGCGGCGCAGGTGGTAGTCGATGCTGAAGTGCGGGTCCTCGATCCACACGGGCGGTCCCGCGGCGAGCGGCACCATGCGGACCTTCTGGCGGTAGCGCGGCACGAGCGCGAGCTTGCCCGCGACCATCGCGCGCAGGTCCTCGAAAGGAGGCGGCGGGCCCTCGAAGATGCTCACGCCGCCGATGTGCATCGGCGTCGTGTCGTTCTCGATGTGCAGGAACGACGAGTCCATCGGGCTCATCCATTCCATGCGCGCTGTTACCCCTCGGCTTCCGTGCGCGCGGCCGCCGGGCGCATCGCTAGGAGGCCGCGTCGAGCGCTTTGTCGAGCACCCGATAGACGTTCACGTTGACCGACATGCCGCAGTGGCTCGAGTCGACGGCGACCGGCTGGGCGTGGGGGTCGACGCACGCCTGCCAGTCGACGATCCCGTCCGTGTAGGAGTAGATCGCAGTCGCATGCGCGTGGGGCGCCAGCGGCGTGGCCAGCTCGGCGCGGAACTCCTCGCAGCAGGCGCCGTCCTTGCAGCTCGTCGAGAGCATCCCCGGCACGCCGAGGTCGCCGAGCGTGGCGACCAGGCGCGCCGCGCGCAGCACGTGCGAGGAGACGGCCAGCCCGTCGTTGACCGGCGAGCCGAGCATCGCCAGCCCGGCGACGGCGTCGGGCTCGCGCACAGCCAGCGAGCGTGCGAGCACGCCGCCGCGGCTCTGGCCGATCAGGAAGACGCGCTGCTCGGTCTCCGAGGCGAGCGCGTGCAACTGCCCGGCGAGCCGTCCGACGAGCTCCTCGGCGCAGTCGACGTTCGCGCGGATGCCGCTCATGTGCACCCGGTGCCCGCGTCGCGAGAGCCACTGCCGCAGCACGCTCAGCGAGGCGTCGCCGGCCATGAAGCCCGGCACGAGCAGCACCGGCGGTGCATCCTCGCGGCGCTGCACCGAGCGAAACAGCCGGCTCGCGAGCAGCCGCGCCAGCTCGCGCCCGTAGCGCAGCTCCCCGAGCAGCGGCGCGACGGTGGCCTGCTCGTTCGGGCGCTCCTGCCCGATCACACCAGCCTGTCCCCCCATGAGTACATAGAGTACGCCCCGATGGAGCTTTCCGGAAGGCATGTGGTCGTGACGGGCGGCGGCGGGGGCATCGGCAGCGCGCTCGCGCGAGCGCTCTCCGAGCAGGGCACGCGGGCCGTCGTCGTCGCCGACCGCGACCTCGACAAGGCCAGCGCCGTGGCCGATGAGATCGGCGGCCTGGCCGTCGAGTTCGACGCCGGGCGCGAGAGCGGCGTGCGGTCGCTGATCGAGCAGGCCGTCGCGGCCAACGGGCAGATCGACATCTTCATCTCCAACGCAGGCGTGCCCGGCGGGGGCGGCGGGCCGGTCGAGACCTCCGATGAGGAGTGGGACGAAGCCTGGCGCGTGAACGTGATGGCGCACGTGTGGGCCGCTCGTGCGCTGCTGCCCGAGATGCTCGCGCGCGGCGAGGGCTACTTGATCAACACCGCTTCGGCCGCCGGCCTGTTGACGCAGGTCTCCTCGGTCGGCTACAGCGTCACCAAGCACGGCGCCGTCGCCCTCGCCGAGTGGCTGGCGATCGAGTACGGCGACGCCGGCATCCGCGTCTCGTGCATCTGCCCGCAGGGCGTGCGCACGCCGATGCTCGAACTCGCGATGGACGAGCCCGCGGGTGCCGCCGCGCTGAAGGCCGGCGGCCTGATCGAGCCCGAGCAGGTCGCCGACGCCGTGCTCGCCGGGATCGCCGACGAGCGCCTGCTGATCCTGCCGCACGAGGAGGTCGCGCAGTTCATGGCGCTCAAGGGCAGCGATCCGCCGCGCTGGATCGCCGGCATGCGCAAGCTCGTGCGCAACGCGCGCGCCGCCGCCCAGTAGCCGCCGCCGACGCTAGGCCGAGCCGAGCGCCACGCGGATCACGGGCGCCGACGTCGGGTGCAAGCTGCCGCCGGTCGGCTCGCTCGTCACGAGCACTTCCTTGACCCCGTGCAGGCTCGGCACGTCGACGGCGCCGCTGCCGCCGTTGGTGACGCTGAACAGCGCGTTCGTCGGCTGGGGTTCGCTCTCGCCGCGTTTGAGCCACACCTCGTAGATCCGCCCGAGTGCCGGCTGGGGCATGCGTCTGACGACAAGCTCGGAGTGCCCGTCGCGCCGGGTCAGCGAGACCTCGGCGGTGCGTGCAGTGCCGATGCCTTCGCCGGGGACGACCTTTGTGTGGCTCGAACCTCCCACGGCGATCAACACCGCCACGAGCGCGGCGACGCCCGCCGAGGCGGCCGCGGTGACGCCGAGCACGAAGTCGTTGCGCCGGTACCACGGGCGTGCGCTCTTGGCCGGGCGATCGGCGCCGACGCCCGCGGCGTCGAGCAGTTGGGCCTCGGAGCGCACGGTGACGAGGATGCGCGCGCGCATCTCCTTCGGCGCGGTCGTGGCCGGCACGCTGGCCGGCAGCTCGTCGACGACCGGTTGCAGCTCAGCCACTTCGGCTCGGCACTGCGCGCAGCCCGCGAGATGCTCGCGGAAGCGCTCGTGCTCGTCGTGCTCGAGCGCGCCGAGCACGTAGGCTGCCGCGTCGTCGCGGTTCATGCAGGTGCTGTCCGGTTCGCGCGGGTTCATCCGCTCACCGCCTGCCAGCCCTGGAGCTGGCTGCGAAGCTTCTGCAGGCCGAGGCGCATGCGCCCCTTCACCGTGCCGACCGGCGTGTCGAGCATCGAGGCGATCTCCGTGTGCGTGAAGCCGCCGAAGTAGGCGAGCTCGATCACCTTGCGCTGATCGGAGGGCAGCTCGCCGAGCGCGCCGCGGATTTCGCTCGAGACGGCGTTCTCGACCGCTTGGTCCTCGGTCCGCTCGGGCGCCTCGAGCGTTTCCTCGATGCCCTCGTCGCTGGCGCGGCGGCGGTCGTGCGTGCCGCTGCGCCGCAGCGCGTCGATGGCCCGGTTGTGCACGATGCCGAGCGTCCAGGTGCGGACGCTTCCGCGCGCGCGGTCGTAGCGCGCGCCACTGCGCCACAGAGCGAGGAACGACTCCTGCGCGATGTCCTCGGCAACGGAGCGCCTGCCGCAGATGCGGTAGGCCAGCGAGAACGCCGCATCGGCGTGGCGCTCGAGTACCACCTCGAAAGCATCGGCATCGCAGTCGGCGACGCGTTCCATCAGCTCCTCGTCGGCGAGCTTTCTCAGCTTTTCCTTGGAGTTGACGCTCGAACGGCGTAGGAGGGGCATCTCCGCACTCTACGTGCGGGCGGCGACATCGGATCACCTTTACCGAAAATTCCCCCAAAGGCGCAGGGTGCCGACGTCGCCGGCGACCCTTCGCCGTGAGGTGTGTGATCCGCCGGCCGAGCTTCCCCGTACAGAACTCTCAACGGTCACGCCAGGGAAGCACTGAGTCCCGGCACCGTGATCCTGGCAACCGAAAAGGAGTAACTATGACTCATGTAAATCTCGCCGAGGTCGACGTCGACGGCGCGATCCGCGAAGCGGCGCACGACGTTTCGGGTGACACCCGGCTCGGCTTCCTGAAGAAGGCCGGCCTGGCAGGCGGGGCGATGATGAGCGGGGGTGCGGTTCTCTCCGCATTCGCGCCGAGCGCACTCGCCTCCACCCAGCATGGACGCCCGCCGGCGAAATTCGGCAAGGGTGACATCGGCATCCTCAACTACGCGCTGACGCTCGAGTACCTCGAGGCGGCGTTCTACAACGGCGCTACGGCGGCGAACCTGCCGCTGACGCCGCAGGCCGCTGCGTTCCTGAAAGTGGTCACCGAAGACGAGAACGCGCACGTCAAGTTCCTCAAGGGCGCGCTGGGCTCGAAGGCCGCCAAGGAACCGAAGTTCGACTTCATGGGCACGAACACCGATGCAGCGAAGTTCATGGCGACGGCCCAGGTGCTCGAGAACACGGGCGTTCACGCCTACCTCGGGCAGGTTCTGAACATCAAGAACCCCGCCTACGTCAAGGCGGCCGGCTCGATCCTCACGATCGAGGCGCGCCACGCGAGCGTGATCGGCCTGCTCAACGACGGGACCGGAGCGATGATCGCCCCCGACGGCCCGCGTGACATCCCGTGGACCGCCGCCAAGGTGCTCAAAGAAGTCGAAGGCACCAAGTTCATCGTCGCTTAGGACGGACGAGCGAAGCGCCGACGCCGGCCGAGAGGTCGAGCGAACGGCGTATGTGAAGTGAAGGCAGGCAAGGCCGCCCGGAGCAGTGCGTCTGGGCGGCCGGGCTTTCACATCGGCTCGTCCGCATTAACCAATTTGACCTCGCTTCCAGGTGATCCGCCTTTGTGCCGGCTTCGTAATAAGCGCGAGACAACGGATCGATGCACGACGGCGGATGCAGTGAATTTCGACCGCCGGTCAATCCTCACAGTGGCAAGGCCCATGGGAGCTTGCCGTCAGCCACCGAACGGAGGTATTTCAAGATGGCCAGTTCTGCAAACGGCACCGAGACACACGAGGAGACGCCGCCTCAGCCGGCCGGGATCGTCGAGCGGCTAGCCCGCGACGACGTCGACCGCAAGCGATTTCTGAAGATGGCGGGCAGCGCAGGCGCGGCGAGCTTCGGCGCCTTCGTGCTCGCGGCCTGCGGGAGCAGCAGTAGCAGCAGCAAGAGCACCACGGCGGCGAGCACCGCCACGAGCGTCTCCTCGAGCGCGGGCGGCGACATCGCGATCCTCAACTACGCGCTGACGCTCGAGTACCTCGAGTCGGAGTTCTACTCGAAGGTGATCGCGGCGAAGCTGTTCAGCGGCAAAGTCGGCGAACTGCTGCAGACGTTCGGCAGCCAGGAGGACTCGCACGTCGTCGCGCTGAAAGCGGCCGTGATGAAGCTGGGCGGGACGCCGGCGGAAAACCCGAAAGGCAAATTCCCGATCAAGAGCGCCACGCAGGTGGCTCAGCTCGCGTACACCGTCGAGAACCTCGGCGCCGCGGCCTACCTCGGGCAGGCAGCGAAGATCCAGAGCCCCGAGGTGCTCGCTTCGGCGCTCGCGATTCACACGGTCGAGGCGCGCCACGCGGCGACGCTCGGCACGCTCGTGAAGAAGTCCGTCACCCCGCAGGGCGCATTTGCCACGCCGGCTGACATGTCCTCGGTTCTGGCGGCGGTCAAGCCGTTCCTGCCCTAACCGCCCCATCCGGTACGAAAGGAACGAGTTAAACATGACGACTCAAGAGATCGCAAACCCCGAGCTGGCGGCGACAGAGGTGCACGGCATCACGCGCTCGTCGTTCATCCTGCGCGGCGCGCTGGCGGCGGGAGCGCTGTACGGGACCGCTTCGGTGGCCCCGTTCGTCTCCCAGGCCTTCGCCGCAACGGGCGGCGGCGACGTCGAAATCCTCAACTTCGCGCTGACGCTCGAGTATCTGGAGGCCGACTTCTACAACGTCAAGGGCCGTCAGGTCGGCCTGAGCGGGGAGGCGCGCAAGTACGCAAGGGTGTTCGGCGCCGAGGAGGCCGCGCACGTCTCGGCGCTGTCGGCTGCGATCAAGCAGCTCGGCGGCAAGCCGGTGGCCAAACCGACGTTCGTGTTCCCGGCGACCGACGAGAAGTCGTTCCTCGCCCTGGCCTCGGTGCTCGAGAACACCGGCGTCGGCGCCTACAACGGCGCCGGTCCGTCGCTGAAGAGCAAGGAGGTGCTGGCCTCGGCCGGCAGCATCGTGCAGATCGAGGCGCGGCACGCCGCTGCGATCGACCTGCTGATCGGCAAGAGCCCGACGCCGAACGAAGGGTTCGACAAGCCGCTGAGCAAGGCCGAAGTGCTGGCCGCGGCGGGCCCGCTGATCAAGAAGTAGACCCCTGCCGGACGAGTGGACGGCGACGCCGGGTGATCCGTACCCGGCGTCGCCGCGTAGTTCTCCAGTACACGCCCGTCACCGGGTGAAATCCAATGACTTCGGGAGTGTGAATCAAATATGGGCCTCGACAATCCTCTTCACATAGCTTTCCTCTTGATCCTGCTGCTGCTCGTGTTCGGCGCCAAGCGTCTGCCCGAGATGGGCCGCTCGCTCGGCAGCGGCATGCGCGGCTTCAAGGACACGCTGAGCGGTGAGCACACACACGAGCCGCACGAGAGCGTGGCCGTTGCGATCCCAGCCCAGGCGCCTGCCGCGCCGGCGGCGAGCACGACCGTGCCAGCAGCGCAGAGCGAGGCTGCCGTCGCCGCGCGTTCGGTCGGCGAGCGCGTTCCCGTCGCCTAGCTCGGCGACGCGGACGAGACTGGAAAGGGATGATGGCGGCCGTCGCTGCAGCCCGCGTAGGGCACGAAGACCGACTGACCGTCGTCGACCACCTGACGGAGCTGCGCGGCCGGCTGATCATCTCGCTGGCCGCGCTGGCCGTCGCATTCGGTTTGTGCATGTGGCAGAACCACGCGCTGCTGCACGTGATCAACAAGCCGCTGTCGACGCAGACGCAGAAGCAGGTCAAGAAAGGCAACGGCCCGCTCGGCGCGACGTACACGGTGCAGCAGAGCGCGCGAACGGTCGCGAGGCAGTTGCAGACGGTCACGGGCGCGCTCGACCGTCCCGGCAGCGGCGTCTCGCCGGCCACCCGGGCGGCGCTCGCCGGCGTCAGCCCGGAGCTCGACAGGGCGATCAAGGGTCTCTCCAAGGCGCCAGAAGGCAACAAGCCGGTGACACTCGGCATCGGCGAGCCGTTCACGACGACGATCGGGATCGCGCTGATCTTCGCCTTCATCCTCGCGCTGCCGATCATCCTCTTCCAGCTGTACGGCTTCCTCTTGCCGGCGTTCAGCCCGAAGCAGCAGAAGATCGCCAAATCGGTGACGCTGTCGATCCCGTTCCTGTTCGTCGTCGGCGTGCTGTTCGGCTACTTCGTCGTGCTGCCTGCCGCCGTGCGCTTCTTCCAGAACTTCAACAGTGGCGAGTTCAACGTGCTCGTGCAGGCGAACCAGTACTACCACTTCGCCGCCGTCACGCTGCTCGCGATGGGGCTCGTCTTCCAGATCCCCGTGGCGATCCTCGCGGCGACGCGTGCCGAGATCGTGACCCCGGACCAGCTGCGCCACAACCGCCGCTACGCGTTGCTCGCCTGCGGCGCCGTCGCGGCCTTCCTGCCGGGCGACGCGATCACGCTGCTGCTCGAGACCGTGCCGCTGTACCTGCTGTTCGAGGCGAGCCTGCTGCTGGCGAGCATCGTCGAGCGCCGCGAGCGGCGCCGATCGGGCGCGGGAGCGTCTGCCGGCTAGGCCGGCAGCGAGAGCACGTGCGCCTTGGCCGGGTCGATCTTCCCGTCGAGCAGGTCGAGGTAGGCGTGCTCGAGCGCGTCCGGCCCCTCGCCGCGAACGACCTCCAGCCAGCCCTCGCACCACTGCACGTACGGGCGCCAGGCCTCGGCGATGCGCGACTCGAAGCCGTCGCGGCCCCACTCGGTGATGCGCTTGGATATGCGGTCGGGCGCGAAGAAGAACGTCGGCGGGGGACCGGGCAGTGAGTCCGGCACGGCGCCCCTGCGGTCGTGATGGGTCGCGCCGACGACCGCCGAGTGCATCAGCGCATCGCCGTAATGGGTGTGGACGTCGCTGCGGACCTGCGCATCGCCGGCCATGTCTACGTACACCGCAGGAGTATCGGCGAGCGATTCGATCTCCCCGTAGGTGACGACGCGGTCATAGACGCCGAGCGAGTCGGTGAAGGCAACGCTGCGCTCCGATGTCAGGCCGACGACCTCGACGCCGTCGCGGCGCGAGAGCAGGAAGGCGAGTCCGCTGGCCGTCTTGCTCGACGCGCTCGAGAGCACGACCGTGCGCGCACCGAACAGCGACGCGTCATCGAGGAAGTCGTCGATCAGGAACGAGGTGAAGAACAGCGGGCGCAGGAGCATCTGCAGCTCCTCGGTGCCGGCCTCGTAGATCGGGTCGGCGTCGACCCGAGCGTAGCCGTTGTAAGCCGCCGGCAGGCTCGCGCGATGCGCCGAGGCGTCGAGGAAGCCGCGCGCGTCGATCCGCGCCGGCTGCACGACGAGCTCGCTCGACGGCGGCAGGTAGCCGTACACGCGCGTGCCCGGCTCGAGCTGCTCGGCCTCGCTCTCGGCGACCTCGGCAAAGCCCCACACCGGCATCCGCCCCCAGCCGTCCTCGGCCGGAAAGAACTTCCAGTAGCTCATCGCCTCGCCGAACATCGCGTAGGTGATGTTGTTGGCGCTGAGGCCGAAGCGCTCCACGCGCAGCCGCGCCTGGCCCGGCTCGAGCTCGGCGGGCGGAGCGTCTGCGAAGCGGCAGCGGTGCAGGTCGTCCTTGGCGATCAGGAAGTCCATCGATCGCAAGCCTACGCTGCGAAGCGCTCGAGCATCCGCGTCTGGCGTGGGAGCAGGCCGAGCGCGAGCGCGATCGCCGCGAGCACCGAGCCGCCGAGCAGCACCTCGACGGCTCCCAGCGCGCCCGCCAGCGGCCCGGCCAGCACGTAGCCGAGCGGCAGCAGCGCCAGCGAGACCATCCAGTCATACGAGCTCACGCGTGAGAGCTTGTCCGGCGGGATCCGCTCGGCGAGCGCCGTCATCCACCACACGTCGAACAGCGCGATGCCCGCGCCGCCGAGCAGCATCGCGGGCGTGACGACGTACAGCGTGACGCCCGCCGCGTAGAGCACCGCGACGGCCGGCCACAGCAGGATCGCGAGCATCGCCGCGCGCATCGGGAAGCGCGGGACCAGCCGATGCCGAGCAGCGAGCCGATGATCGTGCCCACCCCGAGCACCGCCGAGACGAGGCCGTATACGCCGATCTCGCCGTACTGCTCGCGCGCGACGACCGGGCCGAGCACGAACCAGGGCGCCAGACCCGTGAACAGCGCGGCGCAGAACGCCGCGAGCGTCGCCCACACCCAGCTGCGCGAGCGCACCTCGCGATAGCCGTCGCGGATCTCGCTCCACACGCCGACTGGCTCGCTCGAATCCGCCGCTGTCGCTGTCGCTGTCGCCGTCGCCGTCGCGGGGGCGGGAGTCGCCGGGGCGGGGGCGGGGGCGGGAGTCGCGGGGGCCGGGGCTACCGCGAGCTGCCGGGCCGTCGTCTCACGGCGACGCGGGCGCACGCGCGAGAGCAGCGCGGCGCTGATCAGGAACGTGGCGGCGTCGAGCGCGAAGGCCCAGCCCGCGCCGAGGCCGAGCACGAGCGCCGTCGCCAGCGCCGGCCCCGCGAACTCGCCGATGTTGTTCGACAGCGTGCTCAGGCCGTTGGCCTGCTGGATCTCCTGCTCGGGAACGGTCTGTGGCAAGAGGCCGTTGGCGGCCGGGCGGAAGAACGCCTCGGCACTGCCGAACAGGGCCTCGATCACGATCAGCTGCCAGATCGCGACGGTGTGAGTGAAGATCAGCGTGGCCAGCAGCGCGTGCAGCGCGAAGCGCACGAGATCGGTCACGACCATCACGCGGTGGCGCGGCAGGCGGTCGGCCCACACGCCGCCGAGCAGCAGGAAGGCGACGAGCGGCAGGCTCGCCGCGGCGAGCACGAAGCCGAGATCGGTCGCGCTGCCGGTCAGTTCGATCACGAACAGCGCGAGCGCGACGATCACGATGCAGTCGCCGATCACGCTCGCCGACTGCGCCAGCCACAGGTAGCGGAAGTCGCGGTGGCGCAGCACGCGAAGCTGGCGGACGAGGTTGCTCATCCGCCAAGCTTGACGCAGGCGGGCGCGCGGCCCGTGGTGGGGCGGAGCGGGTGGCGATCAGGCTGCGACCGGCGCGCCGCGGCGGGCGGCGAGCCGCTCCTCGGCGTAGCGGCGACCGTGCTCGGCGTCGCCCGTGGCGAAGGTGGCGATGTCGGCGAGCGTGACGATGCCGCCGAGCGCGCCCCATGTGCCGTCGGGGATCTCCGGCGTGAACACCCACACGCGCGCGGGATCGCGATCGTACGCGCCGTTCTCCGCGTCGAGCACGGCCGCCGTGATGTCCGCGACCATCGCCTGACGGCGCTCGGCGTCGTACTGGCCCTCGGGCACGGCCGCCACGAAGCGGTAGCGCGGCAGCTCGGCGCGCGAGCCCGCCACGTACACGTCGGTCGGGCGGTGCACGAACAGCCACGCGATCGAGCGGACCTGCGCGTTGGTCGGGTCGGCGCCCTCGTTGACGATCAGCAGATCGGTCAGCTTGGCGAGCAGGCGCTCCTCGGCGTCCTGCGCGAGCGCTCTCTCGGGGATGTAGGCGTCGAGCATCGGCATGTTCGTGACCTCCTGCCGGCCGGCGGCCGGTATCTGGGTTGGTGATGTCAAGTTGGGACCAGCGGCGCTCGCTCGGCTCGGCGCAACGCGTCGCCGAGGGCACGAGGGTCTGCGTCATCGCCGGCGTGCTTGGCGCGGTGGCTCCAAACGATCTCGCCGCCCGGTGCGAACACGAACGCCCCGCCCAGTTGGTGCCAATCCTGTTCGGGTCGCTGCTTAGGGCGGTTGCCGCCGGCGGCGGCTCGCTCGAGCCCCGCGCCACTCGCGCGGCGCCTCGCGACCCGTTGCGCGGCGAACCCGAAGATCTGCCGCAGGCTTCCGCGCGGCAAGTCCATCGCCTCGTATGCGCGCAGGTCGGGTGAGAGCAGCACGGGAAAGCGCACCCCGGTCTGCTGCTTGAAGGCGGCCGCCTGCACCGGCGTGCCCATCCCGATCAGCCACACGTTGGGATCTGCCCCCAGCAAATCGCGATCGCGCTCGAGTTCCATCGCGCCGACACGACACTGCACGCAGAGGTAGTGGCGGAGGAACACGATCGCCGCGGCGCGCTCCCGCCACAGCCCGGCGAGCTCGACGTCCGCACCGTGCTCGTCCTTCAGCGCAAAGTCCCGGAGGGGGTTGGGGCTGCTTCCCGGGGTAGTCACTCTCTTCACAAGAGCGACTTTACACAAGTAACTCTTCTTATGCAAGCGATAGACTCAGGAGAGCATGAAGCGCACCGATCTGGGCCATCACCCGTGCTCGATCGCCCGCACGCTCGACGTCGCCGGCGAGTGGTGGACGCCGCTGATCCTTCGTGACGTCGCCTACGGCGTGCAGCGCTTCGGCGCGATCCAGGAGGACCTCGGGATCTCGGCCAACGTCCTCTCCGATCGGCTCGAGACGCTCGTCGCCGAGGGGATCCTGCAGCGCAGCCTCTACCAAGAGCGCCCCGAGCGCTACGAGTACGCGTTGACCGAGAAGGGCGCCGATCTGATCCCGGCGCTGCTCGCGCTGATGCAGTGGGGTGACCGCTGGGCTTGGACGGGAGGGCGTGGGCCCGTGCGCGTGCAGCACGCCGAGTGCGGCCACGACGTGCGCGTCGAGCTGCGCTGCCCGCACTGCGAGCGCGAGCTCGCCGCGGCGGAGCTGCGAGCGACGGCGCGCGGAGGGGTCGTCGACCCGCCGGGCGAGCACGAGCCCGGCGCCGTCTCCGGGCGGCGACTGCTGGAGGGCGGCGCTCAGGGCGTCGCGCTCGGCGGCGAGTAGTTAGCGCTCGCCGTCGTAGTAGTCGACTTGCCCGTCGGCGCGGCGCAGCATCACGCGGTCCTCGTCGTTGCCCGGCCAGACGCCGATCTTGTCGCTGTCGGGATAGACCGCGACGGCCGGCTCGCGCGCGCTCGAGAACATGAGAATGCGCGCGGTCTGCTCGCTGCGGTTGTCGACCTTGTGCGCACCGGAAGGCCCCGGCGCGAAGCTCACCAGATCGCCTCTGATCAGCTCCTGCTCGCCCTCGGGCGTGCGCAGCACGACATCGCCGTCGAGCACGAGCAGCCACTCCTCGACGTACTCGTAGTGGTACGGGCAGACGCTCTGGCCCGGCGGCAGCGCAAACGCCTTGACGGCCAGTTCCTCGCCGCCCGCCGTCTTGCCGACGCGCGCCATGGCGGCATGAAATCCGTCGGGGTCGGTCTCGTCGAACTCGTACTCGTCGCTGAAGACGTTCGCGGGACGCATCTGGCGGGTCATGATCGCACGCTCGCGCGGCTTGCTTCCGGGCGGCTCACTCGCTGCCGTCCGAGTACCCCTGGCGCCCGTGCAACACGCTGAACGCGAGCACGCCGATGCCCACCACGAGCAGCACGCGCCCGAGCAGCGAGCTGATCTCGCTCCAAGCCGCGCCCGCGAGCAGGCCGACGAGCATGAAGCCTGCCGCCCACACGGCACAGCCGAGGATCGTCAGCGCGACGAACGATCCGAGCGGCACGCCCATCGCGCCGGCGGGCAGCGACACGAACGTGCGCGCCAGCGGCATCAGCCGCGTGCTCAAGACGGCGCGTGTGCCGCGACGCTCGATCAGGCCTTCCCAGCGCCCGAGCACGGAGCCCACGACAGGCACGCCCGCGAGCAGCCCGCTCGCGCCGAGGCCGTATGCGAGCAGCGAACCGACCAGGTTCCCCGCCGTCGCAGCTAGCAGCGCCAGCGGGAAGCTCATCCATCCCTGGTGCACGGCGACGCCCGAGAAGATCAGCGTCACCTCGCTGGGAATCGGGATGCACGCGCTCTCGGGCACCATCAGCAGGAAGACGCCGAGCGCGCCGAAGCTTGTGATGAAGGACGTCACCCGCTCTCTCTACCCGCTTCTCGGCTCGCTCTAGCGGAGGTGGCGGCGCGCGGGCGAGTGGCCACGCCGGCAGAGCAGGGCAGCGACGGTCCTGCGGATGGAAGACGCTCATCTTGGGTAAAACGAGCAGAGGATGGCGAGCTCAGCGCTCCACCCCTCGACGATCTCGTCACGAACCGCGATCGGCGTCGGCACTTTGACGCTCGCGCTCATCGCGACGAGCGTGTCGTCAAGTCGTGCGAGGGAGTGGAGTGCAAAGGAGATCTGCGTCTCGCACGTGTGCCGGACGGTCATCGCTGACGCGAAGGTGCGCGTGTTCCGCGCCACGGACCGCCGCGGTTACGACATCGTCTTCGCTGAATGGCTCCCGACGCGCCACGTCCGGGAGATCGCTTTCCCGCGCAGCGAACCACTTACGGCGATCGCGCTGGCCGGGTCAGTGCTCGCTTACGCTGTTCGTTACCTGTCCGGCCGTGCTGTGCTCGTGTACGTCGAAAGTCTTCAGCCGGGCCAAGCAGGTAAGGGTGGCAGTTGGGTCGGGGCGGACGACATGGAAGCAGGATCGGCCGGGGTCAGGAATCTTGCCGTCACGCGGTCGGGGAACGTCGCGTGGCTCGTGGAAGGCCGCTTCATGGATCCGGCCGATCGAAAAGCCGGCCCGCACCCAAACTCGCGCGCCATCTTCTGCGCCTCCTCGCGAACCGAACCCGTGCTCCTCGGGTACGGACCGAGCCTCTCGCCATCCGCCTTGAGAATCGACGCTGCGCGCTGCGGGCAGCCGGGCGTGGCTAATCGCAGCCCGTGATGCCGCCGTCGAGTGGGATCACGGTGCCGGTCAGGTAGGCGCCGGCGCGCGAGGCGAGCAGCAGCGTGAGCCCGACGACGTCGTCGGGGCGCCCGACGCGCCCGAGCGGCACTTCGGCCTCGATCCGGGCGCGCCACTCGGGATCGTCGAGCACGGACATCATTTTGCTGGGGAACGGACCGGGCGCGATCGCGTTGACCGTGATCTGCTCGCTCGCCAGGCGCTTGGCGAGGTGGCGCGTGAGCATGTGCACGGCGGCCTTGCTCGCGCTGTAGCTGTAGTTCTCGACCGACGGCGTGCGCAGCCCGTCGATCGAGCCGATGTTGATCACGCGCGCCGGGTCCTCGGCGTCGGCCGCGGCGCGCAGCGCGCCGAGCAGCGCGACGGTCAGGTGAAAGACGCCCTCGACGTTGGTATGCATCACCTTGTCCCAGCCGTCCGGCGGGAACTCCTCCAGCGGCGCGCCCCACACGGCTCCGGCGTTGTTGACGAGGATGTCGAGCGACGGGAAGCGCTCCTGCACGGCGCTCGCCAGCGCGGCGGCGCCCTCGGACGTGGAGATGTCGCCGGGAATCGCCTCGCAGTCGCCGAGCTTGGCCAGCTCCTGCGCGGTTGCGTTGACGTCGCCGGCCTTGCGCGAGGAGACGATCACGCGCGCGCCGCCCTGCACGAGGCCGCGCGCGATCATCAGCCCGATCCCGCGCGAGCCGCCGGTCACGAGCGCGGTCTTGCCGGACACGTCGAACAGGCCGGCGCTCATCGTCGCTCCGTGCTCATGCTCAGTCCTCGAACTCGGCCGGGCGCTTCTCCAGGAAGGCGCCGATCGCCTCGGGCACGCCGTTGCTGAACGTCGCCATGATCTGCTGGCGGTCCTCGTATTCGATCGCGGCCTGCTCGGAGGGGATCTCGAGCGCCGCCCACATCCCGCGCTTGGTCAGGCGCACGCCGAACGGCGCGAGCGCCGCGATCTGCTCGGCGGCTTCGACGGCGCGCTCGAGCAGCCGCGGCTGATCGACGACGTCGGCGAGCAGGCCGATGCGCAGCGCCTCCTCGGCGTCGACGCGGCGCCCGGTCAGCATCAGCTCGTGCGAGCGCGAGGCACCGATCAGCCGCGGCAAGAGCCAGCTGACGCCCATGTCGCAGTTCGACACGCCGATGTTGATGAACGCCGCGCGGAAGACGGCCTCGGGGGCGGCGTAGCGGATGTCGCTGCCGAGCGCGAGCGCCAGGCCGAAGCCGGCCGCCGGACCGTTGACGGCGGCGATCACCGGCTGCGGCAGCGTGCGCAACTGCAGGATCAGCCGCGACATGTGCTCCTGGTTGACCAGGCGGTCGCGCGCCTCGTCGTTGCCTTCGTTGCCCGGCGCCGCGCCGTAGCCGTGCAGGTCGAGCCCCGCGCAGAAGCCGCGTCCGGCGCCGGTCAGCACGACGGCGCGGCAACTGCGGTCGGCCGCCGTCTGCACGAGCTCGCCGTGCAGCGCCTTGCACAGCTCGGCCGTCATCGCGTTGAGCTCATCCGGGCGGTTCAGCGTGAGCCGGCGAACGTGCGGGGCGGGCTCATCGACGAGCAGCAGCTTCTCCATGGTGGCGCCATCCTACGTCCAGGCGTTGCGATCGCGCCCAGCCGTCGCGCAGCCGCCGCCGTCAGGAGGGCGGCTCGGCCCCGAGGCTGTCCGCCATGCGGGCGCGGAACTCGTCCGTGGTGTTCTCATGCGGGAACGGCGTCGTGGGAACGGCGAGGTCCAGCGCGGCGCAGATCGGCGCCCAGCCGTCGCCCGGCTGCCACTCGAGGAGCCGCTCCGCGGGCACCTCACTGCGCACGCGCTCGTTGTGGCGCGCGTAGGCGGCCATCGCGGCCTCGGGCTCGCGCCAGTCGGGCGTCAGGCGCCGGGCGAGCAACTCCCTCACCATCGCGCGGTGCGCGGTGCGGCTCGGATCGCCGGGCGGGACCTCGGCGCTGAGGACGGGGACGATCGTCCGCTCCATGCTCGCCCACCACTGCTCGGGCGTGGCGCGCGTGGAGAGCAGCACGATCGCGCTGGGGTTGGCAGCGGCCAGCTCGGGCCAGAAGGCGGCCGCGGGCCAGTCGACGGTGGCGCTGTAGCCGCTCGTCAACGCCGCCCAGTCGACCGGCTCGCCGCGCGTCGCGGCGTGCCAGTGGGGCACGCTCTCCGGCTGCACCTCGGCCATGTGGTAGCAAGCTCCGCCCGTTAGCTGCTCGAGCGCTTTCTTCAGCGACGCCGTGCCCGTGCGTCCGAGCCCTGCTCCGACGACCTTCAGCTGCATCGTGCGCTCGCCCTGCTCATGCGCGCGGATAGTGGAACACCTGCGTCTGCGTGACCTTCGCCGCCATCGCGCCGTCGGCGCGCACGATCTCGGTCTCGATCACGATCGTCGTGCGCCCGGCATGCAGCGGGCGGGTGCTCGCTGTCACGGCGCCCTCGCGCACGCCGCGCAGGAAGTTCGTCTTGGACTCGATCGTCGCCGTGCCGATCGCGCCGTCGGGCAGGTTGAGGAACGCGCACACGCCGCCGCAGCCGTCGGCCAGCGCCATCAGCGCGCCGCCGTGCAGCAGGCCGCCGGCCGTGCACAGCTCGGGTTTGTAGTCGAGCCGCGCCGCGACGAGCTCGGGCGTGGCCTGCAGCAGCTCGACGCCGAGCAGCGCGAACAGCGGCATCGAGTCGCGGAACTGCTGCGGGGTAGCTGTCGGCGCCGGCTCGGGCGAGTCCGTCATGAGGCGATCATACGAGTGTGTGAGACTGGCGCGCGTGCAGGGGAAAGGGCAGGATGCAGCGCGCGAGGGCCGCCCTCGCGTGGCCTCGGTCGGCCACGTCGAGTGGGTGCAGTTCGCGCGCGTCGAGCACGTCCCGCAGGCGGGCGAGGTGGCGCACGCCAAAGACCCGTTTGAGGAGCCGGCCGGCGGTGGCGCGGTGGCCGCCGTGCAGCTCGCGCGCCTGGCCGGCGAGGCGCTGCTGCTGACGGCGCTCGGCGAGGACGAAGCCGGCGGGCGCTCGCTGGCGCGCCTGCAGCAGCTCGGCGTCCACGTCGACGCAGCGAAGCGCGCCGCCCCGACGCGCCGGGCGGTGACGCTCGTCGACGAGCAGCGCGAGCGCACGATCACGACTTTCGGCGAGCGCCTGGAGCCGGTCGGCGAGGATGCGCTGGCGTGGGATGAGCTGGCGGGGATGGACGCGGTCTACTTCACCGCCGGCGACGTCGCCGCGCTGCGCGCCGCCCGCGTGGCGCGGGTGCTCGTGGCGAGTCCGCGCGCGCGGCACGCGCTCGGGCACGGCGTGCGGCTCGACGCGCTCGTGCTGAGCGCCGAGGACGAGATCGAGCGCGAGGAGGCCAAGCGCGCGGAAGGCGAGGCCGACCTGGTCGTGCTGACGGACGGCGCGCGCGGCGGCACGTACCGCACGCGCGACGGTTCCACGGGGAGCTGGAGCGCGGCCGAGCCGCCGGCAGCGCCGGTCGACTCCTACGGCTGCGGCGACTCGTTCGCGGCCGGCTTCGCGTACGGCCTGGGGGCGGGGATGGGCGTCGACGACGCACTCGCGCTGGCCGCCCGCTGCGGCGCCTACTGCCTGACCGGCCGGGGACCGTACGAGCGCCAGCTGACCGGCGCCGAGCTCGCCCGGCGCTAGACCGACGGCAGCTTCTGCGCGAGTGAGAGCACAGGCGCGAACAGGTCGCCGCGCTCGGCGATCCGCTCGAGCACCCGGCCGGCCTGGAAGCGCAGCGCGTCTGGGTCGCCGCCGTCGAGCGCGGCCCGCACCTCCTCCCAATCGAGCGGCGTGGAGACGGTCGGGCGCTCGGCGGCGCGCAGCGAGTAGACGCATACGGTCGTCTTGTTGCGGTCGTTCTGGCTCCAGTCGATCAGCACCTTGCCGGGCCGCTCGGTCTTGGTCATGCGCGAGACGATCAGCTCGGGCTCGGCCTCCTCGAGCAGCTCGGCGACGGTCTTCGCAAACGGCTTGGTCTGCGCGAAGGTGACGTCGGGATCGTTCAGCGGCACGTACAGCTGCAGCCCCTTTTTGCCGGACGTCTTGACGAAGCTCTCAAGGCCGAGGTTCTCGAACATCCCGCGCAGCGTGAGCGCGACGCGGCAGCACTCGATCGCCGTCGCCGGCGCGCCCGGGTCGAGGTCGAACACGAGCATCGTCGGCCGCTCGGGCGCCTCGGCGCGGGCGAGCGGCACGTGCAGTTCGAGCGCCGCCAGGTTGGCCAGCCAGACGATCGTCGCGCGGTCCTCGGCGAGCAGGTAGTCGATCGGCTTCTTCTCGCTCGGCAGCGTGACCGTCTGCACCCACTCCGGCCGGTGCGCGGGCGCCTGCTTCTGGTAGAAGGCCTTGCCGTCGACTCCGTCCGGCCAGCGCTTGACCGTCAGCGCGCGGCCCTGCAGGTGGGCGAGGATCGTTGTCGCGACAGCGGCATAGAAATCGATCACGTCGCGCTTGAGGAAGCCGGCCTCTGCATAGAGCGGCTTGTCGAGGTTGGACAGCTTCAGCTCGCGTCCCTCGACCGTCGTCGTGGCCGCCTTGGCGCCCTGCTCGTGCAGCACGAGCGGCGGGTCCAGTCCATCGCTCGCCTGCCTGCTCGCGCCGCGCTTGCGCGGGGCGCGCTTGCCCGGCGCCGGCTTGCCAGAGGCGCGCTTGGCTGGGGCCGCAGGCGGCGTGTCCTCGCGCACGACTTCGCGCGCGTCCTTGTCCTCGCGCAGCCCCTTGTAGGAGGGATGGCGCAGGACCCCGGCGGAGGTCCACTCGGTGAACTCGATCTCGGCGACGAGCTCGGGCTCGACGAAGACGGCGCCGCGCGGCGGGCGCTCGCCGGCGGTGAACGGCGAGGCCTCGCGCCTCAGCGGTTTGAGCAGCTTGGCCAGGCGGTCGAGCTCGGCGTCGTTGAAGCCGGTGCCGACGCGCCCGGCGTAGCGGAAGGCGCCGTCTGGGTCGTACACGCCGACGAGCAGCGCGCCGATGCGCCGCTCGCGGCGGCCCTCGCCGGGCAGCCAGCCGCCGAGCACGAGCTCCTGGCGCCCGACGTTCTTGATCTTGATCCACGCCGAGCCGCGCGCGCCGGGTTCGTAGGGCGAATCGAGCCGCTTGGCGACGATCCCCTCGAGCTGCTGCTCGGCGGTCGCCTTCAGCACGTCGCGCCCTCGCCCCGACAGGTGCTCGGGCGTCTGCCAGGACTCGCCGCTCAGCTCCAGCGCGTCGAGCAGCTCGCGCCGCTCGTCGTAGCGCAGCCCCATCAGCGAGTGGCCGTCGAGCCACAGCAGGTCGAAGATCATGTACGTCACGGGCGAGGCCTTGGCGAGCCGTTTGGCCTGCGCGTCCGTGCCGACGTGCATGCGCCGCTGCAGCGCCGCGAAGCTCGGGCGCCCGTGCTCGTCGAAGGCGACGATCTCGCCGTCGAGGATCGCCGCGTGTGAGCTGAGCGCGCGGTTGAGGCGGGCGAGCTCGGGATAGGAGCCGGTGATCTCTTTCAGGTTGCGGCTCTCCAGGCGCAGCTCGCCGGGCGTGGAGTAGGCGATCGCGCGGACCCCGTCCCACTTGATCTCATAAGTCCAGCCGGCGTCCGTGCGCGGCAGCGACCCGGGGCGGGCGAGCATCGTCTTGACGTGCTCGGGCATCGGCTCGCGCGCGGCGTCGGCCGGCGGGTCCATGCGGTGGATCATCCACTCCTTCGGGCGCTCGCCCTCGGCGGGCGGGGCGGAGATCGGGAACAGCGCATAGCGCGCGTCGACGCGCTCGCCGTGCAGCGCGACCTCGATCTTGCGCGGCTCCCACTTGAGCACCTCGTAGGTGCCGCGATCCCAGATCTTCATCGTGCCGGCGCCATACTGGCCCTTGGGGATCTCGCCGTGGAAGTCGACGTACTCGAGCGGGTGGTCCTCGGTCCACACGGCCAGGTGGTTTTCCTTGGGCGCCTGCGGCAGGCCCTTGGGCACGGCCCACGAGGCGAGCACGCCGTCGCGCTCCAGGCGCAGGTCCCAGTGCAGGCGCGTGGCCGAGTGCTCGTGCACGACGAAGCGAGGGGACTCGGTCCGATTGCTCGCGATCCGTTTCTTCGCGGAGGTCTTTTTCGCTGCCGGCTTCTTCGCCTTCGCCTTCTTCGCCGCGGCACCGCCGCTCGGCTCGCTGGTCGCGTCGAAGTCGCGTTTGGCGCGGTACTCCTTCAGGCTCGCGCTACGGCGCGCGGGCTGCTCGCTGTCGCCGCCGGACTTGCTGGGGCGGCGGGGAGACACCTACCGCTTGGCGGCGGCGCGTTTGCCGGAAGCTTTTTTTGCAGCCGCTTTCTTGGCCGGCGGTTTCTTGCCGGAGGCTTTGGCGGCAGCGGCTTTGGCTGCGGCTTTCTTGGCGGGCGCTTTCTTGGTGGCTTTGCGCGGTTTGGCGGCGCCGTCGCTCTCGCGCTCGCCGTGCACGCGCACGGCGGCGAGGCTGGCCTTCAGCGCGCTCATCAGGTCAGGCGCCGGGGCCTGCTCCTCCTCGGCTTCGGGCTGCACTGCGATCTCCTTGCCCTCGGCCTTGCGCTCGATCAGCTGGAGCACGTCCTCGCGGTAGGTGTCGCGGTACTTGCCGGGCTCGAAGTCGCCGGCGAGCGAGCCGATCAGCTGCTTGGCGACGTCGACCTCGCGCTTGGTCGTCTTGACCTCCTTGGGGTCGGGCAGCTCGTCCAGGCGCTCGGGATCGGCGACTTCGTCGGCGAACAGCATGGTGGCCATCTCGAGCACGTCGCCCATCGCGCGGATCGCGACGAGCTGCTCCTTGGAGCGGATCACGACGCGCGCGATCGCGACCTTCTCGGTCTCGGCCATCGCCTCGAGCAGCAGGCGGTAGGGCTTGGCGCCGCCGGGCCCGGGGGCGAGGTAGTAGGGGTGGTCGTAGAAGATCGGGTCGATCTGCGACAGCTCGACGAAGTCCTCGATCTCGATCGTCTTGGTCTTCTTCGGCTGCAGCGTGTCGAGCTCGGCGGGCTCGACCACGACGTAGCGGTCGGGCGAGAGCTCATAGCCCTTGACGATGTCCTCGTAGGGGACCTCGTCGCCGCTCTGCGGGTCGACGCGCTTCTGCGCGATGCGCACGCCGGTCTTGCCGGAGAGCTGGTGGAAGCGCACCGTCTTGCGGTTGACGGCGCTGTACAGCTTGACCGGCACAGTCACCAGGCCGAAGCTGATCGCACCCGTCCAGATCGAGCGAGGCATGGCTATTTACTACCACGTGGGAGAAATTCCACCCCCCGCTGCAAGATCTCGGGCGTGCTCAGGCGGGCGCGGGCTGCTGCGGGGAGGCGCAGAAGGCGCACTTTCGCGCCTGACGGGGGATCTCGGACAGGCACTCGCTGCAGGGCCGCGTCTCGGACTCGACGTCGACGCCGGTCTTGCGCCGTTCCATCAGCAGGTTGACGGGCTTGACGACGAAGAAGAACACGGCGGTGGCGATCGAGAGGAAGGCGATCAGGTAGTTGAGGAAGTCGCCGTAGTGGAAGGTGCTCTTGTTGATCGTGAAGACGAGCGCCGAGAAGTCGTGGCGGCCGACGATCACGCCGATGATCGGCGTCAACAGGTCGCGCACGAGCGCGGTCACCAGCGCGCCGAAGGCCGCGCCGATGACGATCCCGACGGCGAGGTCGACGACGTTGCCGCGCAGCAGGAACGCCTTGAACTCTTTAGCCATCGGGATGCCTCCAGTGCCGCCGGCGGCGGCGTGTAGGACGCGACTAGTTGCCCGGCGCCAAGCTACCAGCGGGGCACGACAGCCTCGACAGGCGCGTGCGGTAGACGTGCATGTCGGCGCTGCTCCAGTCGGAATGCGTCTGCTGCGCGAAGGCGGGCACGCGCTCGCGGTGGTAGGGCGAGGAGAGGCTCTCGTTGTGGCCGATCACGTTCTTCAGCGCGATCCCGTACGTGCACCGCAGCCAGCGGGTCAGTGCCAGCGAGGCGTTGAACTCTTTGCGATTTTCAATGATTTCAAGATCGGAGAAACCGATGTTCTCGATCCCGATCGCGGTCCAGTTGAGGCCGACGGTGTGCCGGCAGCGCAGGGTCAGGGGCACGAGCTGATCGATCTTGCCGCTGCGCTCGACGAGGAAGTGCGCGCACGTATTGGGCAGCTCTCCGAACTCGCTGTCGGGCAGGTCGGGCGCGAACGTGTTGTAGGCCTCTTGCGCGGTCGCCGTCTCGGTGTAGTGCTCGACGAGAGCCTTGGGGCTCTTCAGCGTATAGGTGTCTTCGCCGTAGTGGCGCAGCGAGTAGGTCGCCATCTGGCGCTTGCGCGCGGCGCCGTAGGGAATCGGCCACTGGTGGATCGCCGGCGGGCGCAGCGGCGCGGCTTCGGCGCGGATCGCGTGACGCAGCGCGCCGAGCGTGGCCAGCGTGCTCAGCAGCACCAGGGTGTGGACCGCTTGGCGCACGGCGAGGATGCTAGTCGTGCGTACAGCGAGCGCGGGGCGCAGCCCACAGATTGGCTGTTCGGCAAGCTCGAACTCATCTGAATGTCGAGCGGGATGGTGATGGATGGCGGGGAGGAGTACGCTTGGCGGCAGGGACAACACCACGGGGGTGTCTGCCATCACTTCGAGCCGTTCCAGTAAACGGGACGCAGCCGAGTCACCGCTCGCATGCGTCGCAGGAGCGCCGGGCGTACCGCCCGAGCTGGCCGACCTGCCACCGCTGCGCCATTACGCCGAGTACGGCAGGCGCTACGGCGCACAGGACCTCGACGGGTTCATCGCGCTGTTCGCGGCTGACTGGAGGCTGGTCGACCACAGGGCCGACGGCTGGGGATCTTCGATCGGACGCGAGGCATGTCGCGTGTTGACGGCGTCGGTGTTCGCCGTCTCGCCGGATGTGCGCTTCACGGTCGACGAGGTGCTCGCGTGCGACGAGCGAGTGGTGGCGATGCGCGCCTCCTACCACGGCAGCGGGATCGGCGGCCGCGGTCGCTTCGCGTTCGAGGCGGGGTTCGTGACGCTCGTCGAAGGTGGGCTGGCGATCAGCTCGGACGCCTACGAATACGAGGACAACGAGGCGATGCTGGCGCGCTTCGGGGAACTGACGCTCGGCTGAGCCTGCTCGCCGCAGCGAGCAGCTGCGGCGGAGTGCCTTCCGGCGCCGGCGAGCGTGCCCGCCGCCTCGCACGCGTCGCGCGTGAGCGCGTATCGTGCAGCCAGCGAATCGGGGGGGCGTTGTGAGCGAGATGCAGTTCGACGGCGAGATCTTCAGGCGCGGCGAGGACGGCTACGAGCAGGCGCGCAGCGCGGCGGTGTGGAACGCGCGCACGCCCGAGCGCTTCCCGGAGGCGATCGTGCTCGTGGGCAGCGAGCAGGACGCCGTGCGCGCCGTGCGCTGGGCGGCAGCGCGCGAGATGAAGATCGGCGTGCGCTCGGGCGGGCACAGCTGGGCGGGCAACCACGTGCGCGACGGCGGCATGCTGCTCGACCTCTCGCGCCTGCGCGAGTCGACGGTGGACGCGGAGGCGATGAGCGCCTCGGTGCAGCCGGGCTGCCCGGGCAACGAGCTCGTCGCCAAGCTCGCCGAGCACGATCTGTTCTTCCCGGCGGGGCACTGCGTCGGCGTGGCCGTCGGCGGCTACCTGCTGCAGGGCGGCTACGGCTGGAACGGGCGCGTGCACGGGCCGGCGTGTATGAGCGTCGAGGCGATCGACGTGGTGCTGGCCGACGGGCGGCTCGTGCACGCCTCGGCGCAGGAGAACGCCGACCTGCTGTGGGCGGCGCGCGGTGCGGGGCCGGGGTTCTTCGGCGTCGTCACGCGCTTTCACGTGCGCGTGCAGCCGCGGCCGAAGGTCGTGGCCAACGGGCTCGTGCTGTACGGCATCGAGGAGCTGGAGCCGGTCTTCCGCTGGGCGCAGGAGCTCGGCCCGCGCGTGCCGCGCAACATGGAGCTGATGCTGATCGTGCATCGCACCGAGGACGGCGACCTCGAGATCGCGGTCACCGGCCCGGTGCTGGCCGACGACGAGCAGCAGGCGCGCGCGGCCCTGTCGCTGCTCGAGAGCTGCCCGGCGCTCGAGCGGGCGAAGCTGTGCGAGCCCTACATCCCGGCGGCGCTCGACGATCTCTACGCGGGCGTGCACGCGGCCTATCCCGACGAGCACCGCTACTCGGCGGACAACATGTGGACGCACGCTCCGATCGAGCAGCTGCTGCCCGGCCTGCGGCGGATCGCCGAGACGATGCCCGACGCCCCGTCGCACATGCTGTGGATGAACTGGGGCCCGGGCAGCGAGCCGGCGCCGCCCAGGCCGGACATGGCCTACAGCGTCGAGGACGACACGTACATCGCGCTGTACGGCGTGTGGCAGGAGCAGGCGCGCGACGAGGCCAATGTCGCGTGGGCGACGGAGCGGATGCGCGAGATGGAGCACCTCGCCTCGGGCATCCAGCTGGCCGACGAGAACCTCGGCAACCGCCCGGCGCGGTTTCTCAGCGAGGCGCACATGAGCCGGCTCGACGACCTGCGCGCGATCCACGATCCGCACGAGCGCTTTCACCCATGGATGGGCAGGCCGGCGGAGGCGGGGCCGTGAGCGTGGGCGGCGCGGAGACCGGCGAGAGCGCGGGCGGCGTGGCGGCCGAGCGCGAGCTGGCGGGCTACCTGCAGCGACCGATGACGCCGCCCGAGCCGCAGGCGCTCGAGGCGATCGCGCGCGGGCCGATCGAGCCGCGGCAGGCGCTCGCGCTGAGCGACGTGGCGCGACTGCTCGACCCGCGGTCGCCGGAGGTCGAGACGGGCTGGTGCACGCTCGCCGACGGCGTCGGCTTCGTGGCGGTGCGCACGGCGATGCCGCTCGTGCGCGGCGAGATGGTCGACTGGTGGTTCGACTGGCACCCGCGCGAGGCGCTGCGCTACCGCGTGTGGCATCCGACGGCGCACCGCTCGAACTCGCTCGAGCCCCCGCCGGGGGATGCGGCGGCTCGGCCGGGCGTCAAGGCGCACTGGGGCGCGGTGCACCATCCGGTCGAGGACGTCGGCATCGGCGTCGTGCACGCGCGGATCGCCTTCCGCCGGCCGAGCGAGATGGGTCTGCCGGGAGATCAGCTCGAGAACCCGGACGTGGCGAGCATCGTCTGCGGCTACGTCGGCGACGACCGCCGCCACGTGCGACACACGCCGATGTTCCACGTGTTCCTGCACGAGGGCGACGGCGTCGTGCTGCGCAGCGCCTTCTGGGTGGGCGCCGCCGTGCGCCCCTACGGAGCGCTCGGCGCGGCGGGCGAGCGCCTGCTGAACAACCGCCTCACGCGCCGCGCGACGCTGCCGGCGGCGCTGCCGCGTGCGCTCGCGACGCACTGCGCCGAGGAGTACGCCAACCTGGCGACGCTGCTGCCGGAGCTGTTCGAGCGCTTCCGCTAGACCGGCCGTTTCGCGCTGCGGCCGCTGCGGTAGTGTCGCTTTCATGAGGCGAATGCGAACAGAATGCGTGCCGATCGCGGCGCTGGTCTCGGCGGCGCTGGCCGCCCTCGCGCTCGTGCCGGCGACGGCGAGCGCGGCGACGCCGCCGGAAGTGCCCGTGACGATCGTCTCGCGCGCCTACCAGCCGGCCGAACTGACGGTCGAAGCGGGGCAGACCGTGATCTGGACGAACCGCGGCTTCGGGCCGCACACGGTCACGGCGGCGGGCGGCGAATTCGACTCGGGCCGCCTCAACGCGGGCGAAAGCTTCAAAGTCACGTTCACGACGCCGGGCGCGTTCGCGTACGCGTGCACGATCCACCCGAGCATGCACGGCAAGGTCAGCGTGCTCGCGCCCGGATCGCTGCCGCCGGGCGGCCTGCCGGGCGCGCTGAAGCTGACGCTCGCCAAGGCGCACACGGCGCACGGGCTACTCACGCTCGTGCGCGTGCAGGCGCCGCGCCCGGGCGCCTCGGTGCTGCTGCAGCTGCGCTCGGCCAAGGGCCGGTGGGGCACGGTGCGCCGCGCGCACCTGAGCCCTCAGGGCAAGGCCACGCTGGGCGTCCCGGCGAGCGTGCACGGCAAGCTGCGCGTGGTCGTGCAGGACGCCGGCGGCGCGCCGCCGCTGATCAGCAAGACGCTCACGCCCAAGCGCTGAGCGCCGGCCGGCGGAAGTCGCGCTCGCCGCTCAGCCCGTTCGGCGCGCGGCGGGGCCGGGCGGTGAGATCCCGAGCGCGCGGCACCAGAGCAGCAGCGCTCGCACCGACGGCGGCGCCGCGCTCGAGCCGTACGCGCCGGAGCCGATCGCGAGGCCGCCCTCGCGCACGACCGAGCGCCTCGCCTGCGCGGCCGTCGGTTCGCGCACGACCTGCACGGCGGCCATCATCCCGTGGTCCTCGTGGAAGGTCACGTGGCAGTGGAACACGAACTTGCCGGTGAAGTCGGTCGGGTGCATCAGCACGACCGTCTGCGACTTGGGCGGCAGCGCCACGTTGTCCTCTTCGAGCACGTACGGGACGGGCTTGCCGGCGACGCTGACGACCTGGAAGTCGTTGATGTGGATGTGGAAGGTGTGCCATTCGCTGGTTTCGTTGACCAGCGTCCACTGCTCGATCGAGCCGAGCTTCATCGTCACGTCGACCCGTTCGGGGTCGAACTTCATCCCGTTGAGCGTGAACGCCGGGGCCCCCGACGGTTCGGTCATTTCGTTGAACACGATCGTGCGCTTGCGGTCGATCGGCTTGCCGCGCAGGTCGAGGGGATGCCCGAGCGTCGCGTGCGCCGGGAAGGCCGTGCGGTGGGGCCTGCCCGAGGAGCGCAGCGTGAGCAGCGTTTCGTTCGGCATCGGCCCGCCGTTGGCCGCCTTGTCGCCGCCGGGGAACGAGGAGAAGGGGATCGCCTTCAGCTGATAGGCGCCAGGCTTGCCGCCGCGCACGAGCACCTCGCGGCGCGAGCCGGGGGCGATCTGCAGCGTGCTCACGCTGAGCGGCTTGGCCAGCGTGTGCCCATCCTCGGCGAGCAGCTGGAAGCGCTGGCCGTGCGCCAGGCGCAGCACGACGAAGCGGTCGGCGTCGGCGTTGAAGATGCGCCAGCGCTGCAGTTCGCCGGGGTGGATCTTGGCGGTCGGGTCTTTCGCGCCGTTGACGTACAGCCGCGCTTCCGTTTCGCTCGACTGCGCGACCGGCACGACCTTGCCGCCCTTGACCAGCGTGTTCTGGATCACGATCCAGCGCTGCGGCACGTGGCGCAGCGAGGGCAGCGTGTCGAGCCCGCCCTCCTGCACGATCGCGCCGGCCAGTCCGGCGAAGATCTGCGGCTCGACGAACATGTGCAGGTGCGGGTGGTACCAGTACGCCCCCGCCGGCATGTCCTGCGGGATGTCGTATTCGTAGGTGAAGCTCTGGCCCGGTTCGATCCGCTCGAAGACGTTGTCGTGGTTGGCTTCGGGCGAGACGTGGAAGCCGTGCGTGTGCAGGTTGGTCGGTTCGGTCAGGGCGTTCTTCAGGTGCACCGTGACGCGATCGCCGGCGCAGATCACGAGCGTCGGGCCGGGGAAGCTGCCGTCGTAGCTGAGCGCTGTCACACGCTTGCCGCCGATCGGCACCTGGCCGAGCGACGCCGTCAGGCCTACGTCGAGCTGCCCGCCGCGGCTGTAGCGCGCCGGCGGCTCGGGGAAGCCGTCGTGCAGGATCGGCGGCGCCTTCTTGTGGCAGTCCGAGTTGCCGGCTGCGCGTGCGCGCGAGCCCGAGGTCGAGCCCGTCGCGAGCGAGCCGGTGGCCGCGAGCACGGCCGAGGCCACGGCGATCGCCGCGAGCAGCGTGCCGAGAATCGAGCTGCGCCCCCTTCGCATCGGCGCATCGTACAGACGGGCGGCGTCGGTTCTACGGACGGGCGGCGTCGGTTCTACTGAGCCGCTGCGGGGGCCTGCGCGGTGACGATCCAGGTCGACGCCGGGCCCATCACGGCGCCGTCGGCAGCGACCCACGGGGCCATGTCCTCGCGCAGCGCCGCCGCGACCTGCCCGTGCAGGTGGGCCGCGCGCTCGCCGGCCAGGCGCAGGATCTCACCGGCCGGGCCGATGCTCATCACGAACTCGACCGCCTCGTCGAGATCGTCGCCGATCCGGATCGGCTTGTCGCAGCGCAGCAGCGAGATCTGCTCGAAGCCGGCGCTCAGCAGGATGCCGCTGGTCGTGTCGGCGTTGCCCATCGAGAAGGGGCCCGGCCCGCAGGTCGGCTCGTCGTACTCCTCGGGCTTTGAGACGAACCGCTCGGTGATCTGCTGGCCGCGGTAGAAGCCCTCGTTCTCGACCTTCGAGCGCCACACGACCATCGCCAGGCGCCCGCCCGGCACGAGCGCCTTGCGCACGTTTCGCAGCGCGGCGACGGGATTGGCGAAGAACATCGTGCCCATCCGCGAGTAGGCGAGGTCGAACTGCTCCTCGAAGGAGCGCGCCTCGACGTCGACGACCTCGAAGCGGACGTTGTCCACGCCGGCCTGCTCGGCCTCCTCGCGGGCGGTCTCGATGAAGCGCGGAGCCGCGTCGACGCCGAGCACGCTGCCCGTCGCCCCGACCTGCTCAGCGAGCTGCTGGGTCGTGTCGCCGAAGCCGCAGCCGATGTCGAGCGCGCGCTCGCCCGGCGCAGGAGCTGCAACGCGCAGACCTTCGTCGCCGTGCACACCGAGGCTGTCCACCAGCAGGTGGCGAAACTGGACGAAGCGGTCGAACAGCGGACCGTCCCATGCTTCGATCGCCTCGTCGTTGGCAGTGACGACCTCCGCCATGCCTTTTATGGTATGCGAATTCACGCGGCCGTGCGCGGAATCGGGGACACTCTCGGTCGTGCCCGAGGACGCGCTGCAAGATCGCCCGCTCGAGCTGCTGCAGCGGCTGCTGCGCTTTGACACGAGCAACCCGCCGGGCAACGAGCGGGAGTGCATCGAATGGATCAAGGGCCTGCTCGAGGCGCTCGGCTGCGAGGTGCGAATCCTCGCGCAGCAACCCGAGCGACCGAACCTGATCGCGCGCATCGCCGGGCGCGGGGAGAGCCCGCCGCTGCTCTTGCAAGGACACGTAGACGTCGTCGCGGCTCGCGGCGAGTGGCAGCACGGACCGTTCGACGGCGAGCTAGCCGACGGCTACGTGTGGGGGCGCGGCGCGCTCGACATGAAGGGCGGCGTCGCGATGATGCTCGCCGCCTTCATGCGCACCAAGGCGAGCGGCGCGAGACCGCCGGGCGACGTGATCCTCTGCCTGCTCGCCGACGAGGAGGCCGGCAGCCCGCTCGGCGCTGACTTCCTCGTGCGCGAGCACGCCGAGCTGTTCGACGGCGTGCGCTACTCGATCGGCGAGTTCGGCGGCTTCACGATGGACGTCGCCGGGCGGCGCTTCTATCCGATCATGGTCGCCGAGAAGCAGATCTGCTGGACGCGGGCGACCGTGCGCGGACCGGCCGGGCACGGCTCGATGCCGATCCGCGGCGGCGCGATGGGCAAGCTCGGGCGGCTGCTGCAGCGCCTCGACAGCCGCCGGCTGCCTGTCCACGTGACGCCCGTCGCGCGCTCGATGATCCAGGCGATCGCCGCCGACGTGCCCGCCACGCTGGCCGTGCCGCTGAAGGGGCTGCTCGTGCCGACGCTGACCGACCGGCTGCTCGACGCCTTCGGCGAGCGCGGGCGCATCTTCGACCCGCTGCTGCACAACACGGTCAGCGCGACGATCGTGCAGGGCGGGGAGAAGGACAACGTGATCCCCGATGAGATCTCGCTGTCGCTCGACTGCCGCCTGCTCCCCGGCTTCGCCCCCGAGCAGCTGTTCGCCGAGCTGCACGCGCTCTCCGGCGTCGAGCTGGAGTTCGAGATCGTCCAGCACGACCACGTCTCGGGCGAGCCCGAGATGGCTCTGTTCGAGACGCTCGCCGGCACGCTGCGCGAGCTCGACGCCGACGCCAAACCGATCCCGATGCTGCTCCCCGGCGTGACCGACGGGCGCTTCTTCTCGCGCCTCGGCATCCAGACGTACGGCTTCCTGCCGATGCAGCTGCCGCCCGAGCTTCCCTTCATGCAGCTGATCCACGCGCCCGACGAGCGCCTGCCGGCCGACGCCGTCGAGTTCGGCACGCGCGCGATCGGGCGAGTGCTCGAGCGCTTCTAGCGCCGGAGACTCGTCGTCGGTGTGATGGATCGGCGGCGCGCGACGTAGTTGGGGTAGTGAGCAGGCAAGTGACGCCAACCGAGCCACCATCGCCCAGTCCCGCGCGCGGGGCGGCCGCCGCCGAGCTGGACGGCTCGACCTTCGAGCGGCTGTTCCGCGATTGCGCGCGCGACGTGCACGGCTACGCGATCGCGCTGCTCGGCGATCGCGCCGGCGCCGAGGACGTCACGGCGCTCGCCTTCGAGCGGCTCTACGGCGCGCGCAAGCGTCTCGACCGCACGCGGGGGACGCCGCGAGCGTGGCTGTTCTCGATCGCCCGCAACGCCGCGCTCGACGAGCTTCGTCGCCGGCGGCGCCACGGCGCCGGCGGGCACGATCCTGAGCGGATCGATCTCGAGGGCCCCGGCATCGAGCACCCGCTCGCCGCCGGGCAGACACGCCAGGCCGATCCGGCCGAGGCGATCGAGCAGGCCGAGCGCCGCGCCACCGTGCACGCCGCGCTGCTCGAGCTGCCGCTGCGCGAGCGCGAGGTCGTGCTGCTCAAGTTCCACGGCCAGCTGACCAACGTCGAGCTCGCACGCGTGCTCGGGATCAGCGAGTCCAACGCCGGCACGCGCGTGCACCGCGCGCTGACACGGCTGCGCGAGACGTGCGCCGAGCTCGCCCACAAGGAGGTCGCATGAAGATCGTTCCCTTCCCGCAGTCCGAGGGCCCGCCCGACGAGCAGACGCTCGCCGAGATCGAGGCCGCGCTGCGCGGCGAGGCGGTCGGCGCGAGCGCCGAGGGCTGGCGTGAGCTGCGCGCCGACGTGCGCACGCTCGCGCCGGCGATGTCCGGCGAGTTCGCGTTGACCCTGTCCGAGTCGATCCAGCGAAGGGACGCCGAGCCCGACCCACGGGAGCGGTCGCGCAGGCCTCTTGCCCACGCGCGCGGCGTGCTCGCACGGCTGCGCGATGCGCTCGCGGCCGGGCGGAGGCATCCGGCGCTCGCCGCCTGCGCCTGCGCCTTGGTCGCGATCGTCGCGCTGGTAGTCGTCCTTGGTGGGCCCAGGGGGTCGAGCCATTCCGCCTTTTCTAGTGCGTCCAGCGCGTCGAGCGAAGCAAGCGGGGGCGGCCCTGTGCAACAAGATGCGCCGCTCAGGTCGGCCCTGTCAGCGCCGGCCGCGCCCGTCAAACAGACGACGCCAGAATCGTCGAGTACGGAAGCGCAGGCGGGCGCGGCCAGCGGCGAACCATTGTCCTCGCGCGTGCAGCAGCGCGCAGCCTCGCTGACGCTCGCGCCCAAGCCCGAGGCCGTGCAGTCGGTCGCCGACCAGGTCGCGCAGCTGACCGTGCGCGAAGGCGGCTTCGTGCAGAGCTCGCAGGTGCACCGCCAGAGCGGCGCCGGCGGCAGCGCCGAACTGCGCCTGAGCCTGCCGAGCGCACGGCTGACCGCCGCCTTGGCCTCGCTCGGGCGGCTCGCACCGATGCGCGAAGAGAGCCAGTCGCTGCAGGACATCACAGACGAATACGGCGCCGCCCGCCGCAAGCTCGCCGATGCCGTCGCCGAGCGCCAGGCGCTGCTGCGCGCGCTTGCGCGGGCCAGCACGCAGAGCCAGATCGAAAGTCTGCACGCGCGCATCGCGCTGGCCGCCGCCGCCGTGACCCGCGCGCGCACCGCGTTCGGCACGATCTCGCGGCGCGGCAGCAACTCGACCGTCGAAGTCACCGTGCTCGGCGATGCCCATGCCGGCTCCGACCGCTCGACGCTCGGCAACGGCCTGCACGACGCGCTCGACGTGCTCGAGGCCGTCGCCGTCGTGCTGCTCGTCGCGCTCGCCGTGCTCGTGCCGCTCGCGCTCTTGCTTGCGCTTGCGGCGCTCGCCTGGCGCACCTCGCGCCGCCGCCTGCGCGAGCGCGCGCTCTCCTAGCCCGTTTTCTGCCTGTCCACGCTGCCCCGCGACGGCTTTGTGTGGCGTGTGTCCGGACGCACAGACCTGCGGGTGTCGTCTTGGGATCATCTTAAGAATGAAAACTGGCTACGCAGCCAGTATGCTGCGCGAGCACTCCGGATCGACGAACTAAGGGGACCCCATGGCAACGGTCGGGCAGGACATCGCGAGCTTGGAACTGACCCAGCGCGAGCTGTGGCTGGACGGCCCGCCGCAGGAGGCCTTCAAGGAGATGCGCAGCAAGTGCCCGGTGCACTGGACCGAGAGCTTCGAAGAACTTCCCGACGAGGCCGGCTTCTGGTCGATCACGACCGCCGACGACGTCCACACCGTCAGCCGCGACTGGGAGACCTACTCCTCCGAACTCGGCGGCGTCGTCGCCGCCGCAGCCGGCTTTCCGATCGAGCTCGCCCGCGCCATGTTCATCGGCATGGACCCGCCCAAGCACGACCGGCTGAAGGCGCTGTTCCAGCGCGGCTTCACGCCCAAGCGGATCGCCGACCACGAGGACGCCATCCGCGCCATCACAGTGCGCGTGCTCGAGCGGCTCGACGGCCGTGAGGAGTGCGATCTCGTCGCAGACGTCGCCCAGCCCGTCGTCTCGCGCGTGATCGGCAGCTTCATGGGCATCTCCGAGGAGGAAGACCTGATCTGGGCGCGGCTGATGAACTCGACGCTCGGCGCCGGCGACCCCGACCTCAACCCAGACGGCTTCGAAGGCGCCGTCAACAAGGACATCCCCGAGATCTTCGAGCTCTGCCGCAAGCTGATCGCCGAGCGCCAGGAGAAACCGACCGACGATCTGACCAGCGTGCTCGTGCACGCCGAGGTCGACGGGCAGAAGCTCGAGGAACACGAGATCGTGATGGGCTTCTTCCTGCTGATGGCCGCCGGCAACGACAGCACCAAGGCCACCTACTGCAGCGGCATGCGCGCGCTGATGGAAGACCCCGAGCAGCGACAGCTCGTGCTCGACGACCCCTCGCTGATCCCCGACGCCGTCGAGGAGTCGCTGCGCATGTTCCCCGCCTTCGCCCACTTCCGCCGCACCGCCACGCGCGACGCCGAGCTGCACGGGCAGAAGATCCACGCCGGCGACAAGGTCGTCATGTGGTACGCCTCCTCCAACCGCGACGAGACGCGCTTCGAGGACTCCGAACGCTTCGACCTGCGACGCAAGGAGGAGCACCAGGCCTTCGGCGCCGGCGGCCGGCACTTCTGCCTCGGCACCGCACTCGCCCGCCTCGAGCTGCGCACCCTGATCGAGGAGACGCTCGAGCGCTACCCCCAGATCGCCATCGCCGAGCCGCCCAAGCACGTCGAATCGCTGTTCCTCAACCAGCTGAAGACGTTGCCCGTGCGGCTCACGCCGTAGCTGACTTCGCGAGAGACCCCGCGGTCGCTGCGTCGAAGCCGAGGGGGCTGAGGCGGGGATCGCGTTTTCGCGGCTGGGTAGCGATGGTGTATACACCGCGCCGGCGAAGGTTCACTTACTCGGTCGCAGTTCCAGCCCGAACGGGTTGCCCTCCGAGTCCTTGCAGATCGACCAGCGCTCGCCTGGGTGCACGACGCTGCCGCCCAGTACCGGGACCTGCGCCAGCGTGCCCTCCATGTCGTCAACCGCGAAATACGGCAGCGAGAACGAGTCGCCCGGGCCGCGGCCGCGCTGATGGACCCCGATCGCCGCGCTTGCCGCAGCGCCCGTTTGACCGGGCGGCGCCTCGTCGCTCTGCCAGCCTTCCCCGTGCGCCGGGCCGCGCGGCTCGAGTGCGACGTCGAGCAGGCCGCTCCAGAAGCTGCGTGCGCGCTGCGCGTCGTCCGCCGGGAACTCGATCAGCGCAAGCTTTGCGGACATGGCCTCACGTTATCCCCTCCCGTGCGCTCGACTGTGGAAAAGTACGGCTTCCTTGCCGGGCTTAGCCCCGATGCAGGCGCACGGCGGCCGAGCTTGACTGTGGCCATGAGCGAGCAAGAGATCGTCGATCGGCCGAGCGAGGGCGAGAGCGACGTTCGTGAGCAGGCCGTGCAGCAGCTGAAGAAGCGCCGCGACCTGTCCGCGCACTTCGTCACCTACCTGATCTTCAACGGCGCCGTGTGGGGCGTCTGGGCGCTGACCGGCGCCGGCGACATCTGGCCCGCGTGGATCAGCGGCCTGTGGGCGATCGGCCTGCTGATGAACGTCTGGGACGTGTACGGGCGCCGGCCCATCACAGAGGCTGAGATCCGGCGTGAGATGGAGCGGGTGCGCGGTCGAGCAGACAGCGGGCGCCCGCTCGGTCGCGGCGCCGTCGGCGGCTGATCTGCCGTGGCCGCCGGGGGTCGACCATGAGGGTCCTGCTGAGCACCGCCAGCCGCTACGGGGCGACCGCCGAGATCGGCGAGGCGATCGGGCGGGCTTTGAGCGCTCACGCGATCGACGTGACCGTCGAGTCGCCCGCGCGCGTCGCCTCGCTCGACGGCTACGACGCCTTCGTGCTCGGCAGCGCCGTGTACATGGGACGCTGGCTCGACGACGCCAGAGCGCTCGTGCAGCGCGTGAGCGAGGCTCGCGGCGCGCGGCCAGTGTGGCTGTTCTCGAGCGGTCCCGTCGGCGACCCCGCGCGCAAGCTCGTGCAGCAGATGGGCGTCGATCGGACCGAGCTCGCCAAGCTGATCGACGCGACCGGAGCGCGCGAGCACAAGCTGTTCGCAGGCACGCTCGAGCGCCATCGCTTGAACCGCCGCCAGCGCGCCGCGCTGCTCGTGATGCGTGGCATGGAGGGCGACTTTCGCGATTGGCAGGAGATCGCGCGCTGGTCCGAGCACGTCGCCGAGCAGATGCAGGCGAGCCGCCCGCCCGCCGTCGTCGCCTGAGCCGGGGCGACTGCGTCCACGAGCTCGTTCGGCGCTCGAGCGGTGCCGGTGCCGATCGTTGTCCGGCGCGCCGCGCTGCGCACATCGGTTAACTGAAGGGCAGTAGATGAGAGCTTGCCGTTCAGCCGTGGCGCGGGCGAGCGCCCGAGCCCGCTCGCTGTCCGGCGTTGCGCCTGCCTTGCTGCTCGCCGCGCTCTGCGCGGGGGTCCTGCCGTTTGCGTCGTCTGCGAGCGCCGCGCCCGGCGCTCCTCCGAAGACGGCGCAGAAGGTTGCACGGCCCAAGCCGCCGCCGCCGAGCGTCACCGTATCCGTCGACACCGCGCACCCCGCCCCGCCCGTGCCGCAGGACTTCCTCGGGCTCTCCTTCGAGATGTCCAGCCTGCCGCAGATGGCCAGGTACGGCAGTCGTGGCAACCTCGTCGCGCTGCTGCGCTCGCTCGGGCCCGGCGTGCTGCGCTTCGGCGGCGTATCAGCCGACACGCGCATCGCCTGGACCGACGAGCGCACTCCCCGCCCCGCGTGGGCCTCCGGCGTCGTCGACGCCGACGACTTCCGCCAGCTCGCCGAGCTCGCACAGCAGAGCGGCTGGCACATCGTGTTGACGCTCGGCATCGTGCACTTCGACCCTGCCGCCGCCGCGCGCGAGGCGGGCGCCGCGAAGGCCGCGCTCGGCCCCTGGCTCGAGGCCTTCGAGTTCGGCAACGAGCCCAACTCCTATGCGCTGCACGGAATGCGCGAAGAACCGTGGGGGCTCGAGCAGTACAACGCGCAGGTCGGCGAATATCGCGCCGGCGTCGAAGCCGCCGCGCCAGGCGTCCCCGTGTGGGGGCCCGACGTGTCCGGTTCGAGCGCCTTCGACACATGGGGGCCCGGCGAGGTCGTCGATCAGCGCCCCGTCACGCTCACCGGCCACCACTACCCGCTCGGCTGCGCGCAGCGCAAACCCGTGCCCTCCGTCACGAGCCTGCTCAGCTCGCCGATCTGGCGGCGCGAGGTCGGCTCCGTGCGCCGCTACGTCTCGCTCTCGCAGTCCGCCGGGCTGCCGTTCCGGATGGACGAGACAAACTCCGTCTCCTGCGGCGGCGTCGCCGGGATCTCCAACTCCTTCGCCTCCGCCCTGTGGGCCGCCGGCTACCTGCCCAAGTTGATGGGCTCCGGCGCCGTCGGCGTGAACATGCACGGCAACGTCGCCAACTGCAAGGGCTACTCGCCGATCTGCGCCCCCGGACCGCAGGAGCTCGCCGGCGGCGAACTGCAGGCCCAGCCCGAGTGGTACTCGCTGCTGATCGCGCGCCAGCTGCTCGGGACGCGGCCGCTGCCGACCGCGACCAAGCTGCGCCGGACCGACGCCAACGTGCACGTGCTCGGCTTCGCCGCGCCCGACGGGAGCCTTCGCATCGTCGCCGTCGACGACGACCCGCTCGGCAGGCCCGGTGTCCTCGTGCGGCTGAAGCTCGGCAGCGGCTTCGCAGGCGCCAGCACGCTCGCGCTGAGCGGGCAGTCGCTGCATGCGCTGTCCGGCGTCGAACTCGGAGAAAGCGAAGTCGCCGCCGACGGAAGCTGGACGGCTCGTCGCTACGGGCGGGCCAGCGCCGCCGGCGGGACGATCGACGTGAAGCTGCCCGCCGCCGGCGCGATGCTGATCAGCGTCGCGCCGGCCTCGAGCTGAGCGATGCGAGGCGGGCTGCTGCTCAGGCGACGTCGAGTTTGACCGGCACCTCGAACATCTCCACCGACACCCGGCTGCCCATGCCGCCCACGACCGGCGGGTCCATCGCGCTGAGCGTCTCGTGGCCCTTGCGCAGATCCTCCTCCGTCTCGAACAAGCCGATCGCGATCACCTTGCCGTCGTCCGGTTTGTTGAGGATCATCAGGCCCGTCGACGGTACGCCCTCCGGCGGGCCCTCGTCCGCCCGCTCGTTGATCTGGGCAATCGTCTCGCGGACCTTGGCCGGGTCCCCGCCTTCGAACGTTGCCACCCGCGCGTGCATGCCTCGCTCCTTTCGTTGAGCAACAGCTTCACCGACGCTCGGAGCATTTCACAGTCGTGTTCCCGCGGTGCGGGGTTGTGCCGTTTTGTCGGCGCGTCCCGCCTCGGGCCGGTCAGTGGCGGTCGATCTCGAACCACATGCGCGCGAGGTTTCCCTCCGAGCCGACCCACAGCCGGTCCGCCGCAGTGCGGATCACGATCGTGCCGAGGTCGTGCTCGTACTCCTCCCAGCCCAAGTCGACGAACGTTTCCGGGAGGCGTATTTCCACGCGCACGAGGTCCGGCGGCATCCACGCGCACAGCTCGAAGATGACGCCGCTCGAGCGGCACCTGTTGACGGCCTGCGAGATCAGCTCGCTCGTCAGCAGCACCACGACGTCGCGTAGGTCCGGCGAAGGATGGTCGACGAGCGCCACGTGGTGGCGCGCCGCGCGCGGCGCATCGGCGTCGAGCGGCAGCGAGACGGTCAGATCGGCTGGGCTCTGCTCGACGGACATGCTCGTGTGCAATCTGCGCGGCGGTTGGTCGACCGCCGCCACCTCCCTGTGAGGCTTTACCCGGGCAGGCGTCCGGTGAATCGCAATGCCCACACCGGACGGTCCGTGGCGCGCCGTGCACTATAGGTCGGCGGGCGCGTGGCGCTGATGCTGCTCGTCGCCTGCGCGCGTCAGCGGGCATGTCGTGCGATGCCAGGTGCAACTGTGCTCCCCACGGGTATGTAGCATGAGGTGTAGGTGATTTGGCCAGGCCCGCGAAAGGCGCTCAGATAGCGCTAACCGCAGGCCGATCACCTTGGAGTCAACGACGAAGGAGCGCACCATGGAGAAGCTAGGAACAGCAATTGCAGGCGGCAGCAAGCCGTCATCTCCGCTCGTCGCGCCGAAGTCGGAGCCAACGACGACGGTTGTCACCACAGAGAAGGACCTAGAGCGGAACACGTATACCTCGGAGCGCTCGAAACAGCTCCGAGAGGGCAACACCACATCGGGCTAGGCGTCCAGCTCCCATCCCCCCTCGGCGACGCCTGCCCGGTTAGGAGCAGTCAGCCTTCGCTTGCTGATCCACTCCACACCTGCCCGCTTTACCGCGAGCATTTGCGTGCGGCCACCGCAGCCTGGTATTAGGCCCGGCGCGAGAGCGGTCCCGTCGCTGAAGCGCTGCATGTCAATGGTCGTCCTCACGAGGAAAGATGCGAGGTCCGCTGCGTCCTGCAGCGTGAGGGGCTGGAGAAGGATGTACTCCAACTTGTCGAGCTGTGCCTGAACCTCTTGATCAAAGGAGATCTCGGCTGCAAGAAGGGCGTTCGAGTCTATGCCCTTCACCAGCCTGCCGATAACATCGACCTGTCCACGCCACAGCGTGCCCTGGTCGGCGGTATCGACCATGGTCTGGCGGATTGCGGGACCCGGAATGTTGGCCTCCCATACACGACCGATACCGGCGTCGTCGTAGCCCGCAACGATGAATCCAAGTGGCCATCCCTGTGCATCGTCGGTTCCCACCTCTGCCTCAAAGCGTTCATGGAAGAAGCTCCCGAGAGCATTTGTGAAGCTCTCGCCGTCTGCGCATGCCCCGTCGTCGACCGTCGCGACAAACTCATCCATAAGCCCATTGATCGTTCGCTGGCCGATGAAGGCCATGCCGTACGTTGCAACCCCGAACTGGTTGTTCAGCTCAAAGAGCTTGTCGGCAGAGTCGCTGCTTATTCGGTGCCTCTGTCCGTCGCTTAGCGTCGTGCGACTATCTGCCGCGAGCACAATGCCGTCCGGTGATGCAGCGCCAACTACGATCGTCAACGTAGTGCCTCCTTCAGGTGTTGGTCGGGGTGGCAACGGGGGAACCACGCACCGAGGAACTAGAGCAAGCCGAGCATCCCACTCGGGCCGGACGAAAAGGAGGGGCCGCCGAGTCCCCACCCGGCGGCCCCCGAGGCTCTAGTGGGCCAACAACTGCTGGAGCCTTGCAACGGCACCGGACGACTGTGGATCTTGTCGAGTCAACCCTTGCATCGGCCGGCATTGAGTTGCTTTGGGTTGGCGACCAACGGGCACATTGGGCCGGCGCAGTGCGTTCTGACCGCCGGTCCGCGCATCTGTCTACCCGGCCAGCTCGCGCGCCCGCGCCGCGAGGTGTGCCACGCCGAGCTTGTCGTACTCGCCCGCCGCACGCTCGAGCGAGGCCGTGCCGGCCGCGCGATCGCGCTCGAGCAGTCGCTGGCCGAGCAGCAGCTCGCAGCGCGCCGCCTCCAGCGGGCGCTGCAGGCGTTGCCACGCCGCACGCGCTGCTCGCAGGTCCTCGAGCGCGCCCGGCAGCGCACCGACGACCCCCGTCGCTTCGAGCGCAGCCGCCTGGCCGACCGGGTAGTGCACGCGCTCGGCGACCTCCGCGGCCTGCTCGGCCGCTTCGACCGCCTGCTCGGGGGCGCCGGCGATGCTGTGGAGCAACGCGTGCGCCGAGCCCGCCTGGATCGACTGCACGATCAGCCCCGCGCGCTCGCACACGTCCAGCGCCTGCGACAGCGCGGCCTGCGCGCCCGCGATGTCGCCCCGGTCACGGAGCGTGTTGGACAGCCCGAACAGCGCGTCGAAGCTCACCTCCGACCAGCCGATCTGCTCGGCCAGCTCATGCGCTCGCTTGTAGGAGTCCTCCGACTCCCGCCATGTCCCCGTGCGCCAGAAGAGCCGCCCGCGCAGGGCATACGGCAGGCACAGCTTGCCGACGAGGCCCTCGCGCTCGGACAGCTGCGCGCTGGCGTCGCTGGAGGCGCTGACCTGCTCCCAGTCGGCCGCGTACAGCGCGAGCTGGGCCGCGGCCGCGTGCAGCTCGATCTCGGCCGGCACGTCGCCGATCTGCTGGGCCAGCGCGAGCGCCTCCCGGTAGGCGCCTGCGGCGGCCGCGTAGTCGCCCTCCGAGCTCTCCAGGTGGTGGCCGAGCGCCGTCAACGCCAGCACGGTCTCGTGCGCATCGGAGCCCCGCGCCAGCTCGACCGCGCGCTCGAGGTTCTCGCGCGCCTTGACGCTGTCGCCGATGCGGCCGAACACGCGCCCGAAGATGCCGTGCGCGCGACTGGCCGCACGCACCTCGCCGAGCTGCTCGGCGAGTCTGAGCGCCTTCTCCGAGGCGTAGATCGCGAGCATGTTGTCGCCCGTCTGCGTGTACAGCCACGCCGCCTCCTCGTACAGGCGCACGAGCGCGAGCGACGGCTCGCCGTCCTTGATCAGGTTGATGCCGCGCTGGTGGTGCTCGATCGCCTGCTTGCGCTCGCCCTTGTGCGCGAGACCGGCGCCGATCTTGCGGTGGAGCTCGGCCACGCGCTCGAGGTCCTCCTGGCCGGCGTGGTACTCGAGCGCCCGCTCCCACACGCCGATCGCCGCGTCCACGCGCCCCAGTCGCAGCGCCACGTCGCCCTGCTTCTCGAGCAGCCGCGCGAGCGCGCCGGCGTCTCCGGCGGTCTGCTCGCACGCGGCCTGGTACTGGGAGAAGGCTTCGGCGTTCGAGTAGAAGGCCGTCGCCGCGTCGCCCGCCGCCTCCAGGTAGCGCAGCGCCTTGGCGCGGTAGGGCTCGAGCTCCGACGAGGACAGGCTCAGCTCGGCGCCGAGCTGCGCCGCCCGTCCGTAGTGCTCGGCCAGCAGCGCGACGACTTCCTCGACGCGTTCCCCGGCGCGCTGCTCGATGAACCGCGCGACCTCGAAGTGCTTCTCTGCGCGCACCGCCTTCGGCAGCATCTCGTACGCGGCGTCGCGGATCAGCGCGTGCTTGAACGCCAGCTCCGGCTCGCCCGCCAGCGCACTTCCCTCGCCCGTGACGACGAGATCCTTCTCGCGCAGCGCCCGCAGCGCCTCCTGCAGATCCCCGCCCTCGGCCTCGACGACGGGGGCCAGCGCGCCCTCCCAGAACGTCCTGCCGACGACCGCCGCGTGTGCCAGCAGGCGGCGCTGGAAGGGCTCGAGCGAGTCCAGCCGTGCCGCCAGCAGCGCCTGCACCGTGGCCGGCAGCTCGGCCGCGCTGGCGCCCTCCTCCTCGGACAGGCGCCGCACCATCTCCTCCGCGAACAGCGGGTTGCCCTCGGCGCGCGCCGCGACCGTCGCGATCAGGCTCTCGCTCGGCTCGTCGATCGCCAGCAGCGAGGAGATCAGCTCGCGCGTGTGCTGCTCGCCGAGCGGCTCGAGGAAGATCGTCGTGGCGTCGCGGCGCACGCCGCCCCAGTCGACGCGCCGCTCGAGCAGCTCTTCGCGCGTCAAGCAGATCTGCAGCACGGGGGCGTGCGCCCACTGCACGAGGTGCTCGATCAGGTCGAGCATTCCCTCATCGGCCCAGTGGATGTCCTCCCACACGAGCACCAGCGGCCGCTCGCGTGCCAGGCCCTCGACGCACGAGCGCACCGCGGCGAAGAACGCTTCGCGCGCGCGCTGGGCGTCGAGCTCCTCCGCGGGCGAGGACTCCTCGGGCGCCTCGATTCCCAGCAGGCGAGCGATCAGCGCGATCCTCGAAGGGGAGGAGGCTGCGCCCTCGCGCCGGGGCTCGTCGAACAGCTCGTCCAAGCGCGCCGAGAGCTTGGCCCACGCCGTCGCCGGCGGATCGCCGTCGACGATCGCGCACTCCGCGCGGATCACCTCGCCGAGCGGCCAGTACGCGACGCTCGATCCATAGGGCAGGCAGCGTCCGCGCCGCACGAGCGGCACCGTCTGCCCGAGTAGAAGCTCCCGCTCGAACTCCTGCAGCAGCCGCGACTTGCCGACTCCCGCTTCGCCGATCACCGTCGCCAGGTGCGCTCCGCGCCGCTGCTCGACGCGCTCGACGAGGCTGCCCAGCTGAGCGAGCTCCGCTGCGCGACCGACGAGCGGCGCGCGCGCGGGCTTGGCGATCGACTCGGCCGTGGCCGGCGCAGCGAGCGGCGCGATCGCCTCCCACGCGTGGACCGGCTGCGCCTTGCCCTTCAGCGCGAGCGGCTGCTCGAGCGCTCTGTATTCGATCGCGTCGCGCGTCGCGGCGTGGGTGTGCTCGCCGACCGTCACCGTGCCCGGACGAGCCGCCGCCTGCAGGCGGGCGGCGACGTTCACGCTGTCGCCGATCACCGTGTAGCTGTCGCCGACGCGACCGGCGAGAACCTCGCCCGTGTTGACGCCCACGCACAGCGCGAACGTCACGCCATGCTGCTGCGCCAGGGGCTCGTTGATCTCCTCCATCGCCGCCTGCATGCCCAGCCCCGCGCGCACCGCGCGCTCGGCGTCGTCTCCGTGCGCGACGGGAGCGCCGAAGATCGCCATCACGTTGTCGCCGATGAACTTGTCGATGTAGCCGCCGTACGCGCGCACCTCCTCGCCCAGGCGCGTGAGGATGCGCTCGAGCAGGCGCTTGACCGACTCCGGGTCGAGCGTCTCCGCGATCGCCGTGTAGCCGGAGAGATCGGCGAACAGCACCGTGGCGGTGCGGCGCTCGTCCGGCGCCTGCGAGCCCGTGGGGGACGCTGCCGGCGGCGGGCGATCGTCGCGATCACTGACCGCTTCGGGCTCTTTGCCCGGCAGCTGCGTCCCGCACGTCATGCAGAAGCGCGCGTCCTCCGGCGCTGCGGCGCCGCAGTTTGCGCAGCGCCGCTCGAGCGCCGCGCCGCAGCTCATGCAGAAGCGAGCGCCCGCCGGATTCTCAGTCGAGCACTCGGCGCAGCGGTTCATCGCCGCTCGGCGCGACCTCTGACGTTCTCAGCAGTCATCGCTGCGAGTATCCCCGATCCGATTCACATCGGGCCGACCGTCTCACTCGCCTCGCGCGATACTCACCGAGCGATGTCCGAGCAGGCCGCGACCCCAGACCTCGTCGAGCTCACGCGCCGGATCCTCGACGCCGCCGATCGTGCCGACTTCGACGAGATCCTTCGCTTTTACGCGCGCGACGCCGTGTGGGACACGCGCGGCGCCGGGAGCTTCGACGGAGTAGACGCCATCCGTCGCCTGTGGGAGGACTACTACGGCAACTACGAGCAGATCCGCGTGCTCGCCGAGGAGCTGATCGACTTCGGCAACGGCGTCGTGCTCGCCGTGAACAAACAGGAGGCGCGGCCGCTCGGCAGCAGCGGGACCGTGCACACGCGCGAAGCCTTCCTGTATGAGTGGGAGAGGGGGCTGATCGTGCGTGTCAGCAACTACGGCGACGTCGACGAGGCGCGCGCGGCCGCCGCGCGGCTGGCCGAAGCGAAGGGGTAGCGATGTCGCAGGAGAACGTCGAGCTGCTTCGCGAGGCGATCGACCGATGGAATCGGCACGAGGTGAGCTTGTCCGCATTTCACAGGGATGTCGAGTGGCTGCCGATGCGGGTCGCTACCGAGGGCGTCTATCGCGGGATCGCCGGAATCGAACGCTTCCTGGCAGACACCGAAGAGGTGTTCGACAAGTTCGAGCTGCGCTTTGAGCCGCTCGACCAGGGTGAGCAGGTGCTCGCCTGGGGGACGATTCACGTACGGGCGAGATCGAGTGGGATCGAGACCGACATCGCCATCGGGGGCGTCGCCGAGTTCCGCGAGGGCAAGATCGTCCGCTGGGAGGATTACGGCTCCAAGGACAAGGCGCTGCAGGCGATCGGGCAGGGGGGTTGACGTGACGCAGGAGAACGTGGAGCTCGTCAAGTCGCTGATGGCGGCCGTCGACAGCCGCGACATCGATGCCTTCGCCGCCGTGACCACGAGCGACTTCGAGTGGTTCCCGGTGTTCGCCGCGCGCGTCGGCGGCGATGTCTACCGGGGGCGCGAGGGCATCGAGGCGTTCCTCGGCGAGATCGACGAGACCTGGGAGGAGTTTCGCCCGGTGCCCGAGCAGTACCGCGAACTCGGCGACCGCGTGCTCGCGCTGGGGCGGCTGAGGACACGCGGACGGGCCAGCGGCGCGCCCGGCGATTCGCCTTGGGGCGGCGTCTATGACCTGCGCGACGGCAAGATCTCGCGGATCCGCACGTTCCTCGATCACGGCGAGGCCTCGCGCGCGGCGGGGCTGCGCGAGTAGGGATACTTGCGCGCGATGTCCGCTGGTTCTACGACGCCCGCTCCGGTCGAGCTCGTTCGCAGAACGACCGAAGCCGCCGATCGACAGGATCTCGACGCGCTGATGAGTATGTGCGCGCCCGACGGCGTGTACGACACCACGCCGAGCGGCTTGGGCACGTATGCAGGACCGGCGGCGATTCGCGCCTTCCTCAAGGAATGGTGGGACGCGTTCGAGGAGCTTCACGCCACGCTCGAGGAGGTTCTCGATCTCGGCAACGGCGTGACGTTCTCTGTCATCCGCCAAGACGCTCGTCCTGCCGGCAGCGCCGGCAGCGTGAGCACGCGCGAAGCGCATGTCGCCGAGTGGCGCGCCGGGAAGGCCGTTCGAGTGACCGTGTACACCGACCTCGAGCAGGGGCGCGCGGCTGCCATGCGCCTCGCCGAGGAACGGGCGAGGGCGCCGGATGCCTGAGGGCCTGCGCCGTCTGATCGGGCCGGCGTCGTGCCGAGGAGACGTGTAGGCAATTCCTGAGGAGGAAGACTGGATGAAGAAGAGCGCAACACAGAAAAACGAGTCTCCGTCTCAGCTGATCGACGCGAGAATCAAGGAGCTGGGCGACTGGCGTGGCGAGACGCTCAGCCGGATCCGTGCTCTGGTCAAGGACGCCGATCCCGGAGTCGTCGAGGACTGGAAATGGAGAGGCGTTCCGGTGTGGTCGCACGACGGATTGATCTGCACGGGCGAGACCTACAAGAGCGTCGTGAAGATGACATTCGCCAAGGGGGCTGCCTTGGACGATCCTTCGGGCCTCTTCAACTCCAGCCTCGACGGGAACACGAGGCGCGCCATCGACTTCCACGAGGGCGAGAAGATTGACGAGGAGGCGTTGAAGGGCTTGATCCGCGCCGCCGTGGCGCTGAACGAGTCCGGGGGCAAGGGCTAATCCATTGCCACGGAGCGCTGCGTCGATCAGCTCCGGCTCTCCCACCACGCCTGCAACGCGGCTTCGGCATCGGCTTGCTCTCTCTCGAGCTCCTCGAGCCGACGCTCATCCTCGGTCTTTGCCGCGGCCTCCCGGTCCTTGTTGCTCAGCTCGACCAGCGAGGAAACGGCGGTCATCAGGGTGCCCAGGCCGTCGGGCCCCGCGTCCTTCTTCAGAACGAGAACGAGCGCGCTGGCGTCGGGCTCGACCGATGCGCAGTACGCCGTGATCGCCGGACTGGCATCGATCGCGTCGAGCAGCAGCTCGTCAGGTTGCGCGGTGAGGGGCACGGTTATGCGCAGACCCTTCGCCTCAGGGTCCGGCAGTACCTCCGGGGCGCTTGCGAGTTGGATGTTCATCCTGGGCGGGACGGTAGCGGCTCCTGGTGTGCCCATGCGTAGAGTCGCGCACGCCCTGGCGTGAGGCCCGTGCGCGAGCGAGCGCTCGGATGGGCCTATGGGCGCGGCGGGTTTCGAACCTGCGACCTCTCGCGTGTGAAGCGAGCGCTCTCCCACTGAGCTACGCGCCCTAGGCCCCCGAGTCTATTGGGCCCTCGCGGCGTCCGTGCGCCGGGTCCGGCGTCCTTGCCACACCCGAGCGACCCGGCGCCGCCCAATCACTTGGGAAAGGACGACTCGTATTCGCTGAACGGAACCTGGCCGGTGGGGCTCGCCGTGATCGCCTGCGCGACGTTGGCGGGGATCGGCGTCCAGCGGGCGGGCATCTTCGCTGCCAAGCTGGGGTTCAGCGTGTAGATCAGCGCGAAGTTGACGATCCAGATCGAGGGCGCCATCGACATGCCGACGGTCGAGCTCGCCGCGCTCTTCTGGTTGGGAACCAGCTGGGCTGCGCCCGACTGCTTCTGGGACTTGTTGCCGTAGACGACCTCGGAGCTGTAGGCCGACCGGTAGAGCATCCGCAGCGATGCCCGGGCGCCGTTGTGCCTGCACCACTTGGGCAGGTACCCGCCGGGCTCGATCACTTCGTTCACTTTCCTCGTCGGCGCTTCTTCGTTCGCGGGGCTCTCCAGCATTCCGGCCGTGCTCACCATCAGCCCATAGCTCCCGAGCACGATCGGCGTCACTTTGCCGTCGATGCTGGCGTAGAGGGGATTGCCCGTCGTGTTCAGGAGGATGCGAACGCTCGCGTCGACCAGCTTCGCGGGAGCGGCTTCGCCGCCGACCCCCTTGCCGCTCACGAACAGCTTGTACTGCTTCGCAGTGAAGGCATGCCGCTTGTCGAGCCCGAGCTTGCGCGCGATCCGATCGGCCACCCTCGAGCCGAGCGGCCGGTTGACCTGGCGCGCGCTGCCGGCTTCGGTCGGCGCGTACCTTTCGTACTCAGGCATCCCGGCGTACGGTTGTGCGAAACCGGTGGCCGGGGTGGCTGCTTGAGCCATCGCTCCAGACGCCGCGAGCGCTGGGATCGCCAGCGTCGCTAGGGCAACCGCCGACGCGACGACGAGCCGACGGGCCGGCCCGACGTCGGCTGCGGTTCCGGCGCTGCTGCTCACGACCGCGAGTCTATTGGCCGAAGCGCTCAAGCGAGCAGCGCCTCCGTAGAGTGCTCGCATGTCCGTCGAGCCCACGCTCGCCCGATCCCGCGCGCGTGCGACGATCGCGCTGCTCGCGCTCGCGATGCTCGCGCTCGGCTGCGCCCTCTCGGGCTGCGCCGGCGGTAACGACGGCGCATCGGGCACGTTCACGCCGCGCGTCAAGGACACGCTCACGGTCGCGACAGCGCAGATCCCAGATCCGGGCTTCTGGTACGGCACGTTCGCGCACCCGACAGGCGGCTTCGAGTACGCCCTCGCGAAAGCCCTCGCCGAACGCTTCGAGCTGAAGCGGATCAAGGTCGTCGAGGTGCCGTTCCACGAGCTCGTGCGCGGGCATCTCGGCGGCGCGGACCTGGCGCTGTCTGACATCACGATCACCGACGAACGGGCTGAGCACCTCGACTTCTCCACGTCCTACCTGCAGGCACCGCCGGCGATCGTCGTGCATCCGGGAACCCAGGTCGCCGACGTCAAGGCCGCGCAGGGGCTGCATTGGGCGGTGCAGCACGACACGACCCTGAGAGAAGCGCTGGAAACCCAAATCGAACCGACGACCAAGCCGTTGGTCTTCGAGCGCCAAAGCGAAAAGCTGGCCGCATTCGCAGACGGCCGCGCCAACGCGATGCTGCTGGACCTGCCGATCGCGCTCGCCTACGCGCGCGAGTCGCCGCGCGAGTTCGCCGTAGCGGCGCAACTGCCGAGCGAAGCCGAGCTCGGCGTGGCGCTGCCGTCGGGCTCGGACAACGTCGAAGCCGTCGACTCGGCGATCCGCGGCCTGAAGTCCGAAGATGAGATCGACCGGCTCGGCGAGCGCTGGCTGCACGCCAACATCGAAGAAGGCTCGGCCGAAGACATACCCGTGCTGAGGACCGAGGAATGACGGCGGCGCTGATCGAGATCTCCTCGCCCAAAGGCGCGCCGTACGAGTTCCTCGTCGTGTTCGCCGTGCTCCTGCTCGGCCCCGTGTTGTTCCGCCGCGCCGGCATCCCCGGGATCATCGGGCTGCTCGTCGGCGGCTACGCGATCGGCCCGCACGGCCTCTCGCTGATCGGCGCCGGCAACAACACCCTGCCCGATCTCGGCCAGCTCGGCCTCCTCTACCTGATGTTCGCGGCCGGCGTCGAGATCGACCTCAACCTGCTGATGAGATACCGGCGCTCGGCGATCACGTTCGGCCTGCTCACGTTCATCCTGCCGTTCGCGCTCGGCACGCTCGTCGGCTTCGCACTCGGCTGGGAAACGCTCGCCGCGCTGCTGCTCGGCTCGCTGCTGGCCTCGCACACGCTGATCACCTATCCGGCGATCAAAGAGGCCGGGCTCGCCGCCGACCCTGCCGTCGCCACGGCGGTCGGCTCGACCGTGCTGACCGACACGCTCGCGCTCGTCGTGCTCGCGGTCGTCGCCGGCTCGGTCGGCGGGCACAAGTCGAGCGCCGACGTGGCCGTGCAGATCGTCGTCGGCATGGGCGTGCTCACGGCCTTCAGCCTGTACGTGCTGCCGAAGCTCGCCGGCTGGGCCTTTCGCTTCCTCGGCACCGAGCGCTCGGTGCGCTACGTCGTCGCGATCACGGCCTTCCTCTCGGCGGCGACCGTCGCCGAGCTGTTCGGCATCGAGGGGATCGTCGGCGCCTTCTTCGCCGGCCTCGGCATGAACCGGCTCGTGCCCAACGAGGGCCAGCTGATGGACCGCATCGAGTTTTTCGGCGGCGCCGTGTTCATCCCGGTGTTCCTTGTCTCCGTCGGCTTGATCCTCAACCCGTCGGTGATGGTCAGGGGCGAAACGCTCGGCCTCGCGGGCCTGTTCATCCTCGCCTGCCTCGGCGGCAAGCAGCTGGCCGCGCTGATCTCGGCGCGCCTGTTCGCCTTCAGCAGGGCCCAGTCTGGGCTGCTGTTCTCGCTCAGCGCCGCGCAGGCCGCGGCGACGCTCGCGGCCACCGTGATCGGCTTCCAGCTCGGCCTGTTCAGCAGCGCTGTCGTCAATGCCGTGCTCGTGCTGATCCTGGTCAGCGTGCTCGCCTCGACGCTGGCCGGGACGCGCGCCTCGGCGCGCGCCGCGATGCCCGACGGACCGCGCCCGCTCGGCATGCGCGTGGTCGTAGGCGTGCTCGATCCCGACCATGCGCTCGGCGCGCTGACGATCGCCAGGCGCATCGCGCGCGCCGACGGCGGCGTCGTGCACCCGCTGCTCGTCGTGCCCGAATCGGCGCCGTTCGCGCCGAAGCCCGCACTGCAGCGGCTGGCCGAGGTCGTCGCGGCGGCCGACGTCGACGGCCAGGTGATGACGATCGTCGATCGCTCTGTGCTGCACGGCGCGCTGCGCGTGGGACGCGCGCAGGAAGCGACGCTCGTGCTCGTCGCCGAGCCTGGACCCGAACCGGCCGGTGGGCAGCGCCAGACGGGCGAGAGCGCGCAGGGTGATGCGGCCGGCGGCGACGGTGGGCGGGCGCCGCGGCCCGTCGCGTCCGGCGTGAGCAGCGAGCGCGAGCAGGCTCCGGCGCCCCCGGTCGCGCTCGTGCGCGGCAACGCCACGCGGCTCGGCGCCGTGCGTGTGCGCCTGGACGACGAGGAGCTCGCGCCCGACTCGCTGGCCGGCGAGATGGCGCGGCGCGTCTCCGGCGGGGCGGCGCAACGGCTCGAGCAGGATCACACCGACTGGGCCGAGCTGCTCGCGCCGGGCGACGTCACGTTCGTCTCGAGCGAGCTCGGCGAGACGCTCGCCCGGCTCCCCGGCGCAGGCGAGGGGCTCGTCGTCAGCACCGTCGCCGAGTGGCTGATCCGCGAGGAGTCCGCCGGCGACGAGGACGCTCCCGAGACGCCCGGCGATGTGCGCGCCGTGTGAGCGCGCCCGCCCTCAGCTGACCTGCACGATCACCTTGCCGGTGTTGCCGCCGGTGAACAGCAGGTTGAGCGCGTCCGGCGCGTGCTCGAGCCCCTCCACGATGTGCTCGGAGGATTTGAGCTTGCCTTCGCCGAGCCAAGCAGCCATCTCTTCGCGCGCGGCCGGCAGCCGGTCGAAGTAGTCGAGGATCAGGAAGCCCTCCATGCGCGCCCGCTTGACGATCAGGTTGGACGTGTTGGCGATGCCCTTGGCGCCGCCGCGGTCGTTGTAGCTGGCGATCGCGCCGCACAGCACGATCCGCCCGCGCAGCGCGAGCTGCGCCAGGCAGGCGTCGAGGATCTCGCCGCCGACGTTGTCGAAGTACAGGTCGATGCCGTCCGGCGCCTCCTCGCGCAGGCGCGCCGCCACGTTCTCGCCCTTGTAGTCGATCGCCGCGTCGAAGCCGAGCTCCTCGACCAGGTGCTTGCACTTCTGCGGCCCGCCGGCGATGCCGATCACCTTGCCGGCGTTCTTGATCTTCGCGATCTGCCCGACCGTCGAGCCGGTGGCGCCGGCAGCGCCGCTGACGACGACGACGTCGCCCTCCTGCACGCGCCCGACGTCGAGCAGACCGAAGTAGGCGGTCATGCCGGTGATCCCGAACAGGCTCAGCGCGAGCGTCGGCGGCACGCCCTCCGGCAGTGCCTGGTAGCCGCCGGCCTGGCTGGCGATCGCGTAGTCCTGCCAACCGGTGAAGCCGAACACGAGCTCGCCCGGCTTGTAGTCCTCGGAGTTGCTCTGCACGATCTCGGCGATCCCGCCGCTGCGGATCAGTTCGTCGATCGCGATCGGCGGCAGGTAGCCCGGCGCGTCGTCCATCCACGTGCGGATCGTCGGGTCGATCGAGATGTAGCGAACGCGGGCGAGCGCCTCGCCCTCGCCGGGCTGCGGCAGGTCGGTCTCCTCCAGGCGGACCGTACTCGCGTCGACCATCCCCGTCGGACGCTCTGCCAGGACCATGCGGCGGTTGCGATCGGCCATCTTGCTCTCTCCCTCGTGTGAGCTCGCTGTGCGGCGTCGGACGGCGCCTCCGCAGGGGATCTTAGTAGCGACTTCGAACCGCCGTGCACCGGGTTGGGACGAGACCCGACAGCTCGCCCTCCGCTGCGGCCCTCAAGCGTCCGGGCGTAGTTAGCGCACCTTCCGGTGCGTAAATAGTGCACCGTATGGTGCTAGGACGTCTCACCTCATGCTCAGCCCGCTGACGCCCGTGGAAGCCCAAGACTCACTCATGACCCGAGTCGCACGCCGACGTGCGGGTGCAGCCGGTCGCTTGCTTCGGAGTAGGCAGTCGCGAGCGCGTTCGCTTCGGCCTGCGTGAGCGCCGTGCCGAAGTCGCCGGCGCCGCCGAGCTTCTCGTATCCGGCGAGCAGCTTCTTGCCGATCTGGGCGAGCGCGAAGTGGGCGTCGTAGATGCTCTCGATGTACAGCGGCGCGTTCTCGCGCGCGAAACGCGCGTTGGCCGGCGAGGCGGACTCGATTTGCGAGAGGGCTGCGTCGAGCAGCTTCCAGCCGCGCGCGCTGAGCAGCGCGTAGCTGCGCACGAGCCCCGAGATCTGCGAGGCGGGCCCCGTCAGCGTGCGTGCCTGAGCTTCGCCGAGCAGCGCCGGCAGGCGCAGCGCGGCGGCGCTCGCCGCTGCCGCGCGCGCCTGCGATGAGCGCGAGACGGTCGCGATCTCGGCGGGCAGCCCGTTGGCGATCAGCGGCCACGCCGCTTTGGTCGCGGCCACCTCGCGGGCGATCGGCGCCTGCACGTCCTTCAATGCGCGGCTGACAGCGACGAGGTCTTCGCGCTGCAGCTTCAGTGCGGCCGGCGTCGTCGACTTTGCCTTGCCGCCGCACGCGGCGAGCGCGGCTGCGAGCAGGCAGGCGAGCGCAGCCGCCGCGATCGCTCTCAGCCCGCGCATCGATCGAGCCGGCCGCCCCGAGGCGCCGGGCGCAACTCCAGCGCGAGCGTCTCGGGGGCCAGCTTTGCGCCTTAGGAGCCGGTGCCGAGCAGGTCGACCACGAACACGAGCGGCGCGTTCGGCGGGATCGCCGGCGGCGAGCCGGTCTTGCCGTAAGCCAGTTCGGCCGGAATCACGAGCTCGCGGCGACCGCCGATCTTCATGCCCGGAACGCCCTGGTCCCAGCCCTTGATCACGGCGCCCTGTCCGAGCTTGAACTGGAACGGTTCTTTGCGTTTCCACGACGCGTCGAACACCTTGCCGCCCTTGTAGAGGACGCCCACGTAGTTGACGGTCACCGTTTCGCCCGTTTTGGCTTCCTTGCCGGTGCCGACGACGAGGTCTTTCTTTTCGAGCTTCGTCGGGGCCGTGCCGGTGGGCGGCGTGACCTTTGGTTCGGTGGCCAGCGGACCGCTCGTCGGCGTCGCCGCCGCCTTTACTTCGCCCGCTTTGGCAAGCGCTTCGTCGGCCTTGTTCTCGGTGCCGACGCCGATCGAGCTGCTCGATCCGCTGCTACCGCAGCCGGCGATCAGGCCGGCGGCGCCGAGCGCGGCCAGGCCGAGGAGGGCGCGCGAGCGAGCGCGCGTCAGACGTGGGGGGAGATCGTTTATGTAGTTCACGGTCGCGCAGCCTAACGGAGATGGCGCTCGCGCGTGCAAGGTGTTTTTCCCGCGCGGCGCTAGGATCGGCGGCGGACCGTGCTAGGCGGGGAGGTAGCGGTGCCCTGTATCCGCAATCCGCTCTAGCGGGGCTGAATTCCCTTCCGAGGGGTTCCGCTCCGGTCGCTCCGCCGTTCGGGGCGTCGATGGTCCGGGTCCCGCGCGGTGTCGGCTTGTGAACCAGGTCAGGTCCGGAAGGAAGCAGCCTTAAGCGATCCCCGGCAGGCGCAGCGGGCGTTCCCGGACCGGAGCCGCGGGCAGCGACAGGCGATCGGCAGGTGGGTATCTCGACGAGGGGTGCACGGTCCACTACATGAGCGTCGCCGTCGCTACGGGCAGCGCTGGAAGATCAGCCACGTGCGGTTGGCGTGCGCCGCGAGGAAGCCCGGCGGCACGCTGACCGGCCGGTGCGGGTCGTGCGGGTCGAGCACGTAGTCGTCTTCGACCTCTTTGCTCGCCGGGTCCACGTACTGGCCCGCTTCGATCGTGGCGTTCTGAGCGCTGACGACGTTCGCCGGGCTCGTCTTGAGGAACAGCGCGAGCAGCGGGACGGGCGCATGGTTGGGCACGCCGACCGGCCCGCAGCGCAGGTTGACCGAGCCGTCCTGCACGAGCGCGACGAGGTCGTCCTGAATACTCTGCTGGCGCGCGAGCTTGTCCATTTCGCGATGGCCGCTTTTGACCTGTGCGGGCGTGAAGGCGAGCAGCGCCACGAGCACGAGCGCGCCCGCGGCCATCCACCAGCGCCGGCGCGGGTCGGCGGCGTCAAGGCGCGTCCAGCCGAATGCGCCGGCGCCGCAGAACACGCACAGCACGGCCGCCGTGAGGAATGCGTAGCGCGTGTTGATCGGCAGCCCGGCCGCGGCGATCGCGACGAACACGAGCACCGCGAGCACGCCCACGCCGGCCGCCGTCAGCGCGCGGCGGCGCAGCCACAGCAGCGAGAGCACGCCGCCGAGCGCCGCCCCGGCGAGCACCGGCGCGCGCAGGATCTCGCCGATCCGCCGCGGCACGTACTCGGGCACGTTGGCTATGCCCGTCACGCGGTCCAGCGCGTGCGCGGTGTGGCGCGTGTTGGTCAGCGACCACAGCGCATCGCCCGTGACCGCGAGGTCGCTGAGGATCCACACGAGCGGCGCCGATGCCGCGAGCAGGGTCAGCCCGACGAGCGCGCGCCCGGAGCGCGGTTCGTCGAGCCGCCCCCGCGTGCGCCGCGTGTCGAGCACGACGTACAGCCAGTAGAGCCCCGAGAAGGCCCACGCCTCGGGGCGCAATAGCCCGGCAAGCGCGAGCAGCGCGAGCACGGGCGCACCCGCCGGACGCTGCTCGCGCGCGCGACGGCGCGCCTCGACGAGCACGGCGGCGAGCACGAACAGCAGGTAGGGGATGTCGACGTACGCGCGCACGCCGTAGGAGAGGACCGGCACGCGCGTGAGCAGGATCAGCGCCGCGACGACCCCCGCAGCGCGCCCGAACCACAGCACGGCGAGCTTGTACAGCACCCACGCGCAGCCGGCCAGCGCGAGGAAGCCGAGTGCGACCGTGACGTCCTCGATCGTGCGTGCGGAGAGCGGCGAGAGCACGACGCCGAGCGCCTCCACGAGCGGATGCGGCGTCGGAGCGATCGCGACTTCGTAGGCCGGCGTTTCGCCGCGCGCGAGCTGCCCGCCCCAGGCGAGCGCGTACAGCGTGTCGTAGTTGGCGAAGCCGACGCCGCAGATCAGCCACAGCACGACCGCCCCCGCGGCGACCGATACGAGGGCGCCGAGACTGCTCGCGCGGCGCTCGATCAGGGCTCTCACGAGCGCGCACGCTATCCGCTGTCGCGGGCGCCCCGTCGGGCTCGCGGCCGTGGGTAGACTCAGCCACAGGTGTCCGCCCAGGAGCAGTCACAACCGCAGCAGCCCTCGCTGTACCGCAGGCACCGGCCGCGAACGTTCGCCGACGTGGTCGGCCAGGAGCCGGTCGTGCGCACGCTGCGCCATGCCGTCGAACGCGACAAGGTGCACCACGCCTACCTGTTCGTCGGCTCGCGCGGCACGGGCAAGACGTCGATGGCGAAGATCCTCGCGGCCTGCCTGAACTGCGAGAACGGCCCGACGGTCGAGCCGTGCGGCGAATGCGAATCGTGCCTGTCGATCGCGCGCGCCTCCTCGCTCGACGTGATCGAGATGGACGCGGCCTCGAACAACTCGGTCGACGACATCCGCGAGCTGCGCGACAGCGTCGCCTACGCGCCGGTCAGCGGCAAGCGCAAGGTCTACATCCTCGACGAGGCGCACATGCTCTCGACGGCCGCCTGGAACGCGTTCCTGAAGACGCTCGAGGAGCCGCCGCCGAACACGGT
>DATINR010000098.1:0-2563 GCA_035473995.1 Solirubrobacteraceae bacterium
GACGAGGTTGGAGCGGTGGATGCGCTCGAAGCTCTGCGCGATCACGGCGCGCACGCCGAGCAGCTTGGTCCCCTTGGCGGCCCAGTCGCGCGAGGAGCCCGAGCCGTACTCCTTGCCGGCGAGCACGACGAGCTCGACGCCCTCCTCCGCGTAGCGCATTGCAGCGTCGTAGATCGAGGTCTGCTCATCATCCGGGAAGTGGCGCGTGACGCCGCCCTCGGTTCCCGGCGCGAGCTGGTTGCGCAGGCGGATGTTGGCGAACGTGCCGCGCATCATCACCTCGTGGTTGCCGCGGCGCGAGCCGTAGGAGTTGAAGTCGCGCGGCGTGACGCCCTGCTCCTGCAGGTACGCGCCGGCCGGTCCGTCGCGCTTGATCGAGCCGGCCGGGGAGATGTGATCGGTCGTGACGCTGTCGCCGAGCAGCGCGAGCACGCGCGCGCCGCTCAGCTCGCGGACCTCCGGCGGATCGACCGGCATGTCCTCGAAGTAGGGCGGCAGGCGCACGTAGGTCGACTGCTCGTCCCACTGGAAGCGCTCGCCCTCGGGCACGTCGAGGCTGTTCCAGCGCTCGTCGCCGGCGAACACCTCGCCGTAGCTCTTGCGGAACATGTCCGACTGCACCGCCTCGCCGACCGTCTTTGCGATCTCCTGCTCTGACGGCCAGATGTCACGCAGGTAGACGTCCTCGCCCTCGCCGTCCTGGCCGAGCGGGTCGTGCAACAGGTCGATGTCCATCGTGCCGACGAGCGCGTAGGCGACGCACAGCGGGGGCGAGGCGAGGTAGTTCATCTTCACGTCCGGGTTGATCCGGCCCTCGAAGTTGCGATTGCCCGAGAGCACCGAGACGACCGCCAGGTCGGCCTCGGCGACGGCGTCTGAGATCTCCTGGGAGAGCGGCCCCGAGTTACCGATGCACGTAGTGCAGCCGTAGCCGACGAGGTTGAAGCCGAGCTGCTCGAGCGGCTCGGTCAGCTCCGCGCGGTCGAGGTATTCGGTGACGACCTTCGAGCCGGGGGCCAGCGAGGTCTTGACCCATGGCTTGCTCTTCAGCCCGCGCGCCAGCGCGTTGCGCGCGAGGATCCCCGCGCCGACCATCACCGACGGGTTCGACGTGTTCGTGCAGCTCGTGATCGCGGCGATCACGACGTGCCCGTGGTCGAGCTCGAATGTCTCGCCGTCGACGGTCACGCTGGTGGCCGTCCCGTTGTGCGGCAGCGTCGCCGTGCCGCCCTCGGGCAGCTGCGGCTGGGAGACGCCGAGTGCGGGCACATGGCCCGGCTCGTTGGCCGGTGGGTCCGACGCGGGATATGACTCGGCGACGGCCTCGTCTTGCGCGTCGGCCTGGTCGCCGTCGCTCGGGATGTAGTCGAGCAGGGCCTGCTGGAAGACCATCTGCGACTGGCTGAGCGAGACGCGGTCCTGCGGGCGCTTGGGACCGGCGAGGCTCGGCTCGACGGTCGAGAGGTCGAGCTCGATCTGATCGGAGAAGGTCGGCTGCTCGGAGGACTCGTCGTGCCACAGGCCCTGCTCCTTGGCGTAGGCCTCCACGAGCGCGATCTGCTCGCGCGAGCGGCCGGAGAGCTCCAGGTAGGTGAGCGTCTCGGCGTCGATCGGGAAGATCGCGCACGTCGATCCGAACTCGGGTGACATGTTGCCGATCGTCGCGCGGTCGGCGAGCGGCAGGCCGGCGAGGCCGGCGCCGTAGAACTCGACGAACATGCCGACGACGCCACGCTCGCGCAGCATCTCGGTGACGGTCAGCACCAGATCGGTCGCCGTCGCGCCCTCCGGAAGCTCGCCGTGCAGGCGGAAGCCGAGCACCTGCGGGATCAGCATCGACATCGGCTGGCCGAGCATCGCCGCCTCGGCCTCGATCCCGCCGACACCCCAGCCGAGCACGCCGAGGCCGTTGACCATCGTCGTGTGGGAATCGGTGCCGACGAGCGTGTCCGGGTAGGCCTGGCCCGTCTTCTCGTTGGGAAAGACCACGCGCGCGAGGTACTCGAGGTTGACCTGGTGCACGATGCCCGTGTCCGGCGGCACGACCGAGAAGTCGTCGAACGCGCCCTGACCCCAGCGCAGGAACGAGTAGCGCTCCTGGTTTCGCTCGAACTCGCGCTCGGCGTTGACGCGGAAGGCGTCGCGCGTGCCGAACGCGTCGACCTGCACGGAGTGGTCGATCACGAGCTCCGCCGGGACGAGCGGGTTGATCTGCGCCGCGTCGCCGCCCATCCGCGCGATCGCGTCGCGCATCGCGGCGAGATCGACGACGGCGGGAACGCCCGTGAAGTCCTGCATCAGCACGCGCGCCGGGGTGAAGGCGATCTCCTTGCTCGGCTGCGCCTTGGCATCCCACGAGGCGAGCGCCTCGACGTCGGCGGCGTCGACCGAGCCGTTGCCCTCGGTGCGCAGCAGGTTCTCGAGGAGCACCTTCAGCGAGAAGGGCAGTCGCGCCACGTCGAAGCGCTGCTGCAGGGCATCGAGGCGAAAGATCTCATAGCTGCTGCCGGCGGCCTCGAGCTTGTCCTTGGCGCCAAAGCTGTTCTGCGTCATCGCACCTCCC
>DATINR010000099.1:0-8099 GCA_035473995.1 Solirubrobacteraceae bacterium
TGACAGTGCCGAGCGCACTGCAGCCCTGTCTGGCTGGCTGGAGCGATACAACTGGCGACGACCACACGGCGCCCTCAACCACAAGCCGCCCGGAACTCGCCTACGCGAGCTGAACAACGTCCTCGGGTCTTACAACTAGCCGGCTCGCGCGCGCACAGGCGCGTGAGCAACGGCGCGTGGTCGGAGAGCTCGACCCGGCGACCGCCGAGCAGCACCACTCGACTCGGCTGCTCGACCGCGCCCGGCGCGCCCGATGCCGAACCGCTCGCCGTGCAGGGCGCCAGCCCGCGTGCAAATACGTGATCGACGCCCGAAGCGGCCGCGTGGACGATCGTCGCCGGCGCCCGCGCCGGGGTGCGCACGTTGAGATCGCCCCCGAGGATCAACCGATCCGCGCCCGCCCAGGCAAGCGCGTGGGGCCACAGTCGCTCGAGCTCCTGCCTGGCGCGCGCCGGGCGTGTGCTGGCGTGGAGGTTGACCACGCACGTTCCATCGCCCAAACGCGCGAGTTGGGCGACACGCCGCTCGGGCCAGCGGCGCAAGCGCAGCGTGCCATGCTCGGCGATCGGCGCGCGAGAGAGGATCGCGTTGCAGCCGCCGCCGTTTGACTCGAGCAGCTCCGGACGGCGCTCGGCAAGCGCGCGGCGCAGCGCCAGCAGCGAATTGCGCGATGTGAGTGCGTAGCGTTGCTCGACTTCGAGCTCGTCAGCGAGCCGCTGCGGCCACCACGGCGGCACCTCCTGCAACAGCGCCACGTCCCAGCTCCATTGGCTGAGCTTGGCCGCGAACTCGTCATACAGCGAGCGGCCTGCCGGTGGCAGCGAGCGACCGTGGAAGAGATTCCAGCTGAGCACGAGCATGATCGCCATCGATCAATTAATTAATAGAAATAGATGAAAGGTCCCGAGCCGGGTTCCTTGACCCGGCTCGGGACCTCACGGCGCTCCAGCCGCTCACCAGGATCGACTATTCGGTCGTCGTCGTTCCCGTGCCCGTCTTCGTGCCGGTGCCCGATTTCGCTTCGGAACCGGACGCTTCCTGACCGGGCGGCGGGCCTCCCATGCCCGGGGGTCCGCCCCTGCCGGGGCCGTGTTCGGGACGGAACGAGGAGTCCATCGCGAACACCGACGTGCCTTCAGTGGAGGAGCTGACCGAGACGTCGTCTTCGGCCTTGATTTCAGCGAGCGAAGCCGTCTTGCCGTCGCGGATCACTTTCGCTCCGGAGGGCACCGTCAGCGCGAGCGTCTTGTACGTCGCGCTCTTCGTTCCCTCCGCGATCGTGATCGTGGCGGCGGCGCTGTCGACGCTCTTCACCGTGCCCCTGTCCGTGGTGAGCGTGATGAACGACGTGCCTGCTTTGTCGGGCACGACGCTGACCGAGTGAACGGCACCTCCACCCGGGCCATGCATGTCGCCATCCGGGCCGCCCATCGCGCCCGGCGGGCCCGAGCCCGATGCCTGGGCGCCGTGCGCCGTCGTTGCTTTGCTTTTCGCGCTCGAGCTCTTCGTCGTGCCCGAGCCTTGCGCGATCGCGGCCGTGACGGCCGCCAGCGCGCATATCGCCGCCACGATGCCGATCAACCTCTTGCGGAACATTGGAACCTCCGGCTCTGCGGTTCGCCGAGCACGAATCCGAGCTCGACCTTGCGAGCATCTTCGGAGCAGGCCGTAAGACGGAGCTGTGTCGCGGGTAAGAGTTCTGTCTATGGCGCCGGCCGCCCGTGATCGCGAATCGACTAGCCTTCTGTTAGGTCACCCTAACTCAGAGGTTCGATGAGCTTCGCGGAAACGGTCGCACTCGGCGCAATCGCCGGATTCACGATCTTCATAGGTTTGCCGATCGGTCGCGTGCGGCACGTCGACGATCGCCTGCGCGTGGCGCTCGCGATGCTGTCCGTCGGCATCCTCGCGTTCATCTTCATGGACGTCACATCGCACGGCCAGGAGATCGTCAGCGCCCGCCTCGACGCCTACAAGAATCACGATGCGAGCTTCGCCGGCGTGCTCGGCCTGTTCGCCCTCCTCGCTGCCGGCTTCACGCTCGGCACCGCCGGCATCTCGGCCGTCGAGCGCAGGCTCCGCCCCAAGCCAACCGCGCTCCCCCCGCTCGCCGGCGGCGACGGCACCGCCGTCTTGAGCCCGACCGAGCTGGCCGGTTACGACGCGCAAGCTGCGAGCGCACGCCGGCAGGCGCTGCAGACGGGCATGACGATCGCCGTCGCCATCGGCCTGCACAACTTCGCCGAGGGCCTGGCCATCGGCGTCTCGGCACAGGCCGGCGAGGTCGCCCTCGCCACCGTCCTCGTGATCGGCTTCGGCCTGCACAACGCCACCGAGGGCTTCGGCATCGTCGGGCCACTCGGCAGCGCGCGGCCGTCGTGGAAATGGCTCGGCATCGCCGGGCTCGTCGGAGGCGGGCCGACGTTCATCGGCGCAATCGTCGGCTATCAGGTGCATTCCGAAGCGCTCGAGCTGTGCTTCTACGCGCTCGCCGGCGGCGCCATCCTCTACGTGATCGGCGAGATCTGGGCCGGCGTGCGCCGCTACGGACACCGCACGCTCGGGCTGCTGCTGATCGCGGCCGGCTTTCTGGCCGGCGTCGCGACCGACCTGATCGTCAGCTACGGCGGCGGTTGACGTCGCGCGCGGCCGGGCGCTCGCGCCGTCACAGCCCGAGCTTGCGAACGCCCTCCTCGTCGAAGCCGAAGTGATGCCCGGCCTCGTGAAGCACAGTCTGCTTGACCCTCAGACGGAGGCGCTCGGGGTCGTCCCCGAAGTCGCGCACGAGCGTGTCGCGGAAGATCAGGATCTCGTCCGGAATACCGCCGCCACCGAAGAAGCCCATACCGCCCATCCTGAGCCCGACGTACAGGCCGTACGCGTGGTGTTCGGCGCCGCGATCGGACACGACGATCGCGACGTTCTCCAGCGCACGTTGAAACTCGGCCGGCAGTTCGTCGAGCGCCGAGCTAACGAGCTCCTCCAACTGCTGCTCACTGTAGTGGCGGTGCTTGCTCATGCGCTCGATTCTCGCACCGAGGCAGCTCGCCTTGCGCTGACGAGGACTCACCCTACATCCGCTGCGCTTCGAGATGGACTTGACTTGCGGCGCTGCTCCCGTTTCTTCCTGACTCAGTAGAAAGCGGCGGAGCGGCAGCGGCTTCAACCCGATGAGCCGCCGGTCGTTCGCGCATAGCGTGTGCCGACAGCTTTCCCGTGAGGAGACCTAGGATGAGCCGCAAAGGATCGATCGTTGTCGAGAGCCGGCTCGTCGGCGCGTTGACGGCTCTGGTCGGGCTGCTCGCGATCGGGGCGGCGCCGGCGGTCGCCCGATGGTCCGCGCCGCGGACCGTGAGCTCATCAAGGGCAGGGTTCGGCAAGGCCGCGTTGGCGACCGACGCGCGCGGCGATGCCGCCTTCGCCTCGGCCAGCGAGAGCGACGTCGGGCCGGTGCAGACACGGGCGGCGTTGAATGTGGCACTCCTCAGCACCCGTGGTCCGTCGGTGAAGCGGACGTTGTGGCGGAACGGCGACGCGCTGGTCGGCGATGTGGTGGTCGCGCTCGACGCGCGCGGCGAGTTGACGGTCGCTTGGATCGCCGCGGCGCGCGGGCGAAACGGCGAAACCGTTGCCCCGCACACCATCCGGTCGGCCTATCGCACCCCTTCAGGCAGGTGGTCGCCAACCGAGATCGTCGGCCACAGCGGCCCATTCCTCAGCGCCGACCTGCGACTGGCCGTGGCACCCAACGGCGAAATGCTGGCGACCTGGAGGGCACACACCAAACGCGCTCCCGGCGTCGCAGCCGCTTGGCGCAAGCCGGGTCATCGCTTCGGCCCCGAAACCGCAGTCAGTCGCGCCAAGAGCGCCACGATGACGGATCCAACGAGCCTTTTCGACAGCAGCGGCGCCGCGCACATCTACGGAACGGTCGGCTGCGGGCGCCTGATCCGCAGCTGCGCGACGATGGTCAGCACCGCCCCGCACAGCCACCGCTTCGGTACGCCGCTGCTGATCGCCCCCGCACCAGCTGAGTTCCCGGTCGTCTCGTTCAGTGCACCGGGCCGAGCGCTCATCGTCTGGGAGGCAGGCGACTACCAAGACCTCGAACCCTCCTTCGCAGCCCCCTATGCGAGGGTGATGACCAGCGGGTCGCTCAGCCCGCCCGCCGCGCTACAGCCTGGCTCAGCAGATACCGCAACGAGCTCCGTCAACGCAGTGGCCGCCAACGACGGCGGCGGGACCCTGAGCTGGTCCGCGAGGCCACGCACGTACCCGGGTCCGGGGCACACGATGCTCGCGGTCGGCGACACGAGCGGCCACTTCGCCGCGCCGAGCGTCTCGCCCGACGGCCTGATGCCGGTGCTGCGCGATGGAGTGGGTGACGTATTGCTGAAGCTCGGGTGGATCGGCGGCTCTGGGGGGCTCCCGCCGAGCCCGCTCGCCATGCAGCCGGCCGGCGGCGGCGTGGTGCAGTCATCGCCGATGCCTCTACCGCCATCGGCGTCCCTCGCCGCAGTCGTGACGACCCAGCCGGTCGGCGCCGGGGCGGCGGCAGCTTGGGTCGCCGGCGCGAAACTCGAGATCTCGACTTGGCAGCCATAGGAGCTCAACAGGAAGCGGTCGGTCGCGTCCTGAGCTGCCGCCCGTCCTCGAGATGCGTGGAGTGCGCGCACGCCCCCGCCGCGAGAAACCCAGCAAGTCCACCCATAGAAAAGCCCCGCCGGGGCGGGGCTTTTCCTTAGCGGGTCGATAAGCCGGATCCTGTCGTTGAGCAGCCATCCATCTGAGCGGCCTACCTGGACCTTGGCGGGCTACCTGCAAGCGGTCCCGTTTGGCCTTGCATCGGGTGGGGTTTACCCAGCCGCCGCGTCACCGCGACGCTGGTGCGCTCTTACCGCACCATTTCAACCGTGCCTGTGGGCCGTTCACGTGGGACGGCCCCATCGGCGGTGTGTTTCTGTGGCACTTTCCCGCGGGTTTCCCCGGGTCGATCACTCGACCACCCTGCCCTGCGATGTCCGGACTTTCCTCGAAGGCTTGCGCCCCCGCGGCTGCCTGACCTGCATGGCCACGGTAGCGCTTACGGTGCGCCGTGGGAAGGGCTGGCAGGGGTTTCGCGCTCGCCTGCGCTCTGCTGCTGCGGGACACCGGCACGCACCGCCGAGTCCGATGCTCAGACGCTACGGAGCAAGCCCACGACGCGACCGAGCACCGTAACCTCTTTGCTGCGGATCGGCTCCATCGTCTCGTTCTCCGGCTGCAGGCGAATGTGGTCCGACTCGCGGAAGAAGCGCTTGACCGTCGCCTCCTCACCGAGTAGGGCCACGACGACGTCGCCGTCGCGTGCCGTGTCCTGAGGGTGCACGACCACGAAGTCGCCCTCGATGATCCCCGCTTCCTTCATCGAGTCGCCGCGGATTCGCAGCAGGTACTCGCCTTCGCCACCGCCCGCGACCTCGGGCACCGAGACGTAGTCCTCGATGTTCTCCTCCGCCAGCATCGGCTGACCGGCGGCGACCGAGCCGAGCAGCGGCAGCCCATCCGAGCGCACCAGCCCGCGCATCGTCTCCACGGCGCCGCCCATCGCGCGGTCGAGCAGCTCGATCGCGCGCGGCTTGGACGGGTCGCGCCGCAGCAGGCCGAGTTTCTCGAGGTTCGCCAGGTGGGCGTGCACGGTCGAGGAGGAGGCCAGCCCAACCGCTTTGCCGATGTCTCGCACGGTGGGTGGGTAGCCGTACTTCGCCGAGTACTTGCGGATGAAGTCGAAGATCTCTTGCTGGCGCTTGGTCAGATCCATTTCTGCTCGACTCCCTGGTCGGGTGGGCGATGTCGTGAAACGAACACTTGTTCGCACTGTAGCGTCGGCCGTGGACGGATGCAAGATGCGGTCGACGGGTTTGCAAGGCGGCGCCCACGGGCGGATGCCGGCGCTCGCCTGATCCGCTGGTCGTGACGGGCGATTCGCGGGCGCCGGGCGAGGCTATACTCGCGCACTCTGCGCTCGTGGCGGAATTGGTAGACGCGCAAGGTTGAGGGCCTTGTGGGCTTTACGGCCCGTGATGGTTCGAGTCCATTCGAGCGCATGCGAAAAGCCCTGCATAGCGGGGCTTTTCCGCGTTAAGGGCGCGTCTATCGCAGCTCGCGATTAGACTCCGTACAGTTGCCATTGGCAACTCCGTACAATTTTCCGTACATCGCCGACGCGTTCGGCGAGGAGGAAGGAGCCATGAGCTACAGGCTTGCGAGAGGGCGATACGAAGTGCGCTGGCGCGACGGTTCGGGTCGCCATCGCTCCAAGCGTTTTCGCAGCGAGGAAGCGGCCAAGGAGTTCGACGACTCGATCCACGATCACGATGTCGTCGAGCGCAGCAAAGGCGCTCGACGCCGCGGCCAGCAGGGCGGCGTCTACCCCTATGAGACGTCGTCCGGAACGAGATGGCGCTACGTGGCGCGTCGCTCGGATGGCAGCCTCACAAGCAAGCGCGGGTTCTCGAGCGAGACAGCTGCGCGCAACGCTCGCCGACGGATCATCGAGAAGAAGGAGCGCGGCGAGCTCGTCCACAGCACGGAGACCTTCGGGTCGTTCTTCCCGCGCTGGCTGAAGCAGCGCAAGCCCTACCTGAGCGAGGGGACTTGGAGCGCGTATGAGCGGGACGGTCGCCTGCGACTGCTGCCGGCGCTGGAGTCGACCAGGCTGAGCAGGATGGAGGTCGAGCACGTCCGCGCGATCGTCGACGAGCTGGCCGAGGCGATGGAAGCCGGCGAGATTGCCGCCAAGACGATCAACAACACGCTCGGGACGCTGGTGGTCGCCCTCAACGCGGCCGTCAAGGATCGGCTGATGGTCGTCAACCCTGCGCTGCAGGTGCCGCGACTGCCGCCGAGCAACATCGAGCGCGAGTACCTGCGCCTGCGCGAGATCCCGGTCTACCTCGACTCCTGCTCTGAGCTGTACCGCCCCGTGGCCGAGGTTCAGATCGGTGCCGGTCTGCGTATCTCTGAAACGCTGGCTCTGCGGAAAATGGATCTCGAGCTGAGCGAGAGCGGCGGGCTGATCGTCGTCTACGCGACGAAGTCTCGGCGAATGCGTTCGGTGGAGGTCGGGCGCGGCCTCGCGCTCGTGCTCAAGAACCAGCTCGCCCTCCGCGCGAAGATGGAGGATGGCGACGATCCCGAGGCCCTCGTCTTCGTCATGCCGATCCGGAAACGCAAGAACGAGCTCGGACGGTGGGACGGCAGAGGAAGCGGTGGCCCGATGGATCGCACGACGATCTCGCGTGACTGGCACAAGGCGGCGCTGCAGGACGCGGCGCTTCGCGACATGCCGCTGCACGCGCTTCGCCACACAGCTGCCGCCGCGTGGCTGGCCGCGGGCAACTCGCTGATGTACGTCCAGCGCCAACTCGGGCACGCCGATATCAGGACGACCGAGCGCTACTACGGACACCTCGAGCGCAACGTGCTGGCGGCGGGAGCGACCGCGACCGAAGAAGCCATCGCGCGTGCCGCTCCCGCAGCGGCGTAAGGACTTGAGCCTGCGTTATCGGCGGGCGTGCCGGCTGGTGCGCCCAGGCTGGGAGAGCCCCTCGAGGTGCTCTCGGACGGCAGGCCGTATCCCGCCGCGGCGTTGCCCAGGCGTCCACTGCGCGCGCGCTTCGTCAAGCCAACGCTTTAGATCCTCCGGGACAAACCGCAGCGGACCGTCGCGTCCGCCGATGCGAACCGAGGGGATGCGCCCGTCACGGGCGGCGTCGTAGAGCCAGGTTCTTGAGACACCCAGCCGTGTCGCCACCTCTGCAGGCTTCAGCAGATCGATCGGGCTTTGCTGCTCGTTCTCCATGCGGTTACTGACCCGCCAGAGGCGCGAACGGCCAATCATCACTCGCCGGCCGCACGCCGTCGCCGCAAGCGATCACGAGCTCATGGTTCTCGATGGCGTGGTCGGCGAGGCTCTGCACGGCGACGCGCACGTCCTCGCTCTCGCCATCGGCGTACTGGTCAGTGGGCGAGTCGGCCTCCCCCAGATACGCGGCGATGAGGGAGGGACCGGCGCCGCCCTGCTTTAGCCACGCCACGGCGGTGTTGCGCAGGATGTG
>DATINR010000100.1:0-22149 GCA_035473995.1 Solirubrobacteraceae bacterium
CGTTGCGCATCGCCGTCCTCGACCGCGACAGCGGCTTCATCCAGGTGCTCAGCAAGCGCTTGGACCGTCTCGGCTGGGAGCACCGCGTGCTCGCGAGCCCGGTGCCGGCCGACGCCGTCGTCGCGATGCGCCTCAGCGCGCACGTGGTCGACCTCGCCGTGCTCGGCCCGCAGGCGTGGGAGTGGCTCGAGCGGCTGTGCGGCGCGCTTCCCGATCTCGGCATCGTCGTCTGCACGGGCCCCTCGACGGTCGCCCAGCGGGTGCGCGGCCTGCGCCTCGGCGCCGACGACTGGATCACCAAGCCGTGTCACCCCGAGGAGGTGATCGCGCGCGTGCAGAGCGTCGTGCGCCGCCGCCGCCGCCCGAGCGGGCGCACCGAAGCGAAGCCCGTGACGGCCGGCGAGGTCGAGATCCGCTCGGACCGCTTCCAGGCGTTCGTCAACGAGGAGAGTCTCGACCTGACCCGGCGCGAGTTCGAGCTGATCGAGCTGCTCGCGGCCGCCGACGGTCGCGTGCTCGAGCGCGAGGAGATCTACTCGCGCCTGTGGGGCTACACGATGGTTCGCGGCGACCGCTCGGTCGACGTGTTCGTGCGAAAGCTACGCCAGAAGCTCGAGAAGGCCTCGCCGCGCTGGCGCTACATCCACACCCACTTCGGCATCGGCTACCGCTTCGCGGCGGAATCCCTCGACGTCGAGACGGTCGACGTCGACGTGCCGGCCTCAGTCCCCGCCGACTGGGACACCGGCGGCGATCAAGGCAAGCTCGCGGGGTCGCATCAGGACCACGAGCTCACCTCCGACGCCCTCTAGGCGCACCACCGCCAGCCCACCCTTCTTCAGGTCCACGCGAGCGCCGGTGAGGTCGGCGACCGTAGCCGAGAGATCGGGCTCGTGACCGACGATCAGCAGCCGCCCGTCGGCGCCGATCGCCGACAGCGCCCGCAGCGCATCGGCGCCGTCGAAGCCCGAAGCGAGCGGGGCGTGCTCCTGCAGCAGCGCCCGCTGGTCCTCCGGCCACGCCTCGGCGGCCAGCTCCGCGGTCTGACGGGCACGCGTCTTCGGGCTGAACAGGACCGCCTCGAAGGACGCCTGCAGGTTTGCCAGCGCGACCCCGGCGGCGCGCGACTGCTGCTCGCCGCGTGCCGTCAAGCGCCGCGCGGAGTCCGAGCGCGTTCCATGCGGCTCGGCCTCGGCATGCCTTAGTACCCAGAGCTGACGAGCCATACCTCGCGGCCCACCCTAGCGCCTGCGCTGCCTTCGCGGATCGTGTCAAGGAAATGTGAACGACACGCGCGATCTGAACGGCCGGTCCCGTCGCACGGTCGAAGCTCTGCGAGGATGTAGCTCGAATGCAGATGGACGACCCTCGCGATCGAAACTCAGGCGAACGCGCTCCGGTGGCGGTCGATCTGGCCGAGCGCCCGGCCCCCGTCGAACGGCCGAGCGAGCCCTACGAGCACAGCGAGCCGGCCCCCGATCTCGAGGACCACGCGCTGTACGTCAACCGCGAGAGCTCGTGGCTGGACTTCAACGACCGTGTGCTGCAGCTCGCCGAGGACGAGCGCACGCCGTTGCTAGAGCGCGTCAAGTTCTGCGCGATCTACACGACCAACCTCGACGAGTTCTACATGGTGCGCGTAGCCGGGCTGCGCGATCAGATCGACGCGGGCGTCGAGAACCCGGGTCAGGACGGGCGCACGCCGTCTGAGACGATCGCGCTGATCCGCGAGCGCGTGCTCGAGCTGGGCGGGCGCCTGACCGACTGCTTCGAAGGCGAGCTGCGCCCGGCGCTCGGCGACCACGACATCCGCCTGGTCGGCGTGCGCGAGCTCGACGAGGAGCAGCGCGCCGAGCTGGCGGCGCACTTCCAGAAGAAGATCTTCCCGGCGCTGACCCCGCTGGCGGTGGCGCCGGGGCGGCCGTTCCCGTACATCTCGAACCTCTCGCTCAGCCTGGCCGTGCTAGTGCGCGACCCGCTCACCGACCAGACGGTGTTCGCGCGCGTGAAGGTGCCGACCGAGATCCTGCCGCGCTTCGTCACGCTCGAGCAGCCCGCCGGCTCCGGCACGCTGCTCGTGCCGCTCGAGGACGTGATCGCCCATCACCTCGACGCGCTGTTCCCGGGGATGGAAATCGCCGACTACAACGTCTTTCGCGTGACGCGCGACGCCGACCTGGAGGTCTCAGACGACGCCGCCGACCTGCTGCAGGCCGTCGAGGACGAGCTGCGCCGCCGGCGCTTCGGCGAGATCGTGCGCGTGGAGGTGGGCGGCGACTGCTCCGAGCGCCTGCTCTCGGAGCTCTCCGGCCTCTTGGGCGTCGACGACGACGAGGTCTACCCCGTGAACGGGCTGCTCGACATGGGCGCGCTGTGGCAGATCGTCAGGCTGCCCGGCCACGGCGAGCTGCGCCAGGAGCCGCTCGTCGGGATCACCCACCCGCGCCTGCTGCGCCACGAGGACGAGCGCCCGGACGTGCTCGGCGCGATGCGCGAAGGCGACCTGCTCGTGCACCACCCCTACATCTCCTTCGCCACCTCGGTCGAGCGCTTCGTCGAGCAGGCCGTGGCCGACCCGAACGTGCTCGCGATCAAGCAGACCGTGTACCGCACGAGCGACGATTCGCCGCTCGTGCCGGCGCTGATCGACGCGACCGAGCGCGGCAAGCAGGCGGTCGCGCTGGTCGAGCTGAAGGCGCGCTTCGACGAGGGCATGAACATCCACTGGGCCAAGGCGATGGAGGAGGCCGGCGTGCACGTCGTCTACGGCCAGCCTTCGCTGAAGACGCACGCCAAGTGCGTGCTCGTCGTGCGCCGCGAGGGCGACGGCGTGCGCAACTACGTGCACATCGGCACCGGCAACTACCACTCGGCGACGGCGCGGCTGTACACCGACTTCGGCCTGTTCACGACCGACGAGCAGATCGGCGCGGACGTGGGCGACATGTTCAACTACCTGACCGGCTACGGGCGCCCGACCCACTACCGCAAAGTGCTGATGGCGCCCAACCAGCTGCGCGACGGCATCCTCGAGCAGATCGAGCGCACGATTGAGACCCACCTGGCCGGTGCGCCTGCCCACATCACGATGAAGATGAACTCACTCGTCGACGGGCGCTGCATCCGCGCGCTGTACCGCGCCTCGCAGGCCGGCGTGCAGGTCGACCTGAACGTGCGTGGCATCTGCTGCCTGCGACCCGGCGTTGCCGGCGTCTCCGAGAACATTCGCGTCGTCTCGATCGTCGGGCGGCTGCTCGAGCACTCGCGCATCTACGCCTTCCACCGCGACGGCGAGGACACGATCTACATCGCCTCGGCCGACCTGATGCCGCGCAACCTCGACCACCGCGTCGAGCTGGCCGTGCCGATCGTCTCGCCCGAACTGCGCGCCGAGCTGCTCGACACGCTGGAGCGCGCCTTCGAGGACAACCAGAACTCATGGGAGCTCGACGGCGACGGCGCCTGGGAGAGGCGCGCACCGGGCCCCGGCGAGCAGCCGCGCAACATGCAGCTCGAGCTGGCCGAGTTCTACTCGGCGCGGGCCGGCGAGTCTCCGTTCGTGCGCGGCGGCGAGCCGTCGGGGCGCGAGCGTTAGCGAATCCGCCCAGCCATTGGTTGCGCACCGGTAGCACTATTGCTACCTTGAGCACGATGGCAACGATCCCACAGAAGGAGCTCCGCAACCACGTCGGCGAGATCCTGCGACGCGCCGAAGCGGGAGAGCAGTTCACGATCACCGTCTCCGGACGTGCAGTCGCCCAGTTGGGCCCGGTTCGCACGCGGCAGTGGGTGCCCAGCACTCAATTGGCCGACCTCTGGGCGACCGCGCCGGACCCCTCGCTCGACGAGGACCTCGGGGCACTCGGCGGGGAGCTCACGGACCCCTGGGCCGCCTAGTAGCCCGTGGCCGTCCTACTCGATACATCCGTGCTGATCGCCGCACAGCAGGGACCGGACGAGCCCGCGGCGATCAGCGTCGTCTCTCTGACCGAGCTCCACTTCGGGGTGCTCGTCGCACCCGACGACAAGACCCGTGCCTTGAGAGTGCGACGGCTCGGCGCGATCGAGGATCACTTCGACGCGCTGCCCTTCGACGCATCGGCCGCGCGCGAGTGTGGACGCCTCCACGCACTCGTCGCCCAGCGCGGCGGACATCCGCGGCGGCGGGCGCTCGATCTCGCGATCGCCGCCACGGCGAGCGTTCACGGCGTTCCACTGTTGACCTACAACGTCAAGGACTTCCAGATCATCGCGGATGAGTTCGACGTGCGCGCGCCCTGACCGGTCGGTCGCGGAGCCGCGACGATCTCGCGCAGGCGCATCGCGTCGACGGCGCACACGGCGCCATTACGCCGGAGCCGGCAGCTCGTCCAGCGCAGCCTTCAGGTCGTCCACCGACTGGAAGTCGAGCCCGAGTAGATGGTCGTGGCGGTGGCGCACTATCCCCTGCTCATCAATAACGATCACTGCTCGCTTGACGCCCAGCCGCCCGCCGGCGCTGTAGCTCTTGGCGACAGCCTGATCCACGTCGGCCAGCAGCGGCACGTTGAGGTTGTTCTTCGCGACGAAGTCCTCGTGCGAAGCCAGGTCTTGCGAGGAGATGCCCACGACGGTTGCCTCGAGCGAGGCGAAGTCGCCGCCGCGGTCGCGGTAGGAGCAGAATTGTTTCGTGCAGACCGGTGTGTTGTCGCCGGGATAAAAAAGCAGAATGACCCGCTCGCCAAGGTGGTTCGACAGCCTGAAAGGCCCATCCGTTCCGGGCAGCTCGAAGTCGGGCGCGGGTTCCCCTACTGCTGGCGTCTTCATGCGCGCATCCTAGTCGCTGCCGACGCTCCCATCGCGAGCCGGACAGTGCGGGGAGACTGTTCGCGCCGATCCCGATGAGGCTTGATTCTCCTGCGACATCGCCTACTCCGCCAGCCTCGACGCCTCGTCGGCCTCCTCTTGGCTCAGCGAGCAGAAGCAGATCACCTTGCCGTCCTGAAAGCGCCAACGGTAGGCGAGGGGTTCGTTGATCTCGATGCCGGTGTGCCGGAACCTCGCCCTCCAGCGATGGAACGAGATGAGGTGGTCTCCGAAGTCGACGATCCGCTCCACCTCGACGGCCAGCCATTCGAACGGCTCGGTCCATCGTTCTGCCGCCCTGACCACGCCCTGAGGGCCGTGGTACGTCTCGCCGACGTGGTCGGGGAGGTTGTGGTCCTCGTAGACGACCTGGGGATGGATGGCGGACATGTCCACTTCCCCTCGATGCCAGGTGTCCCATGCCCATCCGGCCTCGGTCCATTGGTCCCAGAAACCACGCACCACATCCACGTTCTCCTGCGACATCGCCTACTCCGCCAGCCCCACGGCTTTGAGGGCGTTCGACCTGTCGCGGTAGCCGGTCGCGTGAATCATCCGTCCGTCTCGAAAGCGCATCACCTGGGTGATGTCCTGCTCCAACTCAATCCCGACCTTCGAGCGAAACCGCTGGCGTGTGTCAATCATCACGTGATCGCCAACCGCCACGAAGTCCTGCGGCTCAATCGAGATCCCGTCGTAGGCGTCCAGCCAGCCCATGAGCCAGCGCCGCATCTGATCACGACCACGGTAGATGCTGGCGTCTGGATACTCAACGACCTCCACGATCACCACATCGGGGTCGAAGAGCTCCACCAACTCGGGAGCCTCGCTGATGTCCTCCCCGGCAGCCGCTTTCCGCAGAAGCGACGCCGAGGCGGCGTAGACGCGACGAGCGATCTCCACGTTCTCGTGCGACATCGCCTACCCCCGTTCCTCGGCCAAGAGTTCGGCGGCAGCACGGGCTTGAGTGGAGTCCAGGTAGACCGCCACGAAAGAGATCAGGCCCTCGACCCACAGCAGACACCACGCACGTCGCTGCTCGACGCGCCCCCCGCCGCCCACGGTGCCTTGCTCCCGGTAGACGCTGAATACGACGCCGTTGCCGAGATCGCAGACCTCCTCGAGATCGATTCGGTAGCTATCCCAGGTTCCGAACCAGTCTTCAACAAATCCCCCAACCGCCACGATGCCTCGGAAGGTTCCCAGTCCGCCGTCGGACAGGTCCATCACCCCGTCGGGCGCGAAGAAGGCTCGGACCGCCTGGTAGTCACGGCGACTGGCAGCGTCGAACACGTGGCGCGTCTGCTCAACCAGGCCGGGGGTCGTGGACTCCTCACGCATCGCCCGCCCAGTATCCCGCAGGGCGGTCACCCCCGACTGTGATCACCGTCCAGCACCCGGAGACGTGGCCGGTCGTGCTGATGCGCGCGGCTCTCCCGTTCTCGCTCGACTCGCTGTGCGCGCAGCACAGCGGGCGCGTGCGGCCCGGCCATGCGGTAGAACCCTGTCGATGCGCGCCGTTCGCCCATGCCTCGCGCTGGCACTCAGCGCGAGCGTCCTGATCGCAGCCTGCGGCGGCAGCTCGGAGGCCGAGAGTTCCACGCCGACGATCGCCGTCAGCGCGGTTCCGGCGGCGTCTCAGGCCTCCAACAGCCGCCTGCTCGACTGGCCCGAGTTCGGCCTCGACCCGCAGCGCTCGGATGTCAGCGAGGACACGACCGGGATCTCCGCCGCACAGCTCCCGCATCTGCGGCGCCGCAGCATCTCGCTGCCGGGCACGGTCGACTCCTCGCCGATCTACCTGCACGGCGTTCAGGCGGCCGGGCGCAGCCGCAACGTCGTGGTCGTGACGACGACCTACGGCAAGACGATCGCGCTCGACGCAGACAGCGGGCAACTGCTGTGGACGTTCACGCCGCCCGGCTACGGCGGCTGGGCGGGCAGCGCGCAGATCACCAACTCCAGCCCACTTGCCGACCCTGCCCGCCGGTACGTCTATGCGGCCTCCCCGAACGGACTGATCCACAAGCTCTCGCTCGCCGACGGCAGCGAGGCGCGCGAAGGCGCCTGGCCGGTCAGCGTTACGCGCGACGCGACGCACGAGAAGCTCGGCGCGGCGATCAACATCGCCGGCTCCGACATCCTCGTCGCCACGAGCGGCTACATCGGCGACGCGCCCCCCTACCAGGGCCACGTAGTGCTGATCGACCACGCCAGCGGGCGGATCCGCTCTGTCTTCAACACCCTGTGCGCCGACCGCCACAGCCTGATCGTGCCCAACACCTGCACGGCCAGCGACTCGGCGATCCTCTCGCGCGGCGGCCCCGTGGTCGAGCCGAGCGGCGCCAGGGTCCTGGTCGACACCGGTAACGGGCCGTGGAACGGCAGCACGAACTTCGGCGACAGCGTGCTCGAGCTGACGCTGCCCTCGCTCAACCTGCGCCAGGCCTTCACGCCGACCGACCAGGCGCAGCTCAACGACACCGACACCGACCTCGGCTCGAGCGCGCCGGCGCTGCTCGGGCACGGCCGCGTGCTGGTCGCCGGCAAGGACGGCAGCATGCGCGTGCTGCGGCTCTCACGCCTGAACGGGCGCAAGCGCTCGAGCACGAGGCTGCTCGGCGGCGAAGTGCAGCGCCTTCCCCTGCCGGGTGGCGGCGAGCTGTTCACCGCTCCCGCCGTTTGGCAGCACGGCGGCCACACGACCGTGTTCGTCGCCGGCGAACACGCGACCGCCGCATACGTGTTGCGCCGCGGCAAGCTCTTTCGCGCCTGGATCGCAAACACGCCCGGCACGAGCCCGGTGATGGCCGGCGGACTGCTCTACGTCTACGAACCCGACGCTGGCGGCATCGCCGTCTACCGGCCGGGCTCGCCCCGGCCGATCGCCAAGCTGCCCGGCTCGCCCGGACACTGGAACAGCCCGATCGTCGTCGACGGGCACGTCGTCGAGCCCGAGGGCGACGCCAACGACCACGAGCAGACGGGATCGCTCGAGCTCTTCAGTGTCAGCTAGGGCAATCGCGGCGCGCCCGCATCAGGCAAGCGCCTTCTGCATCAGCCCCAGCCACACCTCGCTGCGCGTCGGAAATGCAGGCACAGCATGCGCCAAGCGCTCGAGCGGAACTTCGCCGATCATCGCGATCGTCGCCGCGTGCAGCGACTCGGCGACCTCGACCCCGACGAGCGTCGCGCCCACGATCACGCCGCGCTCGACGTCGATCACCAGCCGCACGCTGCCCGGCGCGCCGTGGCCGATGAACGTCTCGCCGGCGTTGGCACCGAGCGATTCATCCACGGCGCTCACGCTCAGGCCGGCCGAACGGGCGCTCGCCAGCGTGTGCCCGACCGCCGCGACCTGCGGCTCGGTGAAGATCACCCGCGGAGACTGCGCGCCGTCGGAGCGCAGCTCGCCCGGGTGGCCGAGGATCGCATCGGCCACCAGGCGCGCCTGGTACTTGCCCATGTGCGTCAGCAGCACGCGTCCGTTGGCGTCGCCGACGACGTGCAGCCAGTCGCGGCCCGGGACGCGCAGTTGGTCGTCGACCTCGATGTAGCCGCCCCCCTCCAGCCCCACCGACTCCAGCCCGAGTCCATCCGTGTTCGCCTCGCGCCCGACCGCCACGAGCAGCTGCTCGCCGTCGAACGAGCGTCCGTCCTCGAGCTCGAGCGTGACGCCCGACGTACGCTTGACCGCCGTCGCCTTCGCGCCGAGCACGACCTCCACGCCGTCGCGCTCGAGCGCTTCCTGCACGAGCTCCGACGCGAACGGCTCCTCGCGCGCGATCAGGCGCTCGACCGCCTCGACGATCGTCACCCGCGCGCCCAGCGTCGCGTAGGCCTGCGCCAGCTCGACCGCCACGACTCCGCCGCCGAGCACGAGCAGCGACTCGGGGATCGTCTCGCTCGTCGTTGCCTCGCGGTTGCCCCAAGGCTCGGCCTGCTCCAAGCCCGCGATCGGCGGCATCGCCGCGCGCGTGCCCGGCGCGAGCACGACCGCGCGGCGGGCACTCAGCATCTGCTCGCCCACGCGCACTCGTCGCTCGCCGGCCAGCTCGCCGTGCCCGCGGAACAGCTCGATGCCGCGCTCCTGCAGCCACGGCAGCTGACCGCTGTCGTCGAGGTGGTGGATCATCTCGTCGCGACGCTCCAGCACGGCCGCCACGTCTAGCTCGCCTGTCACCGCCTCCGCCGCGCCGCGCACGCGGCGCGCCTCCGCCAGCGCCTGCGCCGGGCGCAGCAGGCCCTTGGAGGGCATGCACGCGTAGAAGGAGCATTCGCCGCCGATCAGCTCGCGCTCGACGAGCGCGACCGCGAGGCCCGCTTGCGCCAGTCGCCCGGCGCACACCTCGCCCGCCGGCCCGGCGCCGAGCACGATCACGTCGTACTGCCGCTGCTCGCTCATCTGCTGCACGCTAGCCTCAAACGACGATGGAGGAATCGCTCGTCGGCCAGCTGCTGCTCGCCTCGCCCACCCTGCGCGACCCCAACTTCGAGCGCAGCGTCGTGCTGATCGGCGTGCACAGCGAGGAGGGGGCGATGGGCGTCGTACTCAACCGTCCCTCCGAGGTGACCGTCGGCGAGGCCGCGCCCCAGCTCGAGGAGACCGTCGAGGAGTCCGAGCGCGTGTTCGTCGGCGGGCCCGTGCAGCCGGGCTCGATCGTCTTCCTCGCCGAGTTCCTCGATCCCGAGCCCGCCGGGGTGCTCGTGCTCGGGCGGATCGGCTTTCCCGCGCCCGACGCCGAGCTCGACGAGCTCTCGCGGGCGACCGGCCGCGTGCGCGTGTTCGCCGGCTTCGCCGGCTGGGGCGAGGGTCAGCTGGAGGCCGAGATCGCCGACGGCGACTGGATCGCGCAGGCCGCGCTACCCGAAGACGTCTTCAGCGAGCTGCCCGAGCAGCTGTGGAGCAGCGTGCTCACGCGCATGGGCGGCAGCTACGCGTTGATCGCGCGGATGCCGACCGATCCCAGCGTCAACTGAGCCTCGCGCGAGCCCGCGAGCGAGCCCGCCGAGCATGTGAACATCCGCGCACGCCCGGCGGACGCCTCGCCGTCGCGTACTAGTCTTTGCCAAGGCTCCGTCTTCCCCCCGCGAGCCTCTCCCCGCAGTCCATCTCAGAGGTATACGCATGGTCAAGCTCGCCCGCTGGACGACAACCCACCGCAAGTACGTGGTGCTCGGCTGGATCCTCGTGCTGTTCGTCGTCAACGCCCTCGCGCAGTCGGCCGGCACGTCCTACTCGAACAACTTCACGCTGCCCAACTCCGACGCCCAGCGCGCCTCCGATCTGCTGCAGCGCAGCTTCCCGGCGCAGGCCGGCGACCGCGACACGATCGTCTACAAGGTCAGCTCCGGCACCGTCGAGAAGCCCGCCGTGAAGGCGCGCATGAGCGCGATGTTCGCGCGCGTCGCAAAGCTCCCCCACGTCGCCGGCGTGATCAGCCCCTACGGCGGCGCCGCCTCGGGCAAGTCGGTCTCCGCCAACGGACGGATCGCGTTCGCCACGGTCGTGTTCGACGAAAAAGCCAACGACCTGTCGAAGGCGGCCGCGCAGCGGGTCGTCGACGTCGCCCGCGGGGCGGGAGGCCGCGGAGTGCAGGTCGAGCTCGGCGGCCAGGCGATCGAGAAGACCGAGCAGGCCGGCTTCGGCATTTCCACGGCCGTCGGCCTGCTGGCGGCGATCGTCGTGCTGCTGCTGACGTTCGGCTCGCTGACCGCGATGGGACTGCCGATCCTGACCGCGCTGTTCGGACTCGGCACGGGGCTCGGCGCGATCGCGCTGTTCACGCACGTCGTCGACACGGCCGACTTCGCCTCCGAGCTCGCCGCGATGATCGGCCTCGGCGTCGGCATCGACTACGCCCTGTTCATCCTCACCCGCTTCCGCGAGGCCTACGTCACCCCCGGTCCGACCTTCGGCGACGCGCGCGAGTCGGTGATCCAGGCGATGGACACGGCCGGGCGCGCGATCCTATTCGCCGGCTGCACCGTCGTGATCGCGCTGCTCGGGATGATGCTGCTCGGCGTCGACTTCCTCTACGGCGTCGCGATCTCGGCCTCGATCGGGGTGCTGCTCGTGATGGCTGCCTCGCTCACCCTGCTCCCGGCGATGCTGACGTTCGCCGGTAAGCGGCTGACCCGGCCCAGCCGCCGCGCGCGGCGGCACGCCAAGCGCGAGCAGGCCGACGGCACCGCGCCGGCGAGCGCGAGCGCTGCGGCCACGAGCGTCGTAGGCGGCGGCGCGTGGCTGCGCTGGAGCATGTTCGTCGAGCGCCGCCCGCGGGCGATCGCGATCGTCTCGACCGTCGTCATGCTGGCGATCGCCGCACCCGCCACCGCGCTGCGGCTCGGCTCGAGCGACGCCTCCAACGATCCCCCCAACCAGACGACGCACCGGGCATACGGGCTGCTCGCCGAGGGCTTCGGCGAAGGCTTCAACGGACCGCTGCTCGTCGCCGCGAAGGTCCCCGGGGGGCAGGCATCGGCCGACCGCATCGCATCTGCGATCGCCACCGCGCACGGCGTCGCGTCCGTCGCCCCGGCGAAGCTCAATCCGACGGGCGACGTCGCGACGATCACGGTCTATCCGAACTCCTCGCCGCAGGCGCTCGCCACGACGCAGCTCGTCGAACGGCTGCGCGACCACGTGGTGCCGCCCGTGGCGGCGGCGACCGGAGCGCGCGTATACGTCGGCGGCGTCACGGCAGGATCGGTCGACTTCGCGAAAGTGCTCGGGCAGAAGCTGCCGCTGTTCATCGGCGTCGTCGTGCTGCTCTCGGCGCTGCTGCTGATGGTCGTGTTCCGATCGCTCGTGATCCCGCTGCAGGCGGCCGTGATGAACCTGCTCAGCATCGGCGCGGCGCTCGGCGTGATCGTCGCGATCTTCCAGTGGGGCTGGCTCGGCGGCCTGATCGGGGTCAGCGACGGGCCGATCGAGTCGTTCATCCCCGTGATGCTGTTCGCGATCGTCTTCGGGCTGTCGATGGACTACGAGGTGTTCCTCGTCTCGCGCATCCACGAGCGCTGGGCGCACACGCGTGACAACCCGCGTGCCGTCGCCGAAGGGCTTGCGCTGACCGGACGCGTGGTGACCGCCGCCGCGGCGATCATGGTCTGCGTATTCCTTTCCTTCATGCTCGGCGAAGATCGCGTGATCAAGGAGTTCGGCCTCAGCCTGGCGAGCGCCGTGCTGCTCGACGCGCTCGTGATCCGCTGCCTGCTGCTGCCCGCCGTGCTGCACCTGATCGGCCGGCGCACGTGGTCGATTCCCGCCTGGCTCGACCGGATCCTGCCGCATCTGAACGTCGAGGGCACGGTGCTGCCGGCACATGCCGCGGCGGAGGGTGCGGCGGCGGCCGGTTCGCCGGGCGCGCGCCGGCCCAGGGCCGAAGTCGCCGCAGAAGGAGCCGAGGGCTGAGGGCAATCGCACCGGGCAGGCTGTTCCTCGGCCTGCCCGCCGTGGGCCTCGCCGCCGCCGCGTGCGTGGCAGGGCAGTTCGCCGCGACGCCGGCAGGCGCGCTCGCGATGGGCGTGGCGAAGCCTGCGCCCGCCCCCGACAGCCGCTCGGGCACGGTAGCCGTCGCACGAGCGAGCACAGGCAGCTCGGTCGTGCTCGCGTTCGCGCCGGCCGAAGAGCGTGCGCTTGCCGGCACCCCGGGCATGTCCGTCGGGATCGTCTCGGCGACGCAGGGGGCCTTCCTGCGTGAGCAGATGCTGCTCGACGTCGGCCAAGGCGCGAGGGTCTCCTCCTCCGCCTACAGCCCGTCTGATCCGCCCGCGCTCTCGTTGACGGCGCAGGACGGCGCCGGGAGCATCACCGGCTGGCGGGCGGTCCTACGCCGGGCCGACGACGCTCCTCAGCTGCTGGGACCAGGCCTGCTCGCGAGCTCGCTCCCCGGCGCAGCCGGATATGCCGGGGTGACGGGTGTCGGCGACCTCGACGCGCTCGCCGCCGCCGACCGCCGAGGCCGCGTCGCATCGCTATCGCTCGCCGGCTCCGCCACGCTGCTCGCGCGGATCGCCGCCCTGCGCGCCCGACATCGCCTCGTCGTGGCCGACCTGCCGGGCGGCGCAGCCGGCATCGCCGACCTGCACGCGCTCGCCGCCGGTCGTCCGGCCGGGGAGCTGCTGATCGTCGTGCAGCGTTCCCCCGACGGGCACGGCCACGAGCTGCTGTGGAGCGGCATCGCCGGGCTGCCCGGCGGCGGCGGGCGCGAGCTCAGCTCGCGCACGACCAACCAGCGCGGGCTGCTCTCCGCGATCGACATCGCACCCACCATCCTCGACCACCTCGGCCTGCGCGTCCCCGAGGAGATGCGCGGCGAGCCGATCGAAACCGACGGGACGCTCGACTCGGCCGATCTGCGCTCGCTGATGGCGCGGCTGCACGTCGTCGGCGGGCGGCGCCTGAAGGCATTCGGCGTGCTGCTTTGCCTGTGGGCCGCTTTGCTGCTGCTCGCCGCGCTACGGGACCGCATGCCCCGGGGCGCCGCCGAGCGCCGTGGCACGATCGAGCGCCGGGGCCGCGCCGAGCGGCGTCCTCGGGCAGCCGGCGCCTGGTCGCTGCGCATCGGCGCACTAGCCGTGCTGTGGGCGCCCACTGCCGTGCTCGTCACCGCCGCCCTCGAACCAGGCGCCGCCGTCGAGTACGCCGCGATCGCGCTGCTCTGCCTCGGGCTGGCCGCGCTGAGCGATGCGCTCCTGCCGTGGCCGCGCGCGCCGCTCGCGCCGGCCATGGTGTCCGTGCTCGCGCTGAGCATCGACGCGCTCGCCGGCACGCAGCTCTTGATGCGCTCGCTGCTCGGGCCCAACCCGATCGTCGGCGCGCGCTTCTACGGCTTCGGCAACGAGCTGAAGTCCGGCCTCGCCGTGCTCGTGCTCGCCGCCGTCGCCGCCGTGCTGTACCCCGCCGTGCGCTCGCGCCGCGCCGCGCTCGCGATGGCCTGCGCCGGGATCGTGCTCGCCGCGATCGAGGGCGCCGCGCGGATCGGGGCCGGCGTCGGCGGCGTGATCCTCGTCAGCGCCGGCGCCGCCGTCGCCACGCTCGTGCTGCTGCCCGGCAGCTTCTCGCGCCGGCGCGCGCTGCTGCTGCTCGGCGCCCCCGTGCTCGCGCTCGTGCTGCTCGCCGCGATCGACCTGCTGACGGCCCACGGCTCCGGCCACTACACCGGCAGCATCCTGCACGCCCGCTCGGCCGGCGACCTGCGCGACGTGCTCGTGCGCCGCTACACCGCCGCCTGGCGCGAGCTGAAGAACCACGCGATGCCGTTCGCCACGGCGCTCGCGCTCGCCTGCGCCGTGGCAGGCGTGCGCCTGCGCGAGCGGCTGCTCGCGCCCGTCGGCGGCGACCCCGCCTGGGTGGCCGCGCTCGGCGGCGGGCTCACGGCCGGCGTCGTCGGCACGCTCAGCGAGGACTCCGGGCCCGTGCTGCTCGTCGTCGCCGTGTTCGCGCTCGGCTGCCTCTGCGCCTACCTGTGGGGCCGGCCGCTCAGCAGCGCCGCCACGCCGTACGCGCCGACCGCCAGCGCCACGATCGCCGTCGACGGCGGCAGCGACGGGATCTCGTAGGCCAGCACGAGCCCGCCCCACGTCGCCGCCACCGCCAGCAGCCCCGCGAGCGCGATCCCCGCAAACGGCGCGCGCGTGAGGCGGTGCGCAGCGGCCGCCGGCGCCGCCAGCAGCCCGAGCAGCAGGAGCGCCCCGACGGCCTGCGTCGCCTCGGCCGCGACCACGCCGAGCAGCGCGACGAAGGCGATCGCGAGCAGCCGCGTCGGGACGCCGCGCGCCGCCGCCACGTCGGGGGCGACCGACGAGAACAAGAGCGGGCGCGCGATCGCCGCCGTCGCCAGCACCGCGCCGAGCCCGATCGCGGCTGCCAGCCGCGCTTCGCCCCCGCTCAGGCCGAAGATCGAGCCGAACAGCGTGTGCGCGCCCGCGATGCCCGATGCGCCCGCCGCGCTCGTGCCGGCGAGCGCCAGGAAGAACACGCCGAGTCCGAGGGTGAACGTGAACGCGATGCCGATCGCCGTGTCCTGCGCCGCGGCTGCGCCGCCCCCCCCGCCGCCGTGCGTGCCCACCCCGCCGGCGCCTTCTCCGCGCGCGCCGCCGAGCACGCCGCGCCCGAGCATGCCGATCGCCGCGCCCGCCGCGATCGTCGCAACGAACAGCCCGATCCGCTGATCGACGCCCGCCGCCGCAGCAGCGAGCGCGCCGGGGAAGGCCACGTGGCTGAGCGCGTCGCCCGCGAAGACCTGCCCGCGCAGCACGACGAACCAGCCGCTCACGCCGCACGCCAGCGCCACGAACGTGCCCGCCAGCAGCGCGTTGCGCATGAACTCCTGGCCCAGCATCAGGCGATCACGCCGCGCGGCTCGCCCGCCGCCACGGCGCTCGGCCCCGCGCCGTCCGATCCCTGCGCCCCCGCGCCCTCCAGCCGCACCCGCGCCGCCGCGATCAGGCGCGCCAGCACGTACACGGCGAAGGCGACCGTCGCGACGAAGAAGCCCGCCGGGTAGATCGAGAAGTACGCGATGCCCAGGCCGAGCCAGACGACGAGCAGCCCCAGCGCGACCGTCAAGGCCAAGCTCGCCAGCGGGCGCGCCGTCAGCGCCTGCGCGCTCGCCGCCGGGGCGACGAGCAGCGCGAACACGAGCAGCACGCCCGTGATCTGGCTCGTCGCGCCGACCGCCAGGCCGAGCAGCAAGAGGAAGGCGAGCGAGAGCAGGCGCACCGGCACGCCCCGCGCCGCCGCCACACCTGGGTCGACCGAGGCGAACAGCAGCGGGCGCGCCAGCGCCGCCAGTACCGCCAGCGCGACGGCCGCGACGACCGCCAGCACGAGCACCTGCCCGTCGCTCACGCCCAGCAGGTCGCCGAACAGCAGGCTCTCCAGGTCGCCGAGCACGCCGCCGTAGAGGCTGACGAAGAGGAAGCCGAGCGCCAGCGCGAGCGCCTGCACCGCGCCGATCCCCGCCGACTGCTCGCTCCACGAGAAGCGCTCGGAGCCGGAGATGCGCGCGATCGCGCCCGCCCCGGCGCCGCAGAAGAGGAAGTAGCCCCACGCTCCCGGTATGCCCACGAGCGCCGCCGCCGCGGCGCCCGGGAAGGCCATCATCGAGAGCGTGTGCCCCGCGAAGGCCTCGCCGCGCAGCACCATCACCCAGCCGACCACGCCCGCCATCACCGCCACCACGCTGCCCGCCAGCAGCGCGTTGATCATGAAGTGGTATTCGAGCAGCTCCGCGACGTCGTGCACGACGTTCCACGTCAAAGGCGGCTCGAGCGCGTCAGCCATGGGCGTGCTCGCGCGCGTGCTCGTGGCGATCGTGGTGGTGCGCCGGCGGCTCCGGCTGCCCGACCACGACGAGCCGCCCGTCGGAGGCGCGCAGCACCTCGACCGGCACGCCGTACAGACCGCTCAGCACCTCCGTCGTGATCACCTCCGCCACGGGCCCCTCGACGGCGTGTCCCGCGGCGAGGTAGACGACGCGGTCGAGATATCCGAGCAGCGGGTTGACGTCGTGCGCGACCAGCAGCGTCGCCACGCCGGCCGTGCGGCACACGTCGGCCACGAGCGCCGCCACCGAGGCCTGGTTGGGCAGGTCGAGGCTGTCGAGCGGCTCGTCCAGCAGCAGCAGGCGCGGGCGGCGCACGAGCGCCTGGGCGATCAGCAGGCGCTGCTGCTCGCCGCCCGAGAGCTCGCCGATCGGCCGCTCCGCATAGGCGCTCGCGCCGACCAGCTCGATCGTCTCGGCCACCCGCGCGCGGGCGGCGTTGCGGCGCGCGAGCGGCCCGCTCCACAGCCCAGGCAGCGGCAGCCCCCAGCGGTCGCCGTCGAGCCCGAGGCGCACGACGTCGACGCCGCGCAGCCGCGTGCCCGCCGAGAACGAGCGTCGCTGCGGCAGGTAGCCGATCGCCGCGCCCGCCGCGCCCGGCGGCCCGCCGAGCACCGAGATCTCCCCCTGCGCGAGCGGCAGCGCGCCGAGCACGGCCTTCAGCAGCGTCGACTTGCCCGAGCCGTTGGCGCCGAGCAGCGCGACGAACTCACCGTCGCCGATCGACATCGACAGCCCGCTCCAGATCGTCCTGCGCCCGAGACGCACTGCCGCGCCGTCGAGCTGCAGCGCCGGGGCTCCGCTCATCGCCACGACAATAGCAAGACTGATTCTCGTTATTGATTTCCATCAAAAATAAAGATGACCCCACCTGCCCGCCGCGAATACAGGGGTCTATGCACAAGCTCGAGCTCGACTCCGAGGAGACGGTCTCCCCGACCTATGCCGCGCGCTCCTTCTCGCACGAGATCCCCAAGTACCGGCTGCCCGCGCAGGGCATGAGCGCGAATGCCGCCTATCAGCTCGTGCACGACGAGCTCAACCTCGACGGCAACCCCGCGCTCAACCTCGCCTCCTTCGTGACCAACTGGATGGAGCCGCAGGCCAACGTGCTCGCGGCCGAGACGCTCGCCAAGAACCTGATCGACCAGGACGAGTACCCGCAGAGCGAGGTCGTGCACCAGCGCGTCGTTTCGATCATCGGCCGCCTGTTCCATGCGCCCGCCGGCTCGGGGTCGACCGGGACCGCGACGATCGGATCATCCGAGGCGATCATGCTCGCGATGCTCGCGCACAAGCGCTCCTGGCAGCTGCGGCGCGAGGCCGAAGGCAAGCCCGCCGACCGCCCCAACATGGTGATGGGCGCCGACGTGCACACCTGCTGGGAGAAGTTCACGCGCTACTTCGAGGTCGAGGCCCGCGTGGTGCCGATGCAGGAGGGGCGCTACACCGTCGGCGCCGAGCAGGTCGAGCCGCTGCTGGACAAGCGCACGATCGGCGTGGCGGGCGTGCTCGGAACGACCTTCACCGGCCAGATGGACGACCTCGCCTCGATCGACGCCCTGCTCGCGCGCGTCGAAGTCGAGCAGGGCTGGCGCATACCGCTGCACGTCGATGCCGCCAGCGGCGGCTTCATCTCCCCCTTCTCCGAGCCCGACCTCGAGTGGGACTTCCGCTTGCCGCGCGTGCGCTCGATCAACGTCTCGAACCACAAGTTCGGAATGGTCTACCCGGGCATGGGCACGGTCGTGTTCCGCGAGCAGTCAGACCTGCCCGAGGAGCTCGTGTTCCACATCAACTACCTCGGCGGCGACATGCCCAACTACACGCTGAACTTCTCGCGCCCGTCCAACTCGGTGATCCTGCAGTACTTCAGCCTGCTGCGCCTCGGGCGCGAGGGCTTCGAGCAGATCATCGCCACCGTGCTGGCCAACGCACAGGCGCTGGCCGGCAAGCTCGCGACGATCGACGGCCTGGAGGTGCTCAACGACGGCTCGCGCTTTCCGATCGTCGTCGTGCGCGCCAGCCCAGACGGCGCTCGCCGGCCGCTGGACCTCGTGCTGCTCTCGCATCTGCTGCGCGAGCGCGGCTGGATCGTTCCCGCCTACACGCTGCCGCCGGATGCCGAGCACATCACGGTCCTGCGCATGGTCATCAAGGAGAACTTCTCGCGCGACATGGTCGATCTGCTGGCGCACGACGTCGCCGCCTCGGCGCACGTGCTCGCACACGGACCCTCGGCGCAGGCGCGACGCGCGCCGAAGCGGCCGCTGTACTGAGCCGATCCGCCGGCTGCGCTGTTGAAGGCCCTACTCAGTCGCGCCGGCGGCGGCTGACGAACAGCACCGCCCCGGCGATCACGATCACGAGGATCACCGCGCCGCCGACGATGTAGCGGATCCTGCGGTGGTGCTTGCCTTTCTTCGCCTCTTTGGACGCCTGCTGCTTGGTCAGGATCGTCACCGTCGCCCCATGCGCCTTCAGGCGGGCGACCGTCGCCGGCTCCTCGTGCTTCGGGTAGCTGCCGAGCACGTGCCGGCCGTCGGTCAGCGTCGCGCGCAGCGTGCGCAGTCGCTTGTTGACGATCACCGACTCGACTTCCTTGGCCGCCAGCTGCTTGGCGAATTCCGCCTCGCTCTCGTGCGTGTAGACGATCGCGCCACCGTCGGCTGCCATCGCGACCCCGCCGAGCAGCCCGCCGCACAGGGCGAGGCTCAGAGCCAGCAGCAGCGCCACCGCTGCGCGCGTGATGTGTCTCGTCCGCCCGATCATCGGCGCGTACCCTAATGCCTCGGCGCGCGTCCCGTCGCACCGACGTTCAACTTGTTCACTTCATGTCAAGCGCCTCGGCTACACGCGTCCCGTGTCGCGCCTGTAGGCGCGCACGGCGATCGCGCTCAGCAGCACCGTCCACGCCGCCATCACCAGCCATCCCTTCGTCGGCCAGGAGTGCCCGCCGAGCGCGACATGGCTGGCCTGCACGAGCCACCACGACGGCACGTACTGCCCGAGTTCGTAGAAGAACCCGCTCGTGATCGGAAACCAGACCCCGCCCACGAATGCCAGCAGCGCCACGCCGCCGCCGAGCGCCGGCCCGATCGAGTCCGGCGTCAGCACGTGACCCAGCGCGATCCCGAGCGCCGCGAACGGAATCAGGCCCACGAGGATCAGGAAGGTCATTTTCAGCCACACGCCGGCAGGCAGGCTGGCGCCGAGACTGAGGCCCGCCCCGTACAGCACGAGCAAGCTGATCAGCGCCATCGCGTATCCCGTCAGCACCTTCGCGCGGAAGTACGCGCGCGGACTGAGCGGCGTGATCCGCAACTGGCGGTTCCAGCCCACCGCCCGCTCCGCAGCGATCCGCGCGCCGCAGGAGAGCATCGCCGTCATCGTCCCCCAGGCTGCCATCCCCACCATGAAGTAGACCGGCGCCGAGATGCCCGTGCCGCCCAGGTTCTTCTGGTGGCGCGTGGATCCCGCGATCAGCAGGTACAGCACGAGCGGGAAGACCAGCGAGAGGAGGAAGAAGCGGCGGTTGCGAAACGTGCGCAGCAGCTCGTAGCGCAGGTAGGTCAGCGGCGGGCGCTCGATCATGCCTCGCTCGCCTCCGGCACGGGCGCCGCCGGCGCGTCCGGCTCGCCCGTCAACGCGAGGAAGGCCTGTTCCATCCCGGCCGCGTTGATCTCGATGTCGCGCGCCTGCGGATGGGCCGCCAGCAGCGCACGGATCGCCGCGTCCGAGTCGGCGCACGCCAGCATGATCGCCTCGCCGCGGCGCTCCGCGCCGCTCACGCCCGGCAGCCGCTCGAGCGCGTCGAGCTCAACGCCCGGCAGCGTCGCGCGGATCGTGCGCGAGCCGACCATCGCCTTGATCTCGTTCGTCGGGCCGTCGGCGACGATCCTGCCGTGCGCCATCAGCACGGCGCGGTCGGCGTAGGCGTCGGCCTCCTCGAGGTAGTGCGTCGCGAACAGGATCGTCTTGCCGCGCGCCGCGAACTCGCGCATCACGCGCCAGAACGCGTTGCGGCCCTCGACGTCGAGCGCGACCGTCGGCTCGTCGAGCACGAGCAGCTCCGGATTCGACACGAGCGCGACCGCCGCGCGCACGCGCTGGGTCTGCCCGCCCGACAGCTTCTGCGTGCGCTGATTGGCGAACTCGACCGTGCCCGTCAGCTCGAGCACCTCCTCGATGCCCAGCGGATCGGGGTACAGCGCGGCCATCATGGAGATCAGCTCGCGCACCGTCAGGTCGCGGATCAGCGAGCCCGTCTGCAGCATCGCGCCGACCGCTCCCGCCGCCACGGCGTCCGACGGCGAGCGCCCGAACACCGACACGACGCCCGCGTCGGGCGCCAGCAGGCCGAGCAGCATGTCGATCGTCGTCGACTTGCCCGCGCCGTTGGGCCCGAGCAGCGCGACCGTCTCGCCGATCGCGATCTCGATGTCCACGCCGCGAACCGCCTCGATCGGGCCGTCCGGGCCCTTGAACGACTTCACCAGTCCCTGCAGGCGGATCTCGCGCGCCCGCCCATCCGTCCCGGCGCCGGCGCCAGGCGGCACGCTCATTTGCGCGCTTGCCTCGCGGTCTTCAGCCGGTCGACCTTCGACAGCACGACCTTGCGCATGCGCACCGAGTCCGGCGTGACCTCGACCGCCTCGTCCTCGCGCACGAACTCGAGCGCTTCGTCGAGCGTCAGTTTGCGGTGCGCGTCCAGGCGCACGAGCACGTCCGACGTCGAGGAGCGCATGTTCGTCAGGTGCTTCTCCTTGACCGGGTTGACATCGAGATCCTCCGAACGGGAGTTCTCGCCGATGATCATCCCTTCATATACCTCCTCGCCGGGCCCGACAAACAGAGATCCGCGCTCCTGCAGCGTGAACAGCGAGAAGGTCACGGTCGCGCCGTTGCGGTCGGCCACGAGCACGCCCGAGTTGCGCGTCAAGAGCTCCCCCGCCCACGGCTCCCAGCGGTCGAACACGTGGTGCATGATCCCCGTGCCACGGGTCTCCGTGAGGAACTCCGTGCGGAAGCCGATCAGCCCGCGCGCCGGCACGAGATAGTCCATCCTCACCCAGCCCGTGCCGTGGTTGGTCATGTGCTCCATCCGCCCCTTGCGCGCCGCCAGCAGCTGCGTGACCGTGCCGACGTGCTCCTCCGGGACGTCGACCGAGAGCAGCTCGACCGGCTCGTGGCGCACGCCGTCGATCACGCGCTCGACCACGTGCGGCTGGCCGACCGTCAGCTCGAAGCCCTCGCGGCGCATCATCTCGACGAGGATCGCCAGCTGCAGCTCGCCTCGCCCCTGCACCTCGTAGGTGTCCGGGCGCGCCGTCGGCGCGACGCGCAGCGAGACGTTGCCGACGAGCTCCTGCGCCAGGCGCGCCTCGATCTGGCGGGCCGTCAGCTTGTCGCCGTCTTTGCCCGCCAGCGGCGAGGTGTTGACGCCGAGCGTGATCGACATCGCCGGCTCGTCGACCGTGATCACCGGCAACGGGCGTGGGTCGTCCAGATCGGCCAGCGTCTCACCGATCGTCACCTCGGCGATGCCCGCCACAGCGATGATCTCCCCCGGCCCCGCCTCGGGCGCGTCGACACGATCGAGCGCGTCCGTCACGTACAGCTCGGCGACCGTCACTTTGCGGATCGACCCGTCGGCGCGGCACCAGGCGATCTGCTGGCCCTTCTTGATCGTGCCGTTGCGCACGCGGCAGATCGCCAGGCGCCCGACGTAGGGCGAGGCGTCGAGGTTCGTCACGAGCGCCTGCAGCGGGTGCTCGGGCTCGTACGTCGGCGCCGGGATGTGCTCGAGCAGCAGGTCGAGCAGCGGCGCCAGCGTCTTGCCGTCGAGCTCCTTGCCCGGCTCGTAGTGCAGCGAGGCCACGCCGGCCTTGGCGTTGCAGTAGACGATCGGGAAGTCGATCTGCTGCTCGTCGGCGTCGAGGTCGAGGAACAGCTCGTAGACCTCGTCGAC
>DATINR010000101.1:0-2450 GCA_035473995.1 Solirubrobacteraceae bacterium
CGCCAGCGGGGTGAGAGCAGGCGTCCGAGCGTGGGGCCGTACTCGGGCTTGATCGGCACGGCGACCATCGCGGCTGCCGGCTACTCCCCGAGCGAGAACAGCGTTTCGAGATCGTGGCGCGAGAAGGCGGCGAAGGCGACCATCGTCTGCGTGCGCGTCACGCCCGCCAGGCCGCCGATCTCGGCGGTCACCACGTCGGCCAGCTGCTCGTGATCGGGCACGCGCACGATCGCCACGAAGTCCCACTCGCCCGTCACCGAGTACGCCTCGGCGACGCCCTCGATGTCGGCCAGTTCGCCGCCGAGCGTCGACAGCGCGTCGCGCCCGGCCTCGATCAACACAACGGCGTTGGTCATCGGCAAGTCAGTTGCCTCACGGTGTCGATCCTGGGGCGGCCGGGGGCCCGACGCCGGCTTCGACGAGTGCCTCGTCGGCATCGGAGAACCCCTTGCGATAGACGATCTTTCCCCCCTTGACCAAATACAGCTCGGAGTGTCGCTCGTTCACGTCGATCCCCGCTTTGCTGCGGCCACGCTCGTGGATGAAGGCGATCACCCGGTCCTCACCCGCGTCGATCACATCCTCGAGCGTGAACTCCAGGGTCTCCCACATGCCCCTCCAGCGCGCGTCGTGCTGCACGATCGCCTGTAGGCCGTGTGCGATCTTCCCATCTGGGAGGTTCGTCCCATCCCATTCCACGTCCGGGTCGAAGGCGGCAAGCGCCACCGCGCTGTCGTTGCGGATGAACGCCTCCAGCATTCCGCGTACGACCTCGACGTTGGTCATCGGCATGACCGCTTCATCATAAGGACCTCCGACCACCGTGGCTCATGGAGCAGCAGCCGCTGGACACCGCCGGCATCACGTGCGCACACGATCGGAGCGTGGCAGCCCGAGGCCGACGAGCAGGCCGATCGCGCCGCCGACCACGCCGGCCAGCCAGCTCGCCTCGGGCCGCGCGAACGGGATCGCCAGCATCAGCGCCGCGAGCGCACCGGCGCCGAGCAGGTCGCCCTCGTAGTAATGCCCGCTGCGCGCATCGCGCAGATCGGGGGCAGCCCAAGCGGCGATCAGCGCGAGCGCCCCGGCATTTCCACCGACGACGACGGGTAGCGGATAGGCGGCGAGCGCGACGAGCGCTCCCGCTACACCGGCGCCGAGAAACAGCGCGAGCACGACGGCCGGGCCGTGGCGCTGCTCGAGCAGCCAGCCGAAGATCGCGATGACCAGCAGCGTGAAGAAGGCGTACCAGCCGTCGAGGTAGGAGACCTGGGTGCTGAGGAGCTTCCACCAATCGCCGTGCAGCGGTCCGAGGATGATCGGACGGTCGACGCGGATGTAGTCGGCGCGCAACAGCACCCACGCGACGCAGCTGACCGCGATCAGCGCGATCGTCGCATACGGGCGCACCCCCACGGCGCCCGTGAACGGCAAGGACGGCCGCCGCCGGCGCGTCCGTTCAGGCGCCGGCCGTGGCGCCTCGCGTTCGCCGTCCGCACCGGATCTCGCGCCGAGCCGGCCGAGCACGCCACGCCTGCTCGGAGCCGGCTCGCCCTCGCGCGGGAGCTTCGGCGCGCGGCGGCGCAGCCGGTGCCCACAGTAGGGGCACTCGGTGATGTACGGGCTCACCTCCGATCCGCAGTGCTTGCAGACGATGAACAGATCTGCGCCCGGTGACATCCCGGCCCATTCTAAGTGGCTCTCGACCCCGGCCGGCGCGCCTTTGCGATACTCAGGCCATGACTCTCGGATACGACCAGAAGCTCTACATACTCGCCTTCGACCACCGCGGCTCCTTCCAGAAGAAGTTCTTCGGCATCCAGGGAGAGCCCGACGCCGAGCAGACGGCGATCATCGCCGACGCCAAGCACCTGATCTTCGAGGGCATGCTCCAGGCCGTCGGCTCGGGCGCCGACCCCTCTGTGACGGGCGTGCTCGTCGACGAGCAGTTCGGCTCGACCGTGCCCCAAGAGGCACACGAGAAGGGCCTGAAGCTGGCGATGCCGGCCGAGCGCTCGGGCCAGAACATGTTCGATTTCCAGTACGGCGACGATTTCGGCGAGCACATCCTGAAGTTCGACCCGGACTTCACGAAGGTGCTCGTCCGCTACAACCCCGAGGGCGACGCTGGCGAAAACACGGTGCAGCTGGAGAAGCTGAAGCGCCTGAGCGACTGGCTCAAGCAGCACGATCGCAAGTTCCTCTTCGAGCTGCTCGTGCCCGCGGAGGACGCACAGCTGCAGTCGGTCGACGGCGACACCGACCGCTACGACGCCGAGCTGCGCCCGCAGCTGATGCGCCGCGCGATCGCCGAGATCCAGAACGCGGGCATCGAGGTCGACATCTGGAAGATCGAGGGCGTCGACGAGCGCTCGGACTGCGAGATGCTGGTCAAGCAGGCCCACTCCGGCGGACGGGAGGGCGTCGTCTGCGTGGTGCTCGGTCGCGGC
>DATINR010000102.1:0-75510 GCA_035473995.1 Solirubrobacteraceae bacterium
CTGAACTGGCGCGCGCTTGCCTGGAGCAGGCATTGCGCCTGCGCCGGGCGATGCGCGACCGGCGTGGCGTCGGCATGGCGCTGCTGGCGGTCGGTCTGGTGGAGACGGTGAGCGGCGACTACCAGCGGGCCGAGCAGCCACTCGCCGAGGCACGGCAGCTGTTTCGCCGAGCGGGCGATCGCTGGGGTCTGGTCAGCTCGCTCTGGCGCACGGCGGATCTGGCGATCGTGCGCGAGCGCCTCGACGAAGCCGAGGCGGCGCTGCAGGAAGCACGGGCTGTCGTCGGCGAGACCGAGCGCCAAGCGTGGATCGCAGTGACTGTCGCGACGCTCGGCGAGGTCGCTCGCCTGCGCGGGGAGACCGACCGCGCTCGGACACTGTTCGAGCAAGCTCGTGAGCACTACCTCGCGAGCGAGTTGCAGGCCGGGGCGGTCGCGATGGAGGAGCGCGTGCAAAGCGTCGCCAAGGATCGGCAAAGAGCGCGCAAAGGAGCCGGAGGTAGGACTGCTTCTACAGCGACAACAAAACGGAGGCAGTCATGAGTTCAACATTGGCCCCGGTGCTCGGGGAGGCGACGGTGCAGGAGCTGCGAGAGGCGATTCACGGCAGCGTGCTGCGAGCAGACGACGACGGCTATGCGGAGGCGTGTCGGATCTGGAACGGCGCGTTCGACGGGCGCCGCCCGGCGGTGATCGTCGGCGCGAGCGGCGCGGCGGACGTGATCGCAGCGGTGGGCTTCGCGCGCAGCAACGACCTGGCGATCGCGGTGCGCGGCGGTGGCCACAGCATCGCGGGATTCTCGAGCTGCGACGACGGGATCGTGATCGACCTCTCGGCAATGCGCTCGGTGCGCGTGGACCCGGGCGCGCGTCGCGCGTACGTCGCGCCGGGCGCGGTATGGGGCGACGTCGACCACGAGACCCAGGCGCATGGTCTTGCGACGACAGGTGGTCTGGTCTCGACGACGGGCGTCGCCGGCTTCACGCTCGGCGGGGGCATCGGCTGGCTGATGCGCAAGCACGGCCTCGCCTGCGACACGCTGGTGGGGGCGGACGTGGTCACGGCCGACGGAGCCCTCGTGCACGCGAGTGAGACCGAGAACGCAGACCTGCTCTGGGGCTTGCGCGGCGGCGGCGGCAACTTCGGCGTGGTCACCCAGTTCGAGTTCTCGCTGCAGCCGGTCGGACCGACGGTCTACGCGGGGCTGATCTTCTTCGCGGCCGAGCACGACGCCGAGCTGCTGCGCCTGTTCCGCGAGTGGGCGCCGGGCGTGCCGGACGACATCACGGCGGCGCTCAACCTGACGACGGCGCCCCCGCTGCCGGTCGTCCCGGAGGAGTGGCACGGCAAGAAGGTGATCGCGCTGATCGCCGTATCGGCGGGACCGCTCGAGCAGGCCGAGCCGCACTTCCGCGCCTTCCGCGAAGCGGCCGAGCCGGTCGCCGATCTGCTCGGGCCGATGCCCTACATGGCGATGCAGACGCTGATCGACCCGCTCTGGCCGAAGGGGATACACGCGTACTTCAAGGCGACGAACGTCGCGCGGCTCGACGACGAGCTGATCGAGCGGCTGTGCCGGCTGCACGAGGGCGCACCGGGCGCTCAGTGCGAGATCCACGTGCACCAGATGGGCGGTGCGGTGGCGCGGGTGGGCGACGGCGAGACGGCTTTCTCGGAGCGCTCGATGCCGTTCGTCCTGAACGCCGTCACCGGCTGGCACGAGGACGGCGAAGCGGCGGCGCACACGCAGTGGGCGCGCGCGGTGATCGACGCCGCGGCCGATGCGTCGACGGGCCGGGCGTACGTCAACTTCCTCGGCGACGCCGACGCGGCGCGCTCGTCCTATGGGGAGGAGACATATGCGCGCCTGCTCGCGCTCAAGCGCGAATACGACCCGACGAACGTGTTCCGGCTGAACCAGAACATCGCGCCGGACGCGTCGGCTTAGGCGGTAGCTCTGCAGGAGACGTGGTGTGGCGGGTGCGGCTGTGCTGTCAATGGCGGCGCAGCCGCCCCGGGGCGCGAGGCGATGGGCGAAACTGGGCGGCGCGCAAACCATGCGCTAGTGATGGCGCCGGCGTCGAGGTCGGCTGACGCGATGCCCTAGAGCCCGCCTCCGACGGTGCGCGCTGACTATCGAGGGCCGGACGAACGTTGTCTGACTTGTCCTCACGTTGCCGATGGCCACGCACTGGCCGGCGGCTGGACCCGATGAGCTTCGCGTTGACCTGACGCGCTAGCTTGGGCGTGTGCAGGTCCGGGTGGCAGGAACAACCCGCTCTGGCGAGCGCATCGACTTCGAGATGGACGTGCCCGAGGAGCTGACCGTCGGTGACTCCTTTACTGTCCAACGCGCCGGGCAGCCCGAACGTGTGGTCATCGCGTCCGCTCAGCACGCCTTCACACCGGCAGGCATCACTCAGACGATCTGGACCGTCGAGCCTCACGCCGAGTGGAAAGGGCCATACAACCCGGCCGCCGGCGCGGAGCAGTTGGACAGGGCTGAGGAGCGGCTGCGCGTCGCTGCCGACGAGGACCTTGCAATGCTCGGAGTCGTCAGGCAGGCAACTGACGTGCTGTCGTGGGCCTTGGCCCAATCTGACATGCCCCCGGCGCCTCAGCGGGAGTCGGTGCCGACGGACTACGCGGTCGGAACGGCGCTCTTGTTCCTAGGCGTGATCGCACATCGGGCCACGCGCGCGACGATGGCGCTACTTGCCGTCGGATACGAGCCAGAGGCACTTAGCGTCTCCTCACCGAGGCCCACTCCTACGTCAAGAGCGTCATCGACGACCGATCCGGAGAGTTCGCGCGCCAATGGCTCGTAGGTCGGAATGCACCACGCAAGGCAGCGGGCAAGCACGCCGACTTGGAGGTGTACGACCTCTACAGCGAGAGCGCCCACGCTGACATTGAGGGCGTCAAGTCGTGGCTCCTGCGGCCCGACGCGGATGGCCAATGGGGCGTCGTCGGCAGTCCCGAGCGACGGCCGGATTTCGCCAACGCGATCATGGTCGAGGTCGCCTTGGAGGTGCGCGACATCGCCGTCGCGCTCGCGTCGATCCGAGGACTTCAGCCTCCCAGACTAGCTGCCCTCGACCGCGCAATCAACGACGCGGAAGACCGCTACCTGGAGCCCGAGGACGACGCGTCCGAGGCCGACTAAAGCCTCGATCGCGTACTGTCGCCCGGGCAAGAGCTATGGCGCCAAAACGCTCCCACAAGAAGCGGGCCCCCCGACGTTCGCCCGCGGTTCCCGCGACGGTTCGGAGGGCCGTCAATGAGGCTTCGGTTCGGCAATTCTTCGCTGCTATCGCCGTTCCAGGCACTCCTGGCGATAAGTGCCTGCCGGGCGTACGACCTAAGTCGCACTGCGGCGAGCAGCGCGAGCAATGTGCGCTCTCCCTTCGCGTCTGACGACAATCGCGACATCTCTGGGCGCACTAGCAACGCGTTGCCGGCGAGGCCATCTTCTACGCGACCAATTCGTAGTGATCACGAGCGAGGGCCGCCAGCGTGCCGCAAGTCCTCCGGCACGACGTGCTCGGCGGACGCGCGGCCGCCCGGGCCCATCTCGCATCAGTCATCTAGTTGCGTCGACGCTTGCAGAGCGCTCGACGTTCTCCAGTACCTGGAGGCTCATCGCTTGACACGCCCTCGGATCGAGAGCAACGCAAGGCCGAAGAACAGCGGCCCGGCGACCCGAAGGATGATCTCCGTGATCTGACCTCCCGCGCTGAGGCTTGCAGACGGAGCCCGAAGGAGGCTGATGCTGCTCTCCAACGCGAATAGGAGCGATCGCCCGTACCCTCGGTAGGGTCCGCTCGGATGGAAGCCCCAACGAGACAGCACCGCCGCTGCAAGCGCGACCGTAAGCGCCAGCGCCAGTAGCGCGCGAGTCGCCCGCAACGCGTAGCCAGAAACCAGCCAATACAGAGTTACGAGCGCACGGGTGGCGATATCTGACTCGTGCCGACGCATCTCCATCTCGCCGTAGTAAAAATCCGCTGCCCCGGGCTCGTCTTTGCGGTCTTCCAGCGCCTCGCGCAGGGCGCGGTACACCGATGCGATCCGGGGAGGATCCAGGGCCTCTGGCTCGGGCATGAGCCAATGAGCCGACCGGCATTCGGGTGGATACCAGTCACAGTCCGGTAACGCCGCGGACCGACGCCAGTGCTGCTCCTCGGCGAGGGTTTGTCGCCTTGTGTAGCGCCACGAGGATGGCGGTTGCGCGAACTTGCAGTCGGCTTCGATGCGCAGCTTGTCCAGTCCATGTGCACCAGAAAACCGGCAGGCGCTGAGGTCGACGTTCCCGAGCGCCAGGTTCTCAACGTTGGCCTGTCGCAGCGATAGGAGACGCGGCCGGGGGTCTGCGTCGAGGCGGCGGTCTAGGTGGCACATTTGCGCTTGTGTGTCGTCAATGCCGGCAAGCGGACTGACTCCTGCTAGGCGCGAAGGCCGGATGAAGACTGCATCGTCAAGTGCAATCTCAGCCCACCTTACATTGAGATCGGTGCGCCCGGCGAATCGCGCCCCTTTGCACGAAAAGCGCGATAGGCTGGCTTCGAGCCGTACTCCCTCCTGGAAGTAGGCTCCGTCGAGGTTAAGGATGCCCGAGCCGCCCAACGGCCCGAGCGTCACATGCCATCGGAAAATGCATCGCGTGAATGCCGCTGCCTGAGAGACATGCGTCCTTTCGAAGGTAGCGTCGGAACAGAATTGAGCGCCGTAGAAGCGGATGTTGCGAAAATCGCCTTCATCGAAGCTGGCGCCCTCAGAGAACTGCGCCCAGGAGAAATCGGCGAGCGCACAACACTGCATCTCGTCGCAGGCGGCGTGGCCCGAGAACTGCGCCTCAATGAAGGATGCTTCTGTATAGAACTGTGCTCCATTCAAGGTGGCGTCGCCGGCGAAGTGTGCGTGGCTGAAGAAAGCGCTGTCGTAGAACCACGTCGTTTCGAAATCCGCCTTGCCGGAAAACTGTGCTCCGCTGAAGTTGGTGAAACCCGCAAACAGCACTCCCTTAAAGAGTGTGTCGTCGATGAACTCTGCCTCACTAAAGATGACGCCCTCGAAGAACGCCGCGTCTTTGAAATCAGCCTCGCCGGAGAACCGCGCCTTCGCGAAGTTGGCGCGTCCAACAAATCGCGCTTCGCCGAAGTTAGCTGTCGCTGAGAACTGCACCCCGGCGAAGTCAGCTTCGTCGGCGAACCGCGCTCCGCGAAAGTCAGACGCCGGAACCAAAGGCGAACTCTTTTCATCGGGGCGGAGCGCGTCGAGCAATCCTTGGAGGCGCTCGGCACTTATCGCGACGCCTCGCGCGTCGAGATCTCCCCCCTCACGCAGACGCGTGATCTCTTGCGTCCACTCGCTATCAGTGAGATGGGCGAGACAATGCCGGCCCTGAAGCCGCACCGCGCCACAGTCCACGCACGGCTCCCACGTCTGCATCACCGCTGCGTTCTAGTAGAGCTGGGCTCCGGCAGTGCATGTTCACGCCCCTCGCCCGGTGGTAGACGTGAGGGAAGGCGTTCCTCCGCTCCCGGCCGATACCTGCCCCGGACCCCGGCGACACTCCAGCCGAGACGGAACGCATCGCGTGCTCGGTCGGGATCATCCGGATTCCCCAAGTCCTCGCTAGCCACGCCGCAAGATTAGTCGCTCGGTTGGCTACGCACGAGATCACTGGGTTGGAAGCCTCCCGACCGCTGGGATAGATGACGGTCGTCTTGCACGCCGGATCGGGACCGAGCCCGAAACGTGGAGGTGCGGCTGTGGTTCGCGGGCGATCCGCAGATCGCGCCTCAGTCTCCCCCCATCGGCGCGAGTCTTGCTCACCCGATAATCGGCGATTATCATGCCTCGCCTTAGCTCGTCACCAGCCTTACGAGCGCTGTGGCGCCAGGTCTGTCGCAACGCCGCGGTGTCGCCTTCGTGGGATGATTGGGGCGTCCGAGGAGAGCAAGCGGCGTGCGAGTATGGCGACGCTGTGGTTGCTCGCACGTCCGAAAGCGAACTCACGGTTAAGGCATGCGGCGCTTGGTGGTTTTTGTGCTCACGGTCGCGGCGATACCCGGCGCGGTTGGTCTGTTGATCGGGATCAGCGAGGGGCGATCGGGGGGGAAACGCGCTTATTCTCGCGTTTGCAGGATTCTGCGCGTTCTACGTGGGCTGCACCGCCGGCGTCCTAGCCATTTGGGGAGTCGGTGCGGTGGGCGCACTACCGGTGCTCATCACGCTTCCCCTTTGGTGGCGCCACCGCGACGATCCGGTTCCGGAATACATCCTCGTCCCCGTCGCATTCATCTTCCTCATAGCGATGCTTGCAGCGCTTGGTGTCGGCACCTACGAGTCCACGGGTCCTATATACGACCTGGTCAGGGATGGGCCCAGCTGGGTGCAGATTTCTATTCGCGCGATCATGCTGACGCTTGCTCTCCTGCTCGCGTGGGGCATTGTGCGTGTTTTTGACCGGACGCGTGGTCAGGCGTGACATCCGGCCGCGCGCTTTCGCGTCCGGCACCGGGCGCTACTACCCGATCAGAGTGCTAGCTACTTCATGACTCGCGGACGAGAGCAGGCGCTCGAGCTCGAAGGAGGTATCCCCGCCAGTCGTGGTGGGGCTGGGGTCTGGGCCAGCTCCTGCTGCGTCGTGTCAGAAGCCCGCCTCGCGTCGAAGCCAGGCGCGCTCCTGGCCACCGAGACGCCTCGGTTTGGCCCCGAGGCGTCGTGAGCCGGGCTCCCCCCGAGGAGGAACGCGCTTCGGTGGGCTGGAGCTGCACCCCCGCCACGCCCAGGCGCAGCACAGCGATCAGGGGTTGTCCGGCGCGGCCGCGGGAGCTAGAGTCAGCAACATGTCGTTGTTCGAGCTACTCGTAGTGATCGCCATTGCGGTGGTTTCGGTCGCGGCCATCGTTGTCGTCCGGCGCATGCTGAAGCGGCTGGTCGCGCGGATCCAGATAGTGCGCAAGCGTGTGCTCGCAGCCCTCAAGGCCGTCGGCGCCGCCGTTGCCGGGGGCGGAACGTCCCTCTTGGTCGAACGCCGCTCCGTAAGCAAGTCTCGCACGGACCGCATACTTGACGCTCCCGATGATTTCCGGACCGTCCTTGCGACCGGCGGCGCGTCGCTCCTTATTGAGCGACGAAGTGAGGAGCGGGTCGCAGTGGGCAAGGGCCAAACTCAACCGAGTCCCGGCTGATCGGCGTAATAGCTTGACCCACGCGGCGGTGTTCGGTTGGGGGGCGGCGGGAGCTACCTTTGGATTCGTCTTTACGCAGTTGCTCCCGGTCGGTGTGGCGCTGACAAAAGACGACGTGGTGCTGAGGCCCGCTACTGGGCGCCGCGTAGGCGGTTTCCTGATTATCGCTTTGGGCTTCGCAGCGCTAGGTGGCCTCATTGCCCTTGGCGTTTGCTCGGCCGGTGGCGACGCGGAAGCGAAAACACTCGTTCAGGCGCTCACCTATGGCATTGGATGGCAGGGACTCTTTGGTGGCCTGATCTCCAACGTGTTCCTCGGCTAGCAGGCCCACCTCGTGGACGAGTGGATCCAGACCGATAACCGCAGCGTCCTATCTCTACCGTGTCCTTCCCGGTCTCGAGCAAGAAGGCAAGGTCGTTAAACGAAGGGCGGGGCTGGCACCTCCGAAGGGGTGAGGGCTGCACGCCGCGGCGCCCGTCGTTTCAGCTGGCCGGCGCTCAGCATCCCGGAAACGAAGCCCGCGTGAGTCTTCGTTTGGGCTAGTCCTATCGGCGAGAAGGGTGCGCATCGTCCCAAGGTTCAATATGGTCCTGAATCTCCGGACGGCGTAGAGCATACTGTCCGTCCGGCCAGTTGAAGCCAGCCAGTCGTGCTTTCGCCTCCCCGCGATGCAAGAGAACAATCCTTCGTCGAGCAAGATAGGTGTCGCTCGTTGGTGGGAGCTCATCAGTCACCATCCTCTCTGGTCGGCACTGATCGCGACGTTAGTTGGAACGCTCCTCGCAGCCTTCGTAGCCGCCCGCAGCGGCTCCGTATTTGGCAATTCGAGCGTCGTCCACGCCAACAAGCACACCGTCGTTCCGCTCCCAACCACCGTCACTATCCGGCAGGCTCGGCCGGAACCAAAGACGCCGGCGCGAGCTCGGGCGCCCGCGCCAAGGCCGACGACGGCACCGGACACCTGGCCTGCCGCCACGTCGGCTTGGACCGTCATTCTGGTCTCGAGCAGTACTGTCGCCGGCGCCGAAGCCGTGCAGGCCCGTGCCGTTGTCGCAAAGCTGGCCGAACCAGGCCTACTCCTGTCTAGTCGGCACAGCAGCCTGAGGGCTGGCTATTGGGTCGCTTTCACGGGCGTGCTCTCTCATGATGACGCTGTTGCGCGCGCCCGGGAGGCAAGAGCCGCCGGATTCAGCGACGCCTACGCCCGCTATGTCAGCGCGACTTGAGCTTGCCGACCCCGCCGAGCAGGGGGAAAGGTCGGCACTCTGGTCTAGGCCGACGCGGTGACCAGGCAGATCGTTCGGATACCAAATACCGTTCTGGCTAATGACCGTCGACGGCGATAACCAGGGATTATCGGTGGCGGATCACTACCGAGACCCGACGATTTCTCCGCTCGCCTTGATCAGATTCTGCACGGGGCATCAGGGATTCCGCCGCCATGTGATCCGCTGTGTGCGGCGCCCCTGTCTAGAACGAATCAACCAGGCGCGGCCTTCCAGCCGCCGCGCCGCCTCTTGAGGGGTAGCGCTCGACCGTACGGCGCTCTCGCGGTGATGGACCACGCAGCACATTCGATGACGCCGCCCCTATCGGGCAGATCAGGAGCCCCGTCGGAAAGTGCGAGGACCGGAGTGGTGGTCTAACTCTTCGCTTCGAACATTGCATAGAACGTCAAGAACCTCCTTGAGATGCCTCCGGTAGTCCCGGGGAGAGGTATGTACAACATCGGATGAGACAGGGGAGGCGTCACTATTGAGGTACACGTTTGAGTATGCGGCAACGTGCCCGCCCTGGCAGACCTCTGTTACCGTTGGCGCAATGACACGCGATAGGCGGTGAATGGCTTGTGGCTCTAGGTGATACGAGTCTCGCTGACGCATATCGTTCCACGCAACGAGGGTGAGCCTAGCTCGTCCGATGCGCTCAACGGTGGGGCAGCGGCGAGTCCCAACCCGCCACCGGTGGGCCCCCTCACTTGCTAGGGACGCCGAGTAAAGCTCATGCCGGTATCCCCCGACATGGACCACGGCGCGAAACGGCCACGGATGTGAATGTGCAGCGCTGTCACCCGTGGACCCATGACGCCAATAGTGCAGCCGATGTGCGGCAAGCGTCCGCTCGTTGAACGCAAGTACAAGCTTGAGAAACCCATTTGCGTGAACGTACGATCTCTGCGCCAACGACTCTATGCTTCGATCGGGAAGGTTGAGGATCGCCGCTAGCGTCTCTGGCAGAGCCGTGAAGGTCGCACGTCGGCAGACACTCATAAGTAGCCAACCACCGTCATCAGTCGTCGCGTCGGGAGCAGTCCGCTGGAAGTATCCGCGCTATGAGAGAAGAACCGCGCATCGCGCCCAGCCGCGCCATCGGCGAGGGCATGAATGCGGGCGGCGGGAATGCTCGCCGCTGCCAGTTGATCTCTGACCATGCCGACCAGATCCATCTTCAACGATCGGCCGTCCTGGACCTGATAGTGCTCGACCTCTGGGGCGTTGCTGTAGGCATCGGCTTCGATCGCCGTCCATAATCCGGAGCGTGAAAGGTCGTATTGCGACTGGCCGACCGCTGCTCCTAGGTAACATTCGAGGTCAGCTGTAGGGTGACCGATAGCTACCGCAACCTCTACTGCGTTCACGGCCGTACGGTTTAGTGCTCCGAGAAGACCGATGTGGATCACACCGTGGAACGGAGTCGTGTTGCTCCACAGCGTAAGCGGAATGCAGTCGCCGGTAACAAGGCCGACTGCACGCTCGCGTTCACGCGACAACACCCCGTCAAAGCCGTCGAGGTAGTACGTGAAGTCAGCGTGCACCCGAGGCACGCGCACGTGGATATCGTGAAAAATGTGGCCAGGCGCGCGCGACACGACGGCGACGTTAGGGCTATGGCTGGCAGGCACGTAAGTGACCGGCCGATGTGCAAGGCCGCAGCCTGCGATAAAGCGCGAGCGGTTTGCGACTGCCTGGTGGCGCGTCGCGTTCTCGCGCCGCATATCCCCGTCGGTCCTCGACGACGTTCCTATCACAAGCGTTCCGGTGTCGGTAGTGAAAGTGTCTATGACGGCCATGTGGCGCCGTGTCTAGCGGTATGGATTGTATGTCGAACTCATCCGCCGAAGCAGTGAGTCGGCGAAGTCGCGGTCCGTACGATGCCGCAGGTTATTCAGCTCGAGAAACGAGATGATGGCCTCATATGAGTGCATATCTCTGGTCTCTGGCAAGGTGAGACTTTGAGGAGCAAGCGCGTCTAGCCGGTTCTCAAAGCCTGCCCGCGTCGCATCGTAAAAGGATTGGGTCGGCGCTCCCTCGTGACGACTGTAGACGACGCAAGGTGCCCGGGGGTCGACTAACGTGCGAAACACATGATGATCGGTGATATCCACGCGTGTGAAGCCGAGTGTTTGCTTGAAGTAGATCCTAACGTCGAGCGTCGGGCCTTGGCAGTACAGCGCCGCTGTTGTGATCGTCGCCAAGATCTCAAGGAGGAAGTGCTCGGGCGTGGTCAACTGGGGCTCGGAATGATGCAGGAGCGACCGGTACTCTGAGTATTGGTCACAGAGTTGCTCGCTATTGGGATCGAGTAGCGCGAGCACAACCGACAGTGGTCGACCATGATCGCGCGCACGGTTCGACAGCGCCGGTAGAGCCTCCGTGCGGACCCAGCGACCGATGTGTCCATCGTGAAACCACGTGTCCGTAGTCCGAAGGTCCTCCTTGTGAAGGCGCGCAGTAGTCTTCGGGTCCACGCACGCGACCGTATCGAGGCCCGCCTCCGTGTCCGCGAACAGCGAAAAATAGAGAAACACGAGCACACCCGCGGTAATCGTTCCGGTTGCGAGTGCGACAAATACGCTGAAGAGAACGTCCTGCGTCGCATTTAGCAAGGCGCTGCTGTGGGAGTTCTTGATCCAGTACGACACCGCGCCAGAGGCAACGACGAAAACGAGTGTGCCGAGGGCCGCGAGGATCAGGAATGCGCGGCGATTGCCGGTGCTTCGGAGTTGGCTGAACATGCTGGATTACAGGCGATGTTACGGGACGGGACAAGCGTACCGGTCTCTCGATGACCTAACGCGTCGCGAAGTCGGCGCCCGGCAAAGCGATGGGCGACTTGGAGGCTGATGTCGAGCGGTTCTCGACGGCTCGGAGGGCCGTGGGCATCCCGTCGTCCTAGAAGCTGCCCCGTAGCAGTCGGGCAGACGTTCGAGTCTGAGGTGCCCAGCGCATAGGCGTCATGTCCGACCGAGTCGACCTCGGTCAGGTAGGGAGGTCTGGTGCACCAGATAATCGACGACGCCGGGGAGATGTCGATGCGGGTCAGCCGGGCGTCACGATTTCCCAGTTGGCCGCCAAGATGGGCACAAACAGAACAATCTTTGCCGCGTTCCGTCGCCACCGGCTGGTTCTTGGGGGCACGGCACGCGCTTTAGATGGCTAAGACCTGCTCTGCGCAGGGTGTAAACAATCTGGACGGGCTCGTGCGGAGTGACGTTCAGATGGCGCTCTGGCTATCCTGCTGTGGTCCAGCTATTGGAATGGCCGTGCCGGGACGTATCCTTCGCGCGCTTGGTGGCTATACAAGGGGGCTCAGGCATGATCGAGGTCTATTCGCCGCTTCGAGCCGATCTTGTCGGTGGGCCGAGCGACGTTGATCCCTATCCTGAGACGGCCGGCGGCGAAGTGGTGAACGCCGCACTCGACGAGTGGGTCTGCGTCCGGGTCTTTGTCGGTCCGGCTCGGTCAGCGATGGAGCCGGAGCGGCAGGAGACAGGAGCGCTGGTGAGGGCGGCGCTCGCCGACTGTCTCCGTAGCACGCCAGACCTCAAGATTCAGGTCGCAACACCCCTACCCGGATGGCAAGGGCTGGGGACGTCTAGCGCCATCGCGGTCGGGCTCGCCCTCGGCATAGCGCATGCGTGCGACGAATATGAGCTGAGCAGCACCGAGATCTGCCGAAGGGCCGAAGCCATCGAGGAGGCAGCGGGCATTGTCGGCGGTCGTCAGGACAGGTGCGCATCCGTCTTCGGTGGAGTAGCCGTTTACAACTTTGGGGCCGGCGGGGCCGTCACGCGCGAGAGCATCGGAGGTGCTGCTGCGGTCCTACTCGAACACGCCGTGCTGTTGCGGGAACCTGGAAGCAGAGACTCCAGCGCCGTGGTCTCCGATGTCTTGGCTCGCTACTCGGCCGGGGATGCGTCGGTTGCAGCCGCGCTGTCCGCCGGCGTCAAGTTGACCCGGTCCGTGGCAGCGGCTCTCGCAAGCGGCGATTGCCACGAATTCTCACAAGTGGTCCAAACAATCGCGTCGATTCAGGAAGCGCTCAGCGATAAGATTCGGGATTCGATCCAGCAATCTGAGCTCAGGAAGCTGATAGACGATTTCAGCGGAGTCGGAAAGCAGCTCGGGGCAGGCGGTCGTGGGTCCACTTGGTTGGCCCTCGTACCCGATCCGGCGGCGCTAACCGTGCGGGCCGCAGAACAAGGTGTCGAGAGCCGGGGTTTGAGCGTATCTGCTCGCGGCGCTTACGTAAGCAAGGCGGTGGCTCCCTCATGCCGGCCAGGTCTGACTTCAGCCTGAGCCCCACGACGCTTCGCCGTCGCTTGTACAGCCTCTGGACTAGTCGACTCGTGAGGGAGGGAGCCGGAGTTGGCCGGAAGCCGTCGATTGAGGAGATCCTCTCCGCGATCGAAGACAACCGCGGCCCAGGCGGCCTCCCGCTGAACGATATTAACTTGTCAGATCTGGATCTCTCTGGAGCCATACTCCTTGATATCCGGCCAAAGCAGGTACGGCCCGTATGGCTGACTGACCGACTGGGCCATCCTGGACTAAATCTTATCGGCGCTGTTCTCCGTCGCACCGAGTTCGTGCACGCGACACTCGACTACGCCCGTCTACAACTCGCCGATCTACGCGATTCTGACCTTTACGGCGCATCCCTAGTGGGCGTGGACATGTATCGGGCCAATTTGAGAGGGGCGGACCTTTATAAGGCAAACCTCGAACGCGCCAAGCTCGAGCGCGCCGACCTACGCGGTGCGGATCTGCGTTTCGCAAACTTGCGAGGCGCGAATCTCCTACGAGCGAACCTCGACGGTGCCCTCGTCTATGGCGAATCCTTTGGCCACGCCTTGCTCCAAGAGAACGCCGACGAATACAGCGCGTACCTCCTAGACGATCGGCGCATAATCGATTTCGCTCTAGCGGTTGAACAGAGCCCTCGCGCACCGAGGTCGAGGCTCTACCCGCTCTACGGCGTCGACTGGATGCCGCTCCCGGACGAGCCAGATATTCGGCGAAGACACGAATCGCAACGCTTTGTCGAGAGCGCTGAGATATATCGCACGCTCCAAGCATGCTTCCTGCAGCAGGGACGTACCAGTGACGCCGCGTGGGCTTATCTCCGTGAGCGACGGGCCGAGCGTCGATCAAACTCGCCGCGAAACGTAAGAAGGGAGCACGCCGACCAATTTCGTGGCATGCCGGGATGGCGGATGGCACTGTCAGCAGGGGGCTACATCGTGCGATGGCTGCGTGACTGCTTTTACGAGCTGCTCGCAGGGTACGGCGAGCGACCAGTACGGCCTTTTGCGGGAATCGCGCTGACGTTCGTCGCCTTCACAGCGGCATTCGCCATACTCGGAGAAATCGGATCGCCGCTTCGGGCTCCCGGTCTCTCCAGAAGCGTAATTCTCAGTGCGTCCAGCATGGTGTCAGTCGGGTTTTCCGACGTTGCACCGGGCAACGATCTAACGAAGATGCTCTCAGTGGCCGAGGCCGCGATAGGTATCGCGCTGTTCGCCTTGGGTATGTTCTCGCTGGGCAATCAAATGCGCCGACGCTGAGCGAGATGACGCACGTCGACCAAAGGAATGCTCAAGTCCCGCGGCCGCTCACAGTTTGGGGCGGGGGATATGTGGGCCTGAGCACCGCAATGCACTACGCAGCCAACGGCATCGCATGCGTCGTGCGCGACACGAGCGAGCGACGAATAGACGAAATTAATTCAGCTCAACTTAGGCAGCCGCGTTTCGAGGAATGGACCGGGATTCCTCTAGACCCTCTTATTGAGTCCGGGGTGCTTCGTGCGATCGCCGCCGGCAGTCCTATTCCGCAAACTTCCGCTCATATTGTCGCAGTTCCGACGGAGTCGGACGGGGTCCCCGACACAACGATCGTTGAGGACGTCATCGACCGGGTGGCGCGGACCAAGCCGTGGCTGTGCTTGGTCGAAAGTACGCTCACGCCAGGGACTTGCAAGCGCCTCTGCGCCAGCTATCCGGAAATGGCTCTGGCGGTGGCGCCGCGGCGGGATTGGTTTCTTGGCGATGACAAGACGCTCGAGACGCTCCCACGGGTGTTCGCAGGCGAGGGTCAGATAGCGCACGAACGAGCGAGCGCCCTAATCGGGCGCGTCTCACGTGACCTCCGCCCGGCGGCAACGTGCGAGGTCGCCGAGCTAACCAAGTGCATCGAGAATAGCTTGCATCATGTGATCGCGATGTATTGCACTCAGCTTGCTCGCGCCTACCCCGACGAGAGCGTCGCCGAAGCACTAGACCTTGCCGCATCTCACTGGCGCATCAAAACCAAGTACTTTGCCTCGGCCGGCACAGGCGGATATTGTGTTCCGGTTGCAACAAGTTATCTTCGGGCCGGCTCCGAGCAATCCGATGTCCTGTCGATCGGCACTGCGGCACTCGCGTTCGAGAGCGACCAGCGTAAGTACATCGCGGGCCTACTGTCCGACTCGTGCGAGGGGGTAATCGGGATTCTCGGGCTAACTTACCGGGGAGATGTTCCCAGCGCGGCGCTCTCGCCATTTATGGATATAGCTACTCTACTCGCCAACGCCGGAAGAGTTGTTCTCGCACATGACCCGTATGTAGCTGCGCCCAGCAATGGGAACCACTCCGTTCGTGCGATGGGGTTTCCGGCCGGCTTGGCGCGATGTGAAACGATCTTCGTCGGTGCAGCCCATCGAATCTATCGCGATATTCCCACGAGCGTACTGCTCTCGCACCTGCGGCCAGACGCCCTTATCTTGGATAACGAGGGTGCGTGGGCACGTCATCGTGACGAGTTCCTTAGGGCCGGCGTGCGTTACGCACGGATCGGTGAGCCGCTGCCAATGCGGGCAGACGACCCTATCGAGTAGGAGAACCAATGGAGCGACTAAAGACACGAACCGTTTACGAGAATAACTGGCTCAAGGTCCGTGAGGATACGGTCCTTCAAGACGGCAAGGAGGCCCCATATGGTGTAGTTGAGCGCGCCGACGGCGCGATCGTGATCCCGCTTGCGCCCTCCGGCCTCACAGTGATGCTCGAGCAGGCTAGACATCCGACGAATACGCGAGCCCTTGAGTTTCCGATGGGGTCTGTCAATCGCGGTGAGAAGCCAGAGGTCGCTGCTCGCCGCGAGCTATTCGAGGAGTGCCAGCTAAGAGTGGAAGCCCTCACACCGGTTGGGATGTTCTTCCCAGTTCCCGCGCTCATGGCCCAACGGGCATGGGTCTATCTGGCTCGAATCGCTGAGGACGAAATCCAGCATGCCGTGGTGGCGGACGACACGGACGACATCGTCGGGCACCGCATTCTGCCGCTCATCGATATCTCTGCACTCATAGTGAGTGGCGACATCAGCGACGGGTTTACGCTCGGCGCGTTGGCGCTTGCGCTCGGCAAGGGTTTCGTGAGTCTCGGATCCGACTGACTCCTGTAGCAAGTTGTCAAGCGTGGCCGGGCTGCCCTTCAAGATCGAGATCGCCGTCTGGTGGGCGCAGCGGTCGGTGGGGTAGGCGGCCTGAACTTCTGCCATTGGCTATCGGCGCGCGACTGGTCTTGGTGGCTGGAGCGCGCTGTCGGGACATGCAGAGAGACCCGAGGCAGTTAGGAGAACCGGGCGGTGGACGTGGTCGCGCTCCTTCCTCGCCCGACGTCTCGTCCGAGTGGACGTGGCTAGAGCACGGGACTCGGGCTGAGCGGTTCGTGCTGGCTGCTACGGCATTTTGTTCCATCGCGCTTGCGAACGAAACCGTCCCATGGATCGGCTGGGTCGTCGCAGGCACCATCGACAAGGTCGCGGACAAGCCCGAACAGCTGCCATACCCGGGAGCTTGGGACAGGTGTTCTAGCTCGTCGAGTGCCGCACCGGCCATCAGATCGGGCTGCTGCGCAAGCAATTTCTGCGAACCGCGAAGTCTTGCATGCCCAGAATGTCAGGGGCGGCGTTCCGCGCGGTCGCGCGCTGCCGGTCCTAACCGTCACGCTTAGCTCGGTTTCGGCTCCGCGGACATCAGTCGATCGACACCGCTCGCGGCTCGTGCATCGCGTCGGTCGGTACCGCGGGCGTGGCGATACCCACGCTCGAACACATCGTGGCAGGAGAAGATTGCTGCGCAGGCGTCGTCGCTGCTGCATTTCTGTGGGCCAGGGCAGCGTCAACGGGGGAGGCGAGTGGTCGGTGCTCATGACACAGCGGCCGGCACTGGCAACGACCGTCCGCCAGTCGGCCGACGCCAGGGTAATGCGCCGCTAGGCACGCGCGTGAGCGCTGCTACCACGCTCCGCCGATGCCAAGAGGACCGTGCCAGAGAGCGTCGCTCGTCTCCCAGTAGGCATAGAGAGAGTTGCTGGGTCCCTGAGCCACCACGGTGGAGCCTGAGGCCGCCGGGCTCGAGAACGTGCTTCCCGCAGCGCCCACCCCCAGGGGGCCGTGCCACTGGGCATCAGGAGTCTCCCAGTAGACGTAGAGCGAGTTGTCCGGCCCCTGCGCCGTAATCATTGGGAGCCCCGACGGACTCACGGAGGCCGCGGGGGCTGAGAAGGTGCTTCCCGCCTCTCCAATCCCGAGAGGTCCATGCCACTGGGCGTCGGGAGTCTCCCAATAGACGTAGAGCGAGTTGTTCGGCCCTTGCGCAGCAATCACCGGCAGTCCGGACATGCCCGCCGATGCCATCGCAGGAGTCGAGAACGTGCTTCCCGCAGCGCCCACCCCCAGGGGGCCGTGCCACTGGGCATCAGGAGTCTCCCAGTAGACGTAGAGCGAGTTGTCCGGCCCCTGCGCGGCGACCGTGGAGCCTGACGCTGCGGGTGCGGAGTATGTGCTGCCACCGCTGCCGACCCCTAGAGGTCCATGCCATTGCGCATCCCCGGTCTCCCAGTAGACGTAGAGCGAGTGGCTGGGACCTTGCGCGCTGACGATAGGAAGCCCGGACGAGCTTGACGAGATCGCGGGCCCCGAGAAGGTACTTCCTCCGGCTCCGATCCCGAGTGGACCGTGCCACTGCGCGTCGCTGGTCTCCCAGTAGGCATAAAGCGAATTGCTCGGACCCTGAGCCGCGACCGTCGATCCGGAAATCGCTGGCAAGGAGCCGGTCGCGATGCCCCCACCCGGAGTCCCGCCCCCCGAACTCCCGCCGCTGCCCGGTACGCCTCCACCTGCGCTGCCCGTCGCGTGGTTCGCATGGGCATGAAGAAAGCCCTCTACGTAGTAGCCGTATGGGGTAGGCGCGATGTATCCCCCGGATGAGATCGGATTCGTGCCATAGCCAGTAGGAGATGAGTTCTCCTCGACGACAGTCAGAAGTCCGCTGCTATTCGCGTCGACCACTGATACATGCCCGAAGCCGCCGTAGCCGCCGCCCCAAACGACGATGTCCCCCGGTACTGGTAGGTAACCGCTGCCATTCGGATGCTTGTCAAAGTAGGCCGAACTCGCGTTCCCATAGAGTTGATTTGCGTTACCGTAGATCGAATGACCCCAGCCGCGGGTCGTTATCAGGCGGTTGATCAGCTCCACACATTGGTAGTAACCGGACGCCCCATCCCCGCCGTTCGAGTAGACGTTGACGCCTTGCCCATCGAGCCACGCGCTACCAGCGATCATGAGCGAGCCGAACGGTGGATAGCTACCCCCACCTAGACCGGTGATCTCGACCTTTCCTGAATGAGGAAATAGGACCTTGATCGTCCGTGCGACGGGGCCGTGCTGATGCCGCCGGGTCTGTGAGATCCGGAGCCAGATGTGCGCCTTGCGGCCACCGCTCCGAAGGAGCGCTGCGCGGGACCGGCTGCAACTCACGGTCGCAAGCCACTTGCCGCCCGCCGCATTCGACGACACTCGCCACGCAAATTGCGCGAGCGATCCGGTCGCACGACGCGGAGAGCTCGCGGCCGTGGGGACGCCTCTGTGTGAGAGGGTCAGACGGCACCATGCGCGCACCGGGACCTGCGCCTGGAGCGCTTCGGTCTGCCCAGGCAAAAGGTGCTGTGCATTTGCGCCCGGTAGGACTGAAGGCAACGCGGGTCTCGCGCCCGCTGTGGCTGGAGCCAACACCATGACCGCCACGGCAGCGGCGATCCCCCAAGTCGTATGCTCGCGTGCCCGGCTATACGACCGGCGTCTACCTCTCTTCGCGACCGCCCCCATCAACATGAGGAGTGTATGCCCTGACCGGCGGTCTGTCCTCGATGTTCGGGTCGGTCTCGCGAGCGTCGCCCGGCCGCCTGCATACATCTGGCGCGCGGCACACGCGACCCGGTAGACGCCTACTCTCATCGCCGCCGCACGAATCGGGTGCGCTGTAGCGCAGCCGACGCCCCCCAGCACAATTCTCGGGCGGCCCGAGTCGGGTCGCCCGTCCGCAGTCCTGCCCGTTTCGACGACCCTACATCAGAACTAATCTGCTGGCACGGCAAGTTCGGAGTGTTCGATTACGTCTCTGACGCCCGTCTCTTGGTCGGCACAGCGAGCCACCGCCAGGAAGACCCCGCGGACCTCGTGGCCGCGGCGAAGACGGGTGCTTCATCGTTAATAGGCCGGACGGAGCCGTCGCGGACCTAGCATTCCCATCGCCGTCTTCGTAACTGCGGGGAGACCTACTGAGCCCCTCCACCTTGGGTGCGTGAATAGTCAGATGGGAAGCCGGAGGGCGGCGCGGGCCAGACGGGAGAGGCGGTAGTCGCCCGACGACGGCCACATGACGCCAATCTTGCGATCCTTCTCTAGGTAGCGAACCCATGTTTCAGGCACCGCCTTCTCCGCAAGAAAGACCAGCGCGGAATTCGGCGCGGCGACCTTGAAGTACCGGTACTCGTAGAGTTGGCTCACCGCCTGCCGGACCGGCGCCGCCCAACCTGTAGCTACGGTCTTACCCTCGATGATCACTGGCGGATCCTCGAGGCCGAGGTCGATGGCTGCGTTGCGCATCGGCTCCATCCCCTCGCTCCTCAGCCACGCCGCGCAGTCATTGATAAGCCGCTCGTGGCGGCGAGACCTTGGGTGCCGCCCGCCCACGACGTTGCTGAGATAGTCGCTGTCGGCCTTGGACCTAAACGGGCGCAGGAAACTGCTCTGTGTCGGGCCGGGATCGATGTCATCGCCCGTGATCGGCGCCGGCGCACCATCCTCGGTCTCGGGGAGTGCCTCCTCGGCCAGCCCGTCGACTCCGAAGAGCTCCAACGCTACGTCACGCGGCAACTTCGCGAAGTAGTTGGACATCATCCCATAGAGAGAGGCACCGCGAAACTGGAAAGGGGTGTAGATGGTGTCCTCGGAGTGAGCCGCCTTCAGGTTCTCGCGAAGCTGAAAGAGGGTCGCCGAACGTGCGCGCAAATATGCCAGGTCGACCGGAGCGGCAATCGGCGTGAAGTCCTCTAGCGCGACGATGTACCCCGCCTCGACATGTTGCGCATCGGACGCCGCACGGCTCCGGCCTACGAAGCGCTGCTCGCGCTCGTTGTAGTGGTAGACAATCTCGCGCTTCCTGACCGACCGGACAAGCTCGTACCAGGGGTTCGGTCCAGGAGTGCCGCCCTCGTTGATCTGGTGGTCGGGGCATTCCAGCGAAGTGCCTATCCCCGGCTCTTTGCGTATCTCGACCCAGTACCGCTCATTCACGTCGTCGTCCCACCAGTACGCCATTGCAGCTCCTTCTCGTCGTAATGAGCGGCGCCGACATGGGTATCGAGGGCAAGCCTCGAGACGCACGGCCGGCTACGGAGCAGGCTCGACCGCTGCCGGCTGGGCAGCCCGCCCGCCTGCTCGTGCCTAGTTCCATTCTTGCGTAAGATCCCGCGTCGTGACCACTGGACGCGAGATCATCGATGGTGGATGCCTCGCCGGACGAGCGACTCGCGCACAGGCATTTAGGCTTGTCGAGCGCATTGATTTGCACCGCGCATCCACCTTATGTTCGTGACGACTCTGAGCCTGTCGGCTGTGTTCTGGCCCGGTCAGTAGCGATGCGGCGCTACTCGACCTCGCTAATATTTGGCGTGGTCACCTTGGGGTTCACCTTGGCCGGGCTTATACTTTTGCCACACGAACGAGACTTTCGTACACCACGCGCGACGACGATCACGCTTGAGTCGCACGAGCCGCTCATCGCAATCGAGTATGGAGTCAGCCGCTCTCCCGGCGTCTATTGGTCAATATCGCAGCTGAGATCGATCCGTTCTCGCCGTCCAAACGTCACAGGAGAGTGTCACTGCTTATGACGCTTCCGCCAGGAGTTAAGGTGTACAAGTGCGTGAGACCTGAATGCCTTTATATCAACGGCGTCACCCAAATCACACGTGGCTGTCGTTTCGTAAGCGGCAGGTCACGTCAGGAGCTATAGCTCCTGTGTTCGCGACAGAATACGGGTATGCGGCGAACAGTGAAACGGCCTCCGTGGTGATGCCGGAAGTCAACTATGAAGGCCCAGGCAACCCCCAGTTGCTGATTCAATACGCGCTGCCACACGCGAATCAGTACGACTGGGCGTCGTTCCCCACCAATTACGCACCACCCGGCTCCGCGAAATGGTCAGAGACCCTATCGAGAGGCCGGAACCCGGTGTGGACTGCCGTTGGGATCAATCATGACCGGCATGACAGGAATGACTTTTTCACCTTCGTGGCGGGTGCATTTATTGCGCTCGCCGCCGCCGCCTTCGTCGCAGCAGTTCAAGAGGCGCTGGGGACAAGAGCGCGACTGCGCACCTAATCCAACGCTTCTTTCCGGGCAGGCCGGTGACCCGCCAGTGTTGGCTAAGCCCAGTAGCGCATCCGATATTCGGCGGCGGCACTCGCCCTTGGCTCTCGGACTACAGCCTAACCCCCGCACGCAACGGACCCTCCGTAGCCGCTAGGCTCCCAACATGACTCCGCGCCGAACGGCCACCGAGATGGCCGCCGCACTCGCCACGAACGAGACGTCCAGCCTTGAACTCCTCGAGGCGTCATTTAGCGCGATCGACGCGTCCGAGAGCGACATCCATGCATTTATATCGCTCGCGGACCGGGGGGATCTACGCGAAACTGCCGCGGCGATTGACGAGGCACGAGTGCGCGGTGACAAGCTTCACCCGTTCGCGGGAATCCCGATCGCCGTCAAGGATAATATCTCCGTATCGGGCCACCCACTAACATGCGCATCGCGGATCCTTGGCGGTTACGAACCGCCGTACACAGCCACGGCGGTCAGTCGGCTTCAGGCGGCACAACTCCTGGTCATCGGCAAGACCAACATGGACGAGTTCGGGTTCGGGTCGAGCACCGAGAATTCGGCTTTCTTCGCGACGCGCAACCCGCGCGCACTTGAACGGGTGCCTGGCGGTACGAGCGGTGGCTCCGCTGCCGCCGTTGCCGCCGGGTTCGTGCCGTGGGCACTTGGCACCGACACGGGGGGTTCCGTCCGCCAACCCGCGGCCCTCTGCGGGACCGTAGGATTCCGTCCGTCGTATGGCCGGGTCTCACGATACGGCTTGGTCGCTTACTCATCCTCGATGGACCAAATCGGGCCGCTCGCCACTAGCGTCGACGACGTGGCATCTCTCACTAGGCTAATGGCGGGCGTCGATCCGTGTGACGCGACGACCGTCGAGGCAACCCTGCCTGCGAAGGATCAGCCCCAAACTCGGCTGCGGCTCGGCCTGCCCCGTGAGTATCTAAGCAGCGATTGCCAAAAGGACGTCTCAGCGGCTGTGGACATGCTCGCCACAAGGGCAGATGCTCTTGGTTGGAGCGTAACCGAGATCTCGTTGCCCCTTACACCCTACGCGCTCGACGCTTACTACATCATCGCTTCGGTCGAGGCCGCCAGCAACCTAGCGCGCTTCGACGGAGTCAGATATTGCGATCGAGCGCCTGAGGCTAGTACCTACTTCGACATGCTTGTGCAGACTAGGACCAGAGGCTTTGGCGCGGAGGCGAAGCGCCGAATCCTGCTAGGGACGTTTGCCTCGTCAGCAGGATATGAGGACGAATACTACGGGCGAGCTTGTCGAGTGCGCAACGCACTGATCCAAGAGTTCAGCTCGGCATTTGGAGACGTTGACCTGATCTTGTCGCCCGTATCACCATCAACGGCCTGGCCCATTGGGGAGCGCGTGGCTGACCCTATGGCGATGTATCTGTCTGACATCTACTCCGTTCCCGCTGCGCTTGCCGGTCTTCCCGCGGCAGTGATTCCTGTGACCGAAGACGCGGAAGGACTTCCCATCGGGCTCCAGCTCTGCGGCCCGCGCATGGCAGACGCGTTGGTGCTGGACGCCGCCCGGGCCCTTGAGGCCGACCTCAACGCTTCGGTCGAGTAAAAGTCGGATTGCCGGTATCTGGTGCCAGATGACAGGCGCGGCCGAGACGGTGTGGGACATCACGTGGTAGTCGTCGTACACGGCGGTGCTGGCGACTGGCCAGGAGGTACCGATGAGGCTGTGATGGCATGCGCGGAGGCGGCCGAAGCCGGCTTGCGCGCGCTCTCAAGAGGCACTGCTGTTGATGCTGTCGTCGAAGCCGTTCGTGTCCTCGAGGACGCACCGTCGTGCAACGCTGGGACTGGCGCAGCCCTGACCCGCGACGGGACTGTTGAGCTCGACGCGTGCGTAATGGATGGGAGCACGCTCCGGTCCGGTGCCGTTGCCTGCTTGCCACCGTTTCGCCACCCCATTGATGTCGCGCGTTCGATTATGGACGACGGCAGCTACCACCTCTTGGCCGGTCCCGGCGCGGCCGATTTCGCGATGCGCCATGGTCATGTTCCGGTAAGCCCCGACGAGTTGATCACTCCCGAGCGCCGACTCGAACTAGTTAACGCGCGCTCGCGGGCGGGAAACACCGTTGGGGCTGTCGCACTGGATCACAGCGGCCGTCTAGCTGCGGCCACGAGTACCGGTGGCGTGGCAGGGCATCACCCGGGGCGAGTCGGAGATGTGCCGATCGTCGGCGCAGGCACCTACGCGACGGAGCGAGCGGCCTGCTCGTGTACGGGAGACGGGGAGGCATTTGCTCGGGCTTGCGCCGCATTCTCGCTCGTCGAACGGTGCCCCGGGGAGATTGGCGCGGACGCCGCGACCGCTCTTCGCTACGTGCGGTCTACGTTTCGCGGTCTCGGCGGCGTGATTCTGCTTGATCGAGGAGGCGCCGTAGACATCGCACACTCGATGCGACTCATGCCGCACGCAGTCGCGCGCTCCGCGGAGGACGTCTCAGCGATGGCTTCGACACCCAGTGGCGCACTCGACACGTAGCTAGCTCGTGTGCCGGCCGCCCAGCCTAGTCTTGGCCTCTCGACGTGCGCGGTAAACGGTGATGATCTCGTTCTGGTGGAAAATGCGCCCGTCACGATCTTGGGCTTGCGGAGGAGCGATCGTGCCGTCGGCCCTCGTCCCGAACACTAGGCCGTAGAAGCTACGCAGGGGCACAAGCTCGCTACCCCTCGGCTCCAAAGACCAACCATCTTGGGCGGCGAGCCCCGCTAGGCGCTTTCGGCCCACGAGCGAGGAGGCGACGAATTGGATTTCTCCGTCCTGTGCCAACCACGCCAAGCTTCGTTGAAACAGCAACCGCAAAAACTGCAGCCCATCCGGTCCCGCGCCGGCCACGAACTCTGGGAGGCCAGGGCGTTCTGGGATCGTGGGCGGGTTTGCCACGACAAGGCTGGCGGCGGTCGGCGTCGTGTAATCGGCAATGTCTGCGTGGACCACTGTTACCTGCTGGGCGACGCGGTTAAGGCGCACGTTCTCGGCAAATATCTCGCACGCGCAGGCATTTCGCTCGACCCCGATTACGTTTGCCATTCCGAGTCGAGCCAGCGCGATCGCTAGCAGTCCGCCTCCCGCGCCAGCGTCCACGGCAAGCTCGTGGCTGACCCCGACGCGCATCATATTTGCAATGAACAGCGAGAATGGGGTCGGCTCCACGCCTTTGGCTGTGCGAACCCTCAGGCGCACCCCTTGCACCCACACGTCGAGCTCTGGCTGTGAGGTCCGAGTCATCCAGCTTCCCATCAGACATTGGCGGCTATCGCCACCAAAGCTGCACCGATCAGAATCATCAGACCCATAAGTTCCCAGGGGGCAATGCCGCCGCGGTTCTGCTGCTTATGTGCCAGCGCCAGCGGAGAACCCTCGTCGATCCTAAGGCCAAAGCCGCGGCGCAGTTCTCTCAACACTGTCACCATGCGCTCGGGGCGATGCCTGTCGTAGTCGCGAATGGTGAACACTATTCCCGCGATCAAGGCGATAGTAAAAGCTCGCATCAAAACCGTGGCAGCCGAGTTGGACGCGACCGCGTATAGATGTAGCCCTGTGACCAGTCCGGCGCTCCCGAGCAACAAAACGATCCACTCGTAGCCCGAGACACGATTGGCGAGAGCCACATCTACATTTGCCCACTCTTCGGGGAACAGTCGGCGCGCACGCAAAGCCTCGTCTGGAACCTCCGCCAAGGGGAGCTCCAGAATGTCCGCCGCATCAATCGTCAGGGCCTCGTGCGAAGCGGGCGTCTCTGACGCGGCCAGTTGGCTACCACGGTCGGCTTCCAGAACAAGCGCATCGAGGCGGTCCAGTGCAGATGTGCGCATGTGGGGCGGCAACTCAGGATCTCCCGCGAGCTTGCCGTAGAACCTCGCGCAGCAGTGCTGCAGTGTGTCGTAACGATTGATCGCGTTCGTAAGGACAAAGCCGCCAAAAATTGCGACAAGACCAACAAGGATTAGCAAGATCTGCCCCGTCTCGGTGTCAACCTCTCCACCGACTTTTCCGGCGAGGCCTTGGCTGAGTTGAATCGAGGCGAGAAAGCTCAAGGTCACGGCGAACCCGACGGGGATCACGCTTCGGCCGCTATTTGCGAAGGCGACCCCGCAAAGCACCAAGACCAGCGCGGACAACGTAGCTGGGGGCGGACGCCCTCCCACCGCGAGTGCGAGTACAGCGGTCCCAGCGACGGGAATGATGTATGCCGCCGGGAAGCTCGGCACCCGTGGGTTCCGCACCGCGGTCAGCCAAGAGAGATGCGCGACCGGAAGCAACAGCGCATACGTCAGGAGAGCAGCATCGCGACGGAGTGAGCTGTGCACGACTATCCACGACGGGTGATCGATTGCAAGGAAGCCGATACCTAGCCATGCCACGCCTCCTCCGGCAAAGAGTGCGAGCAAGAGGAGGTGCGCCGTTCGTTCCCTGCCGTGGTGCCTGTCACTCAGTCGCATGTATGCCGACACGCCGCCATATGCAAAGGCACCGACCCCCGCGAGGATAAATGGCCGGAACCCGTCAGTTCCATGCTTCGACTCCGGGTGAGCAGCAGCGATCGCGAGGGCTGCGCCAGCGAAGCCGAATGCTAGAGCGAGGGTCATCTCAAGAGAACGTTCACCCCGCACCTTGGTGGCGACCACGACTATTCCGACTATGGGCCAGAGGTAGTTTGTTAGGTTCACCAGGACGATCGAATGAGCGCCCTGCAGCGCAGAGAAGTACAGGAGTGGGTAAAGAACGAAGGTCCCAGCCCCGAGCATTAGCGCCCGCTTCACGCCACCCTCTGCTCGATTACGGCGGAGGACTTCGCCGGGGCCATACTCCCGAGATAAACTAGACGCGACAAGGACCGATAGAGAGCCGAGCGCGACGGCGTAGAGAGCGACGACGGGGGCTTTCGCCAGTCCGGCGCACTCGAATATTAGAAACGGAGAGAGCGACCAACACGCGATCGCTGTCGCTAGGGCCGACCACGAGCGCCCGTCCGTCGATTGAGCTTCGGATGTCGGTGCGGGGCTCAAGAGTGTCTGTGCCCAGCCGGGCAGCACTACTAGTCCGTGGAGCTCTCAGGCGGCTGACCGGACCGGTACAGCTCAAGCACGTCACGGCTTACCGAGGTCGTCGAAGAATCGCCGGCGAGCCTGGCGAGGATGGGGAGCGCCACCGAGCCACCAACCTGCGCGGTGAGCGATTCAGGGCCCCGACGGAGGCGCAGCTGAAGCATATCGAGGTGCTCGGCGACGCGCCAAATCGTAAGAACGCGCTCTGTCTGACCCGAAAAGTCGAACTCGTACTCCTCGCCATGGACATCACGGACGAGGTAGAGCTCCTGTATGGACGTGAGCCGAGTGGCGGCTAGGAATCCGATTGCGGTCACCGTCGCGTCTAGACGATCGAACTGCCAGCGCGCTACCTCACTTCGAAAGGGCTCTAGATCCTCTTCAAGTTCGCCGGTCGCGATGATTGGACGCTGAAGCACACGCACCGGGGGACAAATCGCGGGCGACCAATCGAGCTTCCAGGAGATTTCGTTCACGAGGGAGAATGGGCAGGCCGCCACGAGCGAGACTCCACAGTCCTGACTCTCTGAGCAAATCCCGGCACGGTTCGGACGAATAATACCGCCCGCCGCCCGCGAGAGACCTATCCTTTTGGCGGCCGGTTTCAGTTCACTCGGCCCCGAGAGACTCCCAAGAGCGAGCTCGGGCCACTCGCAAATCGAGGGGCACTTAGCTGCTGTAGCCGGGACTACAGGTCGATGAGCTCGATTGAATTAGGTATCTCGCAGGGACGAAGAGGTTTCTGGCAGCAATCCTCGGAGAGGCTGCGGGCGCCTTGGCGCCGTGGGATCTGGTCGCGGGTTGAGGTGGCAGCGGTGCTGCGGCTGGTCGGCCCGAATTGCTCAGAGCCCTCAGCGCGCGTGGAGACGCCCGTGGGCTGTCGGAGACAGTGCACGAGGAAATTGTGGACGATGCGATTGGCGTCGTGGTCATGATGCGAAGGCCCGTCTCAGGCGACGCGGGGGCGACGAGCGCCGGCGGCTTGAGGCGCTCGTCAACGGCGGAGCTGTTCCGGCCGTTGGCGACCGCCAGATCGCGGCGTAGCCGACACCAAGAGCAGCCGCTGGAGGAGGCCGAAACAGCGAGTAGGGAGGCAAACGGTTGCGCTCCGGGGATGCGGCCGCGTGACGGCCCGTGACACGCGGCGCCACCCTCGGGCCCTCTTGTCGGGGTCTTCCGCCGCGTCGCGTCTTATATTGCATCGGCCCTTGCCCAGGTAGACGTGGAGAACATGCCACGCACCGTGAGCGAGAGAGTCCCGATTGAACCATTTCAGCGCCGCTTCCTTGAGCTAGAACGCGCTGGAAATCTCTCGAACCGAGATCGCCAGGCGGCTCGGATGGGATCGAAACCCCCCTCGGTATATGCGGCTCCGGGGTTGTGTTGAGCCGATTCCGGACACCGGCCGAGTAAGCCGTATCCTCGGTCTCAAGTCGGGTTGTCCCCAGAGGACGGTCGGCTACGAGCTAGGTGTGCGTCTCTGCCACGTACTCCAGCTCGACCCCGTCGATTGCGGCGTGTAACGGCCCGATAGGCTTTCCCGTCGTGTGCCGCGACGTCCCGATCCCAAGAGCCCCCGGCGAAGATGGCTGAGCGCGATTGCTGGGATCTCGCGGGTCGAGACGTCATCCCGGACCTCGGCGTCCAGGGTGGGCCGAAGGATGTCGGCGCGGCGCTCCTGTACGCGATGCTCCGGAGCGACCAGGCGGACTGGAAACCGCCATACGATGATGTACGCCGCAACCTCGCGATCCGACAGAAGGCCGTACTCCCCGAGCTTCAGGACCAAGCCGACTCGCGCATCCGCACATACAAGAAGCTCTTCGAAGGACTCGGGCTGATGTATGAGGACTCGGGGCTTCTGCAAGTTACGCCGCTCGGCATCCGGCTTCGCGATCAGCTCAGCGAGATGTTCGCTGAGGTGGACGAGGCGGCCGCCCGCGTCTCATCCGCCGCCCGATGGCGCCTTGCCCGGCTCGGCGGGGTGCTCGTTTCGCGCTATCAGCTCCGTAATCCGACAACAGCGACGGAATATCCCGCCGGCGCCGACATCTTCCCCCTCTGGGCGATCCTCCGAGCCATGCGGTCACTCGACGACAAGATCCACTGGGAGGAGGTGGGAAGAGTACTCACGAAGTGCCTCCGCATGGACGAACTTCCTGCCGCGATCGCCAAGGTTGCGCAGGCACGCTCCGACCCCGGTTACGACCCCGGCGATCCCCTGTCCGCCGAGCGGTACTTCGGGGGGCGCAGACCGGACCTCGCCGCTGACCAGCAGGATCGAATTATCGTGTGGTTGTCGCGTGCGGGATTCAAGGACCTGCTGATAGAGCACCGGAATCGCAGCGACGGCTACCGTTATCTGAACGACGAGTTCATCAGCGTGGTTGATGAGCTACTGACTGCTTCACCCACGCCGCAGACCTTTTCGTCAAACGCGGATTACGTAAAGTGGTTGGGATCCGAGCCGGAATCAGCCGTAGGTGCGACCGACACCGTCGCGCACATCGTGGACCGCTGTCGTAGCCACGGAGATCGGTTCCTAATCGCCTTGATAGGTCCGGCCGGAACGGGCAAGACGCGATACGCCGAGGCTGCCGCACGACAACTGGTCGACGGCGATGCGAGCCGCTGGGAGAGCATTCAGTTCCACGCCGCGTTCACCTACGAGGAGTTCGTAGGAGGACTAGCTCCCACGGAGAGCGGCGGATTTGAGCGTAGGCCGGGGGTCCTCCTGGACATCAACGAGCGCGCCCGTAACTCGGACCTACTACACGTCCTGGTTATCGATGAGCTCAGCCGTGCAGATATCGCAAATGTGCTCGGTGAGCTCCTCACCTACGTCGAGTATCGTGGCCGCCCTTTTCGAATCGCCGCTCTTGGCGAGGAGGTCGTGCTCGCCGAGAATCTCGTCGTTATTGCCACCCTCAATCCAAGCGACAGGAGCGTCATAAACCTCGACGACGCCGTCGTACGACGTCTGCGCCAGATCCCGATGCCACGCGATGCAACGGCCCTACGAGACATCTTGAACGAAGCCGGAATGCGCAGTGAGCTTCGTGATCAAGTGGTCAGCTGGTTTCAGAGCCTCCCAGGCGACGCGCCGTTCGGGCACGGTCTTTTCGTCGGCGTGGCGACGGATCAGGATCTCAATGAGCTCTGGCACGAGCAACTGCAGTACTTTCTTCGACGCGGGGAGATCACCACCTACCCGAACCCGCAAGCTATCGAAGGCGGTTTTGTCTGGCGTGACGCGCAGTACAGTCGCTCCGCGCCAGCGGAGGCCAAGCTCGCGGATCATCAGGATGCCGATGGTCCCGGCGACGAGCTAGGCACATCTGCTAAGTGATTCGACTCGAGACTACGACTTGGGGGAGCCTTGAGATCTTCTACGAGGATCTGCCGCTCACGCCGGCGGACATTATCGATACGAGCTGGCGCCACGCGGACGTTGCGCGCGCCGAGTGGGGCCGTCACAGTGTCGTAATCACGACGGGCCCTTATGTCGGCCGGTTGTTGATTCCCGGTCGCTGTGTCATCGACGTATTGGAGCTCGTCCCCGGCACGGTGGAGACCCTACTTCCCCTTGCCTACTCGGGGGTGCGACAGGCGGAGGAGGTCGGCGCTGCAGGAGTCGCGAGACTGCCTCCGTGGATCACCTTGTTGGAGCGCTACGGTGAGCTGCTGTACCAATATGTGAGAGTCGGGATCGATCGTCGCTACCTCGCACGAAGATGGGAGACGTCGATCCCACGTGGCCGAATAGACATCGGGCGCACCATCCGCTTACACCGCGCGCGCGACCGTCCCCATGTCCTAAGTTGCGTCGTGCGTGAACTGACGGAAGACACCACCTTCCATCGACTCTTGGTGAGCGCCGCCGTACGAGCCGACCGGCTACTCGGAGTAGGGCAGGCTACCCCTGCTTTGGGGGCGCTCCGCCGTTCGCTTCTTGCCTTCAGCGGCATACCTTTCGAACCGGGCCCTGACATATTTCGTGCCCGCGCCGAGCTCGGACCGCACGCCGACGATGCGATGATCGGGCTTCTCGAGCTCGCCGAGCTGATCGTAAGAGGTGTGAGCGCGTTGCCGGAAGACGTGGTCGACCGAGAGCAGCCGGCCTCGGTATGGATCAACGTCGATGCCATCTTCGAGCAGGCACTTCGAAAGTTGCTAGCTGAGCGTATCTCGCTGCCCGTTCGCGCCGGTCGCGGAGACGGGGTTCCGCTGCTACGTGCAGGTGAGCTGCTCGCAGCCGATCCCGACATCGTCGTCGACTACCCTCGGGGTCCGGCAATCTTGGACGCCAAGTACCGCCGACATGGGGCGGAGATCGCCCGCCCGGAGCTCTACCAGCTTATGGCCCACGCAATTGCGTATGGGGCCCGACGTGCCGCGCTCATCACGCCCCGCCTCACGGAGACCGACCACGATCGCTTCCTAGGCGTCGATACGAACGGGTGCAACTATGACGTCGTAGTGGTCGACGCGAACTCTGCTCTAGCGCTTAGACGCCAACTTGATGCGTGGCTGACGCGCGCCGGGATATCCGCGGACGCGCATTCAACCGGGCCGCCGGATGTGACGCACCGAGTATCCGCTTGAGTTGCTCCCCGATCGCTGTCGCGACGGGCGGTGGTACCGCGTTGCCGATCATCCGCGCGCCATCCTCGCGAGAACCAAGAAAGACGAATTCGTCGCGAAAGCCCTGGAGCCGTGCGCCCTCGCGGAGCGTGATAGAGCGATGTTCGCTCGGATGACCGAAGCGACCGCGCGTAAAGCTGTCGAATCTCGCCGTGATAGTACCGGCTGGTTCGTCCCACGCGAGGCGTCCGTATGTATCGAGATGCCGATGGCCGGACTGATGGCACGCAAGTTGAAGATTCTGTGGAAGGTCGATTCTTCCGCCTCCCTCGGGAACGTGCTTAATGCGTTCTATGTTCCGTTTGCTTAGTCGGGCCTCGCGATAGTGATTCGGGATGTCTGGGTGTGGTGAACCATCCTCCGGTGGAGGTGGAAGATCTCCAATTGCGTCGCGCACCGTCGCCCACGGCCCGGTCGCAGGGGAGCGCAAATCAAATGGCGCCGAGTCGGTGAGAACGCCGACGATTACTGCCCGTCGCCGTTGCTGTGCCAAGCCAAAATCGACTGCGTTCAGTGTAGTCGGCATTACCGTATAACCCTTGGCCTCCGTCATGCTTATGAGCGCGTCGATCAGATGCTTGCCACGCTTGGAGTTGATCGCGGGGACATTCTCCATAATAAAGCTGCGCGGCGTCGTGGCCAAGACGAGCTCCATAAACTTTCCGACAAGAAGGTTACGCTCATCCGGGTGAGGGTGTCGACGCTGCAGGGAGAACCCCTGACACGGCGGCCCTCCGACAAGAAGATCAAGTTCACCTCGCCGCAAGCCTGCCTTGCGAAGCAGCCCACGTCCGGTCAGCTCTCGTGCATCGAGCTGGCGGGCGTGGTCACCTATATTCAGTTTGTAGGTTTCGACAGCAACAGGATCATTATCGAAAGCGAGCGCGATCTCCCATCCGGCCTCCAGCAGGCCGAGCGAGATCCCGCCGGCCCCGGCAAAGGCATCGACTGCAACTAGTGTCATGCAGCGACCTGCGAACGACGCCGCCTGATACCGGGAATGAGCACGGAAAACGATGCCCCTACCGGATCGTCTGTTATCTCAAGAGAACCGATCTCGGTCGTGACTTCGGGCCACCCGCTAGCGATATGTACGGCGAATGCCTCTGCCGCGAGTGGAGGCACGGCGTTGCCAATCTGCTTGTAGCGGTCATCAAACGGGCCTTCGAAGTGCCAGTTCCTCGGGAAGGTCTGTAGCAGAGACGCCTCCCTCGCGGTCAGACCTCGATGCTGCGACGGATGTACGAACCGACCACAGGATGGCGTCCGGCAGCGTGCCGTAATCGTAGGAGCGGGCCGATCCCACCAAAGGCGCCCGTATACGTCCGTGTAGCCGCCGAAAGACCCACGTGCGTCGTCGAGACATTTTGGACCTACGCCAACTGGTCTACTGCCTCCGTCAGGCGGCACCTTCTCGATGATTCCAAGCGTCGACGGGCGGTGCCGCGAAGCCTGATGCATCGGATCGTCGGGATCGATCGCTCCGCTCGCGACGGCACGGAGGTCACCGATCCAGTTGCGCACCGTAGAGAAGTTCCCCGGCACATAACGCTCCGCGGGAAATGTCGGGACACCGTCGCGGCGGGCCAGGACGACCGCGCGAAACCGCTCCTGCGGCACGCCGAGTTCTGCGAAATTAACTACGCGCGCGCGGACACAGTATCCAGCCTCCGTAAGGTCATCTCGAAGCGTGGCATAGGACTGCCAGTTGCGCTCGGCAAAAAGGTCCGGAACGTTCTCGATAAAGACGGCGTCAGGCTCTAGCGCGACCGTTAGACGTCCCAGCGCCTCGAGAAGAGGATTGCGCGCGTGGCGGTCGCCTTTCATCTTGACGTGCGATGAGAACCCTTGGCACGGGGCACATCCCACAAGGACCGACGGACCGTCGTCCTTCGCGCGCACGCGACGTGCCCATGCGTCGAGCCGCTTCTCGCCTGCTAGGGCTCCCAGGTCAATCTGCTCGGGAGCGTAGCCCAGGTTCCTGCGATAAGTGGCCACTGCCCACTCATCGATGTCCGCCGCGTACTTGTGGGCGAAGGCTCCGGAGGCCAGGAAACCCGCCGAAGCGCCGCCACAGCCCGCGAACAGGTCGATTAGACCCCAGGCTTGCTGTCTCCCGTCAGGCAGCGCACGGACTGGGAGGCGAGCGACGCGCGCCCTCCCGTTCCGTAGGGCACCGGAAGCCGCGCTTGGCCCGCCATTCCTGCGATCCTCGCCAATCATGGGCGGAATCAAACCAGCGCCGGCGGACAACGACGAACGCCTGTTCGGCGCGATGATCTGCAGTCCGTGAGCCCCGACGTCTATAAACCCGAGCAGCGTAGCCGGCTCATGGCCGCGATCCGGACGCGCAACACAGCGCCCGAGCTCGTGCTGCGACGAGCCCTCTGGGCCGCGGGTGCCCGAGGCTGGCGGTGCAACCGCAAAGATCTGCCCGGCAGCCCGGACCTCGCTTTTGGGCGGCGCCAGTTGGCGGTATTTGTCGACGGTGCCTTCTGGCACGGGCACCCGAGCAAGTTCCAGCCCGGGAAAAGCGGCCGCTTCTGGGATGAGAAGATCAGCCGTAACCGAGCCCGGGATCGTGCAGCTGATGAGGCCCTTGCCTCGCTAGGGTGGCGCGTACTTCGACTTTGGGACTTCGAGATCATCCAGAGGCCGGCAGAGGCCGCCCAACGCGTGTGCGCCGCTCTCATCGCTATAGATCAAACGTGAACCCGTGCAGCACACCCGGCTCGATGAGGCCGTGTCGCCCGAGTAGCAGCTTCAGAGCCTCCGATAGTCAGTAGACAGTCATCGAGTCATCGGCCTGGCGAGGCGCTAGCTTCCGCCCGCTGAACCAGCTCGTGAACAGGCACCCCGAGCCCATCAGCAAGCTTCAGCATCATGCTGAACGAGACATTGAACTCCCCCGCGCTCGATTGCGCCGCAGTAGCTGCGGTCGATACCTGCGCGCGCCGCAAGGCCTTCCTGGCTGTACCCCCGGTCCATCCGCACAGCGCGGACCGCGGCGCCAAAGGCGGCGCTCTGCGCCGAATTTTTCCTGGCCATCCGTAAACACCGGTGGCCTCGGCGGCGAGCGCTGCGCGCGTTGCCCACACGAAGTCCTGCAGGCGATGGAGCAGCCCGGCCGCGTAGAGCCGTGCGAGGCTGTCCCGGATATCGCAGCCAATCTCGCGCTCAACCTCCTGCTCAGACCACCCGCGCTGGGCATCGCGATCGAGCAGGATGCCTGAGGTGCTGTCGATCTCAGGCGATGCCGGGTGATCCCCTGCCGCGAGAATCCCGCCCACATGCAGGAACCTTTAGAAATGGAGCTAGCCGGACTCGAACCGGCGACCTCCTGGGTGCGATCCAGGCGCTCTCCCAACTGAGCTATAGCCCCTCGCGCACGCCTCTGAGGCGCGAGCTCACGCAAGTTTAGCCCGCAGGTGGGCTGCGGGTTAGGCAGCGGCCAGGCTAGGTATGGTGTTGAGGCGAATGGGATTGCTCGATGACGCCATCCGCGAGCACCTGGAGCTGAAGCGCCGGCGAGGCGCCGATCCGGGGGAGGTTGCCCGTGAGCAGCGAGAGGCGCTGGACACGATCGACGACCGGGCTCCGGCTGAGGGTGCGGGAACCGCGCAGGACGCCTCCGGGCCGCCCGCCGTGTCCGGTGCGCCGCGGATCGACCGGCACGCCGACGCGCAGCCGGAGCCGGCGACGGTTGGCGATGTGCCACCAAGCACCGGGCCGGCAGACCCCGTCAGGGCCAGCGGGCCGGCCGAGCCGGCGGGCGGTGCAGGCGCAGGTGAGACGGCCGAGCTGGATATGAGCAGCGTGCTGGGCGAGGACGTGGAGCACGCACCCGTCCAAGACGCGCCCTCTGCGCCTACCGACGACGCGGGCGAGTCGCTCGAATGGGAGATGCCGGCGGATGCGGCCGCAGGAGAGGCCGCAGCGGAGGAGCCCGACGAGGACGTGCTCGAGGAGACGCCCGACTTCCTTCGCGACACTCCCGAGCAGGACCGGTTGTGGTTCGAGCAGCGCCCGCCGCGCGACTTCGACTTCGACAAGTAGCTCCTCGGCACGCTTGCGCACCTCTCCCGGTCGCCGCGCGTCCCCTAAACTCGGAGCCCTGGGGCCATAGCTCAGCTGGGAGAGCGCCTGCTTTGCAAGCAGGAGGTCACCGGTTCGATCCCGGTTGGCTCCACTCGCAGAATCCTCACAGGCAACGGGGATTCGAGGCCGGTGTCCACGCGCCGGCGCTGGCACGAAGTCCCGGATGGAAGCGCTTTGGAAGCCTTCCACTCCGCACGCCCCGATTCGCCTGTCTCGGGATGCCGCGTGCGTCGCCGGCGACGAGCGGCGCCATTCACCGGCGGCAACGGTGGTGGTGCTGTTGGCCTGACCCCTCGCCGAATGCAGAAGCGGCGGCGAGACACGAGCCGAAGCCCTACGTCTCGCCGCCGCCGAAGTCAGTCCTGAGCCGGGATGACTTCGCCATCGTACCCGCCAAGGCGGGAGACGCGGGGGCCATCGACTAGGCCCTGGGCAAGCGAGCCAAAGCGCACGGGCAGCGGGCGCAGGCGGGATTCGGCGCTCCTCGACTTTGACCCGTCCGTGTCGCCGCAAGGCGAGGTCGGCGGGGGCGAAGCGGTCGCGAAAGCGCCGCGCTGGATAAAGCACGACCGAGGCCAGTCCGAGTCCCCGCAACGTCGAACACGAACCGCTCCCGTCCAGACGGCAGCTCGTTGACGATCGCGCCCCCCGCTCAGGGGGGCCGGTCTGTCCCCACACCCGCAGCCCGAGCCATCCGGCAGCGTGCGCCGCACAGGTTGAGCGTGGGCGCTCACGACTTCTCTCACGCGCGCAGCACGCGGCGCATCTGGTCTATCAGCCTGAGTCGATATCCGATCGTCTGTGCGAGGCGGTCGAGGTCGTGCCTCGTCGGGTTCACGTGCGGGTTGGGCCAGTCAGGATCGCTCAGCCAAGCGGTGCGCCACTCGTCGGGCAGGTTCTCGTCTCGTGCGAGCGCGTCTGACACCCGTGCCTCCCAGTCGTTGTACCGGCGCACCAGGTCATCGACGTGCGGTAGGTGTCCGATCGGCTCGAGCTCGATCGCGTCCGCGCTCAGCCGGCGCCCATCCTTGGCTGCGGCGGCCAGCACCCCGACGAGCGATTCAGAGTCCGCCGTCAGCTCGCGGCCAGCCTGGATAGTGCCCCCGGCGTCGATACCCCACCCGGCCTGGATGTCTGAGTCTGCTCGGATGTCACCCCCAGCGCGGATGGCGTGCCCAGCGCGGATGCCACCGCTGCCTGCCCCGCCGCGTCTCGTATCCCACACGATCGCGGCTACACAGACCGCGGCCACAAGCAGCAGCCCTATCAACAGGAAGGTGTGGTTTCGCAGTAGACCGGCGGCCGCGATCAGGCAGGCCACGAGCACCGTCCCGGCCCAATCGCGTACGCGCATCTTCGCATCCTATGCCGCGCTAATTCGCCCGCGTGCGCCAGCGACATCGCTGAGCGCTTACGCGCGTCGATGCGCAGCAGCTCGCGCGTTCCGGGACGACGGCGGACGCACCACTAATCGGAACGTGCGCGACTGCCGATACTGCTGCGGGGCAAATGCTTATGAAACGGTTCGGGCGGTTCCTCCTACGGACAAGACGCGGAAGGCTGGTCTGCGGTCTGCTCGTTGCCGGCGCTCTTGTGGTCGCCAGCGCGATCATCTTCGGAGGCCCAGGCCAATCCTCATCACACGTCGCCCTGGTTGCGCCGTCGGCAGCGTCTAGCTCGTCGCAGGACGGCTGTACTACAGGGCCTGCCGATGCCGAAGTGCGGGTCACGATCTACGACGGCGGTGAAGCGGCGTGTAGCTCGTTCGACCGAGCCGCCGCACGAGCGTCCGAAGAGTTCTGGCACGTCATGCCGGACGCCACGGAGGAGGCGGGTCGAGTGCTTGTCTGCTCGATGGCGAAAGGAGGTCTGGACCTCGAAGTCCGCGATACCGGCGAGCACTTCTACGGCAACAAACTCTGCGCGCGGCTGACCGCGCAAGGCTGGCAAGAACAAGAAGGTCCGGGCGCGGCGAGTGAACGGGAACGCGAGACTCGCGAAGCCGAAGCCAAGGCAGCCGCCGAACGGCGAGAAGAAGCCTGGCACGCCGAACAGCAACGAACGCGGGCGGTCGAAGAAAGCAAGCGCGACGCTCAACAGAACGCCGAACAGGCGACAGAAGCCGCGCGCGAGCGCAAGGAAGAAGCACGCGAGCACGAAGAACTGGAGCAGGAGGAAGCCAAGCAGCACGACGAAGAACACCAGCAGCACGAACAGGAAGCTCGCGAACGTCAGAAGGAAGCGGCCGAAAGATCGGCAGAAGAACGCCGGACACAGGAAGAAACACGTCGCTCAGAAGAAGAAGCTCAATGACCTGCCCTCAACGAGTCGACGGGGCGATTCGGTGACAGAAGTGGGCGATGGGTAGGAGCCGCCAAGTCAGAGAGAGTCGCGCCGTAGGCAGGGACGAGCGCGCGGAGTGTGTCCCAGCTAGGGCCACGTTCGGCGCGCTCAAACTTCCGAGACCGACTGCGCCCGGATGCCGACTCGTTCGGCTGCCTGGGCTTAGGTCATTGCGGCCGTTTCGCGCAGCTTGCGCAGGGCAGCACCTAATGGTTCATCCTCTTACTTCGGGAGCGCTTGCAGGGGTGTCGTAGTGTTCGCCGAAGTCGCTGCCGGCGGTGTCCAGCGATGACGGGGGTTCGGTACGCCTGCTTTGGCGAAAGTGCATCGAGATCGGCGATGAGGATCGACCGGAGCTCGAACGGATCGCGAGGTCCACGGCCGCGCAGGTGCGGATGGTCTATGCGGCCCCGCGATGTCGTGTGCTGCGCGGGAAGGACGATTCTCCTAATTCCATCGCTGCCTCATCCACCAGACGGCTTGCGCCGGGCTACGCGTCGCACTCGTTACGGGATAGAACGCCCGCGCAATCACGCCGTCATCGACCACGAGCGTCAGTCGGCAGTACCACCCGATGTGGTCGACCGTGAAGGTCGGCAGACCCAACTGCTGCGCCAGCATCCGGTCCCTATCGCAGAGAAGCGGATGCCCGATGCCAAGCGCGCTCGCCGTGACACTCTGCTCGTGACTCGACTGGCTGCTGATGCCCAGCGCCATGCAGTTGAGCGCGAGGAAGTCCGACCAATGGTGCGCGAAGGCGCGATGTTGCGCGTCGTCGAGGGCGGGACTGTCGTAGCCGCCTTCAGGCGAGCAGACGTGGCCTGGGTAGAAGTAGAGCACCGCTCGATCCAGCTCGGCGAGTTCGACATGCTCTCCGCTCGTCGAGGGCAGCGTAAGTGCCGGGAGTGGTCGACCCGCCAAGCGAGCAAGCGGCGGATCGCCGCCGTCTCCGCATGTGGCGGCTCGCGCTTCCTGTGCTGCCGCTTGGGGCATCGCCAAGTCAGACGACTTGTGGATGGATCAGTTGATGGCCGTCCGAAGCAACCATCTAGCAGACCTCGCCAAGATCCATCGCCGGCAGGCTGTACTTGCGCGTGTACGGGGAGCGCTCTAGAAGGCCGAGGGCGAGTAGCGTCAGGGCGTAACGGTGTGCGGTGCTTGGGCTCATCTTTAGTTCTTCAGCTACTTCGACTATTCCGCGAGGCCCGCCGTCGTCGGTGAAGCAGGTGAGAATCGAAAGGCCCCGCAAGAGCGAGCGCGAGAGACGGGCGTCGGCCATGTTCGGGTCCAGGGATGCGTCTTGCCCTCCCCTCCCGCTGTCTCGCAGGGCGTTCATCCCTGTGAGAACGCGCGCGGTTACGCCCCCCGCGCCGCCCTGAGTCGCGGATCGCAGCACAGTGTCGACTTGCGTTGGCGACAGCGTTATCGAAACGGAGCGAGGTTGTTCGGCCTGGGACACGACCACTCGACTACTCCTACGTTTCGGCTTGGCCACGAAGCGCTCTCTAGCGTGCCGGGACGGGTCGAGCGCCACGGAGCGGTTGAAAGTGAGAAAAGCCCGCCCCGGGGCTGCCCGACCCGTCTTCGCGTAGGGCAACCCTCTCGCGTCGCTGGCGTCGCCCGGTCATGCATCCCGCATATTGACGTAGCCTGCGTTCGTCTGCTCGGAATTATGTTCCTATAGGAACAGAAACACCGTTTTAGGAACGGGCCTGCTGCGCCGTCCGGCGCACGGACTTCGCGCCGCGCTCTCGGAGCACCACGCGGCAACCCTTACCGGGCGCGACGATCACTGTACGCCAGCGCCCCGTCTCAACCCGAGCGTTTGCCGGTTCGATGTCAAGGTGCTCGAACAGCGCCCGCAAGACTGTGCACATCTCCACGAGCGCAAGGTGGCGTCCAGGGCATGTCTTGCGTCCGCCCCCCCAAGGCATCCACGCCGCGGCGCTCGGTGCCTCGTCCAGAAAACGCTCGGGACAGAACGCCTCGGGATCGCGGTACAGCTCCGCGTCGTGCTGCATCAGATGGACGCACCCGACGAGATGCACGGGCGGGCGATACGTGCGCCCGCCGATCTCGTACGGCTGCGCGACGACGCGCGGGATCGTGAACAAGAACACCGGGCGATGGCGCAAGACCTCGCTCACGACCGCACCGAGGTAGTCGTCGCTCCCGCCGTCCAGCTCCGCAATCAATCGCTGCCTTGCGGCCGGGTGGTGCGCGAGCAGTTGGACGGACCATGCCAGCTCCGAGCCTGTCGTCTCGTGCCCGGCCAGGATGAGCGACATGATCGTGTCGCGAACCTCGCCGATCGCGTCGGCGCCGCCCGCTACATGCCTGGGGCCGATGAGCATTCCGAGTAGCCCGCGGTCGTGTGCGCGGCTGTGGGCGCGCTCGACGATCAGCTCCGCGAGGCTCGCGTCGACGCTTTCGCGATCGGCGAGGAAGCGCCGCCAAACGCGTCGCCACGGCGGCGCGTGCTTCAGCACCGGCATGTGCAGCGTCAGCGTTCCCGCCACTTGAAACATCGCCAGCAGCCGCCGATGCAGCTCGTCGACGCGCTCGTCACCGGCGCCAAAGATCGTGTGCAGGATCACGCGCAGCGTCAGCGCCCGCAGGCGTCCGCCGAGCGCGACGGGCTCCCCCAGCGGCCATGTCTCGATCTCGGCGGCGACGGTCGTACTCACCATGTCGGTGTGCGCGCTCACGCGCTGGCGCTGAAAGCCCGGCAGGATTGCCCGCCGACCGGCCAGGTGGTCGTCGCCGTCGGCGAGCATGAACGAATCGCGCCCGACCAGCGGCGCGATGACCGCACCGCCCTCGCCCGGTAGGAGGACATCGGCCGGCGCCGAGACGATCGCCCTGATGTCGTCGGCATCCGACATGAACACCAGCGGCGGTTTGGCGAGCGGCGTCATCGTGAACGTGCTCCCATATCGCTGGCGGCACCACCGCAGATATGCGTGCGGATCGCGCCAGAAGGCCAACGTCTCGACCGCCGATGGCATGGCCGCGCGTCGTCGACTAGCGACCGGCTCTGCTCGATGTTCTGCTGCTTGGTTCATCGTCTCTGCTCCCTTACCTCGTTTGTTGTTTGTTCACGACGCGCCACGTGCGCAGCGCGGGAATGAGAAGTCGTGTCAGCGGCCCCGACGCGCGGATCAACGTGCGCGTGCGGCCTCGCCAAGCAGGCGCCCATACGCTGTCCTTGGTCAGATACATCGCCGCCATCGCGCTCACGAGCACGCGATGCCGGGTGCCGTGCCGAAGCTCCGATGCCGCGCCCACAGCGCGGCGGACGACCTCGCCGATGCGCCGGGTCATCACGTCGGCGTCGCCGTAGTGCGCGACGTACCGATGCGCCCCGTTCTCGGCGTCGGCCTCTTGATCGCCGTAGCTATCCAGCAGCGTCCCGGCCAGCGAAATCCACGGCAGGTACGCGTCAAATACCGCGCGTGCGTCTTGCGCACTTCGCCTCTCGTCAGCCGCCAAGGCGAGCAGCGCAAGAACGGTCAGCCACGCACTCGCGGCGCCCGTATGCTCGAACCAGGCCAGTGCATCGTCGCCGGGAAAGTGCGCTGCAGCCCACGAGCGCAGCAGCTCGTCGCGTCGACGGGGATCTTCGTCGTGGTTGAGCGCCAGGACTTGCGCCAACGTCGCGGCCTCAACGCCGAACGGTCGCGCAGCCTCGAATGACGGGAGGCGTGCGCACGCCCGGCGGCACGTGTCCACGAGCGCGGCGGCAAAGCCGCCATCGTCGCGCCACGGATGAAAGCGGTAGTAGTCCGCGACAGGACGCCCAGCGTCCAGCGCGTCGATGAGCGCGCGATGGAGCTGCCGTCCGTTGTGTACGCCGACGAACGCGCCGCGCTCGCTCGTGCAGTCGAGGTAGTCCGCCAAGACCTCGAACGCGACGAGCGCCCGGAGAAGGTCTGTCGAGCGCCGTTGCGCGATCGTGCTGAACAGGACCGCTCCGTCGATGTTGGCGCGCTTGTGGTCAATCGCCTCGCGCGCGTCATCACGCAGGGCCGGGTCAGGGATCGCGTCGGCGAGGGTGCGCCAGTGCTCGAGCTCCCTAGCTGCGCCGCGTAGCCCCCAGGTCAGCTCCCGCGCGACGGCGCGGGCAAGCGCGAACGCCGTGCGAATCAGTACGGCGGCGCGATGTTGGTGGCTACGCGGGCTTGACCATCGTCGCGCGCACACGAGCGGCGAAGTAGCCAGGCACCGCGACAATCGCGAGCGCCGACGCGCTCACGATCGCCACCCTCGTCAGCGCGATCAACGGTCCCAGCCCGACGACCAGCGGGAAGTCCGTGACCGTTGTCAGCGCGTGCGACAACAGGAGTTGCCCGTACAACCCGAACACCGCTCCGATCGAGCAGCCCGTGAACAACAGGATCAGACTCTCCAAGAGCAGCACCGCCCAACCTTCAACACGGGTGAATCCTTGCTGGCGAATGTTCGCGATCCGGTCGCGTCGCTGCCAGATCATCGACGCGATCACTCCCGCCATCGCAATGATCGCCGCGCCGAGCACCAGGCGTGCGATTTCGCTCAGGCGCGCAAGACCGTGATGGCTGATCCGCGTCCACTCGGTTTCGCGCTCGCCCGCCGTCTGGACCGCAAGCCCGCTGCGTGGGCCGAGCGCGTGCGTGACCTCGGCCTTGACCGCACTCGGCGACGTACCGCGCGTGACATTGACCGTAAGTGCGCTTGCCGCCGTCGACCTCCACGCGCGCGCGTAGTCCTTCGAGCTGAGCACGATCGCCCCTGGTGGCCAGCCGCCGTTTGTGCTCAGACCCGCGACACGGAATGTCGTCGGTTGCGGCGACGGCAGGCTGAACGCATCGCCGATGTGCAGATGTTTTTCCGTCGCTATCGCTTCGGAGACGATCGCCCAGCCGCCCGCGCGAAGCCGAGCGTTCGCTTGTGCGATCTTGCCGACTGTGATCTGGCCCGGCGGCAGTGGTCCCCGCGCCGACGGCGGCGGCGCGATCACCCACACTCGACGATGCCCGACGTCGAGGAAGCCGCCGCGATAGACGCCGACGTCGCGCACGCCGGGCAATCCGACCAGTTTGCGCGCCACGTCGCTCGGGAACGCCGTCGTCCCCAGCGTGTTCGCTTCGCCCGGCGGCGTCACCCACACGTCGGCCAGCCCGTTCCATTCGCGCGCGGTCCGGTCGAGGCCGTGTTCGAGGTTGTTTTGAGCCCCGGTGATGGCGACGCTGCCGAATACGGCAATGGCACCCGTGGCCGCCACTGCAAGGGAGCGCACACGTGTCAGAGGATCACGCAACGCAGACACGGCAAGACGGGCCGGCGTGGCGCCGAACGGACGCAACGCCCGGCGCACCACACCAACGCAGCCGTCGAACAGCAATGGCAGCAAGACCAGCATCGCCACAACTAGCGCGATACTGCCGATCAACGCTGCCGACGGCCGGAAGATGAGCACGGTCGTCGTGATGCCGATGCACACGACGCCGATGGCGATTTGCAGCACGCCGATACCTCGCATTCGCGCCTCTAGTTCATCCTGTGAGCGCAGCGGAAGCGCGATGATGTGGCGAACCGGCCAGATGACGCCCGCGAACGCCGCCAACGTGCCCGCGGCGACCGCCTCGATGACGGCCAGCGGCGTCACGATCCGAGGGCTGCCGACCGGGAACGCGAATGCCAGGTAGCCCGGTTCGGCGCGGAACACCGCGACCGACAGAAGCTCGCCGATGGCAAGCCCAAGAGCGCAGGCAAGCACACCGATGACTACCGCGTCGATGAGCATGACCTGAACAACGTCGGACCGCTCATATCCCTGGCTGCGCATCAGCTCGATCAGCCGCCGCCGAGTGGGGACGGTCAGCAACATTGCCGTGAAGGCAAACAGGAACGCCACCAATGCGCTGATGAGGCTGAACAGCCCCTCGGACTGTTCCGCCGGGCCGAAGGCCACGGCAAACAGCGTGGCGTCGTTGTCGGCGGGGACGAGATTGAGGTGCTGTGCCGTTGCGATACGGCGCAACCCCGCCTGCGCCGCCGCGTCTTGGCTGGGGTCTACCTTGACGAAGACGCGCGTGATTCGGCCCGTGTTGCCGGTCACGCTCTGCGCATACGCGATGGGAGCGAGCGCGATCTGACTGTCCGCCAGCTTGCCCACTTCGCTCCCGGTCAGCGTCGCCCCGATGAAGGTTTCGCGGTCGACGCCGCGCACCTGCAACGTCGCGTTCTGGAACGTCTGCACGCCGATTTCGCTGGCGATCTGCGCAGGCAGGAGGATCGCGCGTTGGTGTACGAGCTGGCGCGCCGAGAATCGCCGCAGCAGCGGCCCGCCGAGGCGGGCAAAGTGCGGGTCCGCTCCGATCAGGTCGACCGACGCGCGCCCCTTGCGCCCGATCACCGTCGCCGACTGCTCCATGAGCGGCAGCGCCGCACGCACGCCCCGGACGGCGCGCACTTCATCGGCGATGCTTTCGGAGAAGCCTTCGCTGCTTCGCGCGTCGAGCTGGTACTGCGTGCCGGCGACGAGCTGACTGGCGAGCTGGCGCACCGATCCGTCCAGGCTTTGCGAAGCCACCTGGCTCGCGAACAGCAGCGCAACGCCAATGGCGATGCCGAACACGGCAAGCAACTCCTGCCCAACCACCGACCACGACTTGAACCGCATTCGGGTGACGAGCGCGATCTCGCTCGCACCCATCATGGCCGCTCGCCTGCTGTCGCCTCGCCGGGGCGGACGAATACGTCGTCGGGGCTGTAGTCGCCCAACTCCCCGTCTCGCAACTCATAGGCGCGGTCGGCATAGCCCACCGCTTGCGGATCATGCGTCGCGAGCAGAACCGCCGTCTGCCGCGACCGGCACAGCGTGCGCAGCAGCGCGAGGATGTCGCGACTGCGGCGCGTGTCGAGGTTGCCCGTCGGCTCGTCGGCGAGCACCAGGCGCGGCCCCGTCGACAACGCCCGTGCGATCATTACGCGCTGGCGCTCTCCCATCGACAGCTTCGTCATCGGTTGATCCATGCGCCCTTTCAGGCCCAGCTCGACCAGCAGCGGTTCGATGTCGCGCAGCGCATGGCGGGGGTTGGTCCGAAACAGCTTCAAGGCGGCGTTTTCGCGCGCCGACGCGGCGGGCAGCAGTTCGTCAACATTGCGGACCACGCCGACCACGCTGCGCAGATAGAGCGCGTGCTCCTTCTCCGTGAAGGTCGCGATGTCGCGACCGTCGACGATTACCTGCCCGCTATCGGGCGCCTGGAACCCCGCGATCAAGTCCAGCAACGTCGACTTGCCCGACCCGCTCGGGCCGTACACGGCGACGAACTCGCCCGCGCCGATCGACAAGGACACGTCGTCGACGGCGTGCACGATTTCCGCGGCGGTTTGGTAATGCTTGACAAGCTCGCGCGTCTCTAGCATCACTACCGCCCCGGTCCGCCGCTCGCCTCGGCGCGCCGCATCGGGATCACGTCGCCTTCGGCCTCGACATCGCCCGTATGGTTCGCCCTCAGTTTCAGTTGATGGCGATGTAGTCGCCAGACCTGCGCCGAGCGCAGCGCCGACGCTTCGTCGCTCACCGCCATCAGCACCGCGCAGCTATGCTCGCGGGCGAAGTCTTCGAGGAAGGCCATGAGGTTTTGTTTCTGACGCAGGCCGAACGGTGAGCTAAGGTCGTCGATCAGCAGGAGCCGGGGAGACACCACCATCGCTTGCGCGAGATCGGCCAGGCACCGCTGCCAGTCCGACACGTGCTCCCAGCGCATGTCCGCGCAGTCAGCGATGCCCAGCTCGTCGAGGACCGCCGTCGTCATCCTCTGCCGCTCGCGCCCGCGATGCAGGCGGCGCCAGCCATTCTTCGGCGCCGCCGCCTTCATTTCGACGTACTCGCGCACCGATGCGCGCATCGCCGGACCTGTCCGTAGAGCCAGGCCGATGTCGCGTGCGAGCATGTGCTGGCGCTGCCGATCGCGCAGCTCTGCCAGCGCCACGCCGCCGACATGCACGCGACCCTCATCGGGCGACAGCAACCCCGCCGCCAGTCGGATCAACGTCGTCTTGCCTTGGCTGGGACCGCCGATCACCGCAGCAATCTGGCCTTCTCCGACCGACAGCGACACGTCCTGCAGAACACAGACCCGATCGCGCCCACGATCGAATCCCATCGACACCGAATCCAGCCGCAAGACCTCGCTCACGACGCGCTCAGCCCGCGTCGGCTTCCCCGCGTTCGCCATCGTTATTCGCATTCGCATCAGCATCAATGGCGATACCGGCTTCCTCGGCGATTTCTTCTAGGTGCTCGATCACTTCCATGCACAGCTCTGCCCGCGACGACCAGTGCCTCGGGCCGACGTAGAGCCAAGTCTCGCGCATGGCGCGCTCGAACTCGGCTCGCGTCGCGCGCTCGCCGTTCCCGCTTCTCCTGACCATCTCGTGCTTGCGCAATTCGTCGTTGCCTTCGGCGTACAGGCTCGTCGCGATCTTTTCTTCCTGGCGAAGAATGCGGATCAGGCTCGGCAGCTCATCGAGGCGTGCCAGCCCGACGCGGCCGTACATCGCCTGGCGCACGGCGGGGATCGCCGCTGGCGGCCGGAACATCCATTCACGCAGCTCGGTGCGACCCCTGTCCGTCGCCTCGTATTGGTCGAGCGACCTGTCCTCGCCGGGGTGCTCGTGCGTACAGATCACACGCGGCGCCGAACCTTTCAACATCTGACGCAACGCGTTATGGGCAGCGGACTTGCCGAAGGTCGCTTGCGGGAACCGCTCGCCCAATGCCTTCGCGTACCACCCGACCGTCTGCCTCGGTCGCTCGACGACCAGGCCGAGTACGGCCATGTGAGCCGGAAACGCGTCTTGGTGAGGGCGTGCCATCGCACCGAAAGCTAACCGGATTCGCCGGTACAGTGTCGGCCCATGCGAAAGGTTCGGATGCGTTGGAATACAAGACACACGCGGTTTCCTGCAGTCTCTCGCATTGACGCCCCAATCACCGCAATCCGTCGGAGCCCTGTGCGCGCCGCCGCACTCGCCTGCGGCGTCCTGCTCGTGCTCTGCGCGGGCGCCCCGGCGGCGACCAATCCCAGCGCCCTACCCGGCGCACACGTCGCGCGCTCCCTGCGCGTGGTCGACACCGCCCATATGCACCGCGTCTCATGCAACTGCAACGACATCGCCGAGGAAGGCCAGGCCAAAGGCTCGCTCCCCGGCCCCGTTCGCGGTTACGTCAACGTGGGCGCGCCCATCATCTTTCGCTTCACGATCACCGTTCGCGGTGGCGGCACGCTTTCGGGAGAAGGATCGGGCAAGCCCAGAGGCAACCCCGCCGAACCTAGCTTCAAGGGCACCATGAAGGTCACGGGCGGCACCGGCCGCTACCGCCATGCTCACGGCACGGGCGGTTTCTACGGCACGATCAACCGCTCGTCATACGCCGCCGTCATGCAGGTGGCGGGGACGCTCTCCTACTAACCGCGTGCCGGGCCGGCGTTCGCTCCTGGCGTTCGTAGTCGTGCTCGCGGTCGCAGTTGCGCCGTCGCCGGCGTCCGCGCGCGCTACGGCGACCACCTCGGCGACGCTGCACGTTGCTCTCCTGCCCGAGCAGCTTGGACACGGGACGACGATCCGATTTGACTTCACGCTCGCCGGGCCGCACGGAGCTGTCCCGCCGCCCGTGAACACCATGAGCCTCCTGTACCCGCGCGGCTTCGGCATCCTCTCCAGCGGCCTCGGCCTCGCCACGTGCTTGTCGGCGGCGCTTGAAGCCCTCGGCCCGCGCGGCTGCCCCTCGCGCTCGCTCATGGGATTTGGCACTGCGACCGGCGCGCTCGAAATCGGCGGCGAACGCGTGCAGGAGGAAGCACTCACTGCCGTCTTTCTGGCGCCATTCGACAACGGCAACATCGCGCTCCTGTTCTTTCTCAACGCCTACGAACCGCTCTCGACCGAACGCATCTTTGACGGCGCTCTGCAGCCAGCGTCCCCGCCGTTCGGCGGCGCGTTGTCGATCGCCGTGCCGCCGATCGAAAGTTTCCCCGCCGGTCCCAATGTCTCGCTCGTGCGGTTGCGCTCCACCATTGGACCGCTCGGCATCACGTACTACGAGCACATCCACGGCGGCTATGTCCCATACCGGCCAGGCGGGATCGTCCTGCCCCGGCACTGCCCGCCCCGCGGCTTTCCCTTCGCCGCGCGCTTCATCTTCGCCGACGGCAGCAGCTTGACCGCGACGACGACTGTGCCCTGTCCGAGGCGCGCTCGCTGAGCGGCCCGCGCTACCGCGCGTCGCGCCGCTTCGGCAAGGGGATCACATCGGCCTCGACATCTTCTGCGTCGTCGTGGCTCGCCCACAGGTTGAGCCGACGACGGTGAAGCTGCCACACGCGCACGGACCGCAGCACCACGGCGTGATCGGCTGCAGCCATGAGCACGCCGCAGCCATGCTCGCGAACTGCGTTCTCGAGCACGGCCATCAACGCCTGCTTTTGGCGCAGCCCAAAGTTGTCCGCGACGGCATCGAGCAGAAGCAGACGCGGGCGCACCACCATCGCCTGCGCCAGCTCGGCAATCACGCGCTGCCAGTCCGACAGCTCGTCCCACCGCATGTCGGCGCACTCCGCGATGTCCAGCTCGTCGAGGATTGCCGTCGTCATGCGTCGTCGGTCGCGCTTGGGGTAGAGGCGGCGCCAGCCCTCTTTCGGCGCAGCCGCCTTCATTTCTACGAACTCGCGCGCACAGACTGGCAGGGCCGGTCCCGCGCCCGTCACGATGCCGACCTCGCTGGCAAGCAGTCGTTGGCGGTCACGATCCTTCAGCGGCGCCATGTCAACGCCCGTCACAAACACCTGGCCACGGTCCGCCGGCAACGTCCCCGACGCCAGCCGCATCAACGTCGTCTTTCCCTTCCCACCACTGCCGACCACGGCGACAATCTCGCCCTCGCCCACTGTGAGCGTGATGTCCTCCAACACCGACACGTGATCGCGTCCGCGATCAAAGCCCTTCCACACGCCGTCGATCTTCAAGACCTCCCGCATCCAGCGACAGCCTAGTGCCCATCGCGCTGCGGAAGAAACGGGAGGCTGCGCGTCGATTTGATCACGGCGTCGCGCTCCGGCGCGAAAGCTCGACTCCGGCTGAGACGGGCACTCGAACTGAAACGTAGCCGCCTTTGTCCCGGCGTACTGAAGGTAGGGCAGCAGGTCGGGATCGTCAGCGCTCAGGTCGGCGACTACGAGTGCGCGCCAGACGCCAACCGCGGCTCAACGAGCCGCAGCACGTCCAAGTAGAGGTCGTTGCGACCGTCTAGGAACAGCAAGTCGACGCCCGACGGAAGCTCGTCGAGCGTCCGCAGGGCTTCACCGGCACGCACCTCGACGAGATGGAAGTGCACGATGCCAAGCGTCAAGACGATGTGCCAACCGCTCTGCGCGGCGAGCACGCCGAGCTGGGAAGTCGTCGGCGTCCACGACCCGGACGCCCACGCGGGGCGAGCAGTGCGCGCGTCGGTCCAGGCGATCCGCGTGTCGGCTCCACGCATTTCTGCAGGGGTCACGCGCGAGCGTGCCGGGCTACTTGCCTTCGCCGCCGCTGGCCCTGCGCCGCGCGGTCGGAGTCGCGTTAGCTTGCTCACCCGCGCGCTCGGCCGATGCGTCGTTTACTCGGTTCGCGCCGAGGGGAAACCATGCGAATCGCCGACTCGCTCGGCGAGCTACGCCACGGCCGTTCGCACGCACCTCTCGCCCGACGTGAAGCCCTAACCAGGGGGATTGGCTTGTCGAGGGCGGTTGAGGCGCAGGGTGTCGCGTTTGACGGCCGATGCTCCCGCGCCTTGCGCGCGCACGCGCGCGAGCCACTGAGAACTCGGTTTACTCGGTGTCGGAGGTCAAGCGCGGCAACCGGGCATCCCTACGTCGGGTGTGCGCCAGGCTCAACTCCGCAAACGCATTTCTGGACGGGGGTCGCGCGCGAGAGAGTGCGAGTGCTCGGGTGTCGCATCGTCGCCCTGGCGTTGCGCACCGCGCCAGAATCGAGGCGGCGGATGGCTTAAGGGCCGACGCTCCCCACCCTTCGCGCGGACGGCCGTCGAAAACTCGGTTTACTCACCCGTCGTCGGCATCGTTCGCACGATGCCGACTGCGGCATCCGCGTTGCTGCAAAACCTACACGCCTCGCAATAGCTCGCACGCGGGGATGCCGAGCGCTCTGGCGAGCTTGGCGACGGTTGAGACGCGAAGATCACGGACACCACGCTCGGCGCGACCGACCTCGACCGGGTGCATGTTTGCCCGGTGCGCGAGAGCTTCTTGGGTGAGGCCGACGTGCTTGCGCTGAGCGCGGATGTTCTGGCCGACCTGGTGCTTTGGCTCCACAGCATGATCCTCTGTGGCAAAGCCAATAGCGTCCAGAACCAATAGCGTCCTATTTCTGTAGGGTGCGCCCCATGCGGCCCCTTCGTCTCATCCCGCTCGGGCTTGCCCTTCTCGCCTTCGCGGGGTGTGGTGGCACGTCGCACGCCGACGAAGAACGGAAGATCAGCGAAACCTTCAAGCGCGCCGAGCGCAAGAGCCAGCGCGAACTCAGCTCCGAGGAAGTCGCCGAACGCAAGAGACAGCACGAACTAAAAGCCCTCGAAAGCGAAGAACCGACCGGCGGCGAACAGACGCCGGCCGAAGCCGCCAAGGAAGCCCGCGAAGCGGCGGCGCGCGAGAGCGCCCCAGACAGCCACCACTACCCCGCTGCCGTGCGCGCCGCGTTCGTCCGCGCCTGCGAGAACAACTCGGGTCACGAAGACGCGGCGTGCAAGTGCGCGATCAAGCGGATCGAAGCCAAGGTGGCGCTCGGCCGCTTCCGCCAGAACGAAGCCGAAGTCCGCGCAGGCAAGCCCATCTCCTTCATCTACAGCTACGAGATCGGCTACTGCGCCAGCAGCAACGCGGCCAGCGGCTAACGGCGCGGGTCGCACCTGCCGCTTGAGGAAACGGCCTGTACCGACAGTCCGCGCGTGGCGCCCGCCCGAGGGTCTAACGTGCTGTGGTGAACGTTGGCGGTAATGATCGTTCCAGCGCCCAGGAGATAAAAGCGGCGCGGCGGGCGGCGGGGCTATCACAGCAAGCGGTCGCCGAACGTGCCAACTGCTCAATCTCGACCGTGGCCCTTCTCGAGCGGGGCTACGCGCCGTCTAGGTCAGCAGCGCTTAAGCGGGTGCTCGCCGTTCTTGCGGAGAAGGGCGCCGGGTGAGTCGCGCCGCCGCCGCAACGTCTCCCGTCGATCCCGTGTGTCGCCTAACGGGTTGCCCCGACGTGCAACCGCTAATCGACTATCTGCTCGATGCCCTGGCCGATCGCGTGGCCGAGCGCCTCGGCTGGACTGACAAGCCGAGCACAGACCGGTGGCTGTCAACCAAGGAGGCAGCCGAGCACCTTGCGATCCACCCGGACACGCTGCGCAAGTACGCCGCCGCTCGCAGCATCCCTTTCGAGCAGGACGGCCCAGGCTGCGCACTTCACTTCCGCCTGTCCGACCTCGACGCTTGGCGAGCATCTGGTGGCGAGCGGTCTGCCGCCGCGTCTCGGGCTTCCACGCGGCTTCCACGCGGTCTGAGGGCCTTATGAACATTGTGGTTTCTCGCTCGCCCCTTGCTCCGCTAGCAGGCGGTCGATCGCGTAGAATTAGCCGTGACAATGACAAGTGCCCCCGCGCGGCTGCAACCGCCGGGGGCGTGGCCCAGGAGGTATCAGCTCCATGAGCAAGCCCAACGCTACTGCTCGGCGCGTGCGCGTCGAGCGCAATATCTACCGCCGACCGACAGGGGTCTTCGAGGTTGGCTTCAAGGACGGTGCTGGCGTGCAGCGCTGGCGCACCGTCGAGGGAGGCATCACCGCAGCGCGCGCGCTGCGCGACGAACTGTTGGCCGCTCGCGGCCGTGGCGAGCGCGTGGCGCCCAATCCGCGCCTTCGTTTCGCGGATGCATCCGAGCGCTGGCTGACCGGATACGTGGTCGATCTTCGAGAGGCAACCCGCGACCTGTACCGCAACGCCGTCGAGCGCCATCTGCGTCCGCGCTACGCGACGCGACGACTCGACGCGATCACACCGGACGACCTGGCGCGGCTCGTGCGGGAACTCCGCGACGCCGGTCTGTCTGAGTCCTCGGCGCAGAACGTCCTCGGCGTCGTCAACCGCATCTATCGCTACGCGGCGCGTCGGCTCGGATGGGCCGGGACCAACCCCGTTTCGCTGATGCTGCCCGCAGAGCGTCCGAAACCCTCGCGGACGGCGCCACGGCGACTGTTCGAGGGACAGGAGCTAGAGCAGGTGATCGCCGCTGGTCGCGGCGTCTGGCGTCCGTTCCTCATCCTCGCCGCCGTCACCGGCGCGCGTCTCTCCGAACTCTGCGGGTTGACGTGGGAGTGCGTCCACCTAGAGGACTTGGACGACGCTGAGATCGAGTTTCTATGGCAAGTCGATCGCCGAGGGCAGCGCCGACCGAGCAAGAAGGACAGCTCCGTTCGCACGGTTCCGATTCCGCGCGGGCTGGCGCTGATCCTCGCCGAGCACAAGCTCGCTTGCCGCGATCGCGGGCCTGCCGCGTACGTGTTCGCCACGTCCACAGGCAGGCCGTTGTCTCAGCGCAACGTCGGGCGAGCCTTGCGCGCGACGCAGCGGCGCGCAGTCGATGACGACGGTCGGCCCACGTTCCCGATCCTGCACGAGCGCGACGAGCACGACAGACCGGTTCCGATCCCGCATGGAGCACTACCGTCGATGCACGGCTTCCGGCACACCGTCGCCAGTCGCGCCTTCCTCGCAGGGGAGAGCATGGATGAGGTCGCTTTCCTGCTCGGCCACGCGAACGCGAACGTCACACGTACCGTCTACCTGCGCGAGCTAAACGACGCGCGGCGGCGGGCGATGCGCCGCTCGAAGATGCTGGGGGAGTACGGTGCCGCTCTGGAAGCCGCAACGACTGTCACGCCAGCTAACGATCATTCAACTGGCGCCGAAGTTAGGCAACTACGCGAGGTATCTTGATGGCGAAAAAGCGACGGAAGAAGCAGGCAGACGATGGACTCTCGGAGCTGAACTACCAGGCGCTCAACGAGGACTTCTACGCGGGCGAACCGGCTGATTATTTCGAGCGCCGACTCCATAACCTGTTGGTCCTCAAGGGCATGCCGGAGGCCATCCAAGCCCTGATGGACGAGGGCATAGACGTGGGTGGCGTGCGTATCGAGCGTCGCCGGGGAACTGGTCCCGGCGCCCGTTCGGAGGAGGAGGATGCCGAGCGCCGGGATCGCTTCTTCACCGCTGACGCGTGGCTGCTGTTGCACCACGCCAGCGAGACGTTGCTTCGGCTGTACCTGGCACACGCTGAGAACAATGCGTGCCCGGCGCTAAACGTTGCGCGCGAGCGCGGGCCGGGGAGCTTCAAGAAGAAGGTGCTGGCCCGGTTCGTCCGTGCTTCACCATCCCCCGAGCACCACAGCGAAAACGGCCTCGTCTTCTATGGGTCGCCGACGGCCAACGGGTTCGAGCACGACGCCGACGGCCGCGAGAGCTTGCTCGCCAATATCGAGAGCCTGATGCGCCTGTTTGCCGCGACGTTCCTTGATGCGCAGGCATACAACGCCATCAAGCACAGCATGGCTATTCGCACTGGCAACTCTCGGCTCGAAATCAAGGTTGACGACTTGGACCTCGGCACCACCGAGGGACCTCACATCGAATATGTAGGCATCCGAGAGACGGGGGAGCGCTTCGTATGGGCACACAAAACGCGGTGGTTTGATTTTGATCTCATCGTCGCGCAGATCGCCACAGCTCAGCGCATGATCCTCGCGCTCTGGCTGGTCGCTCGGCATCGGTACCTCGGCGCTGACCTCCAGGCTGTTCCGAGCTTGCAGCAGCCGACCGCCGATGAACTTCGCCGATCGGATTCGGTCACGTGGTTCACGCTTGATCGCGAGCTGATCTACGACCCTCCTAACGGGGGCTGTGAGAGCTAGAAGTGGCGGAACTAGAGTTGCTGCTTGATGACGGCCGACTAGATGGCCCGCACGCTGTCGATCGAGTTGTCGGGCCGTGTCGCGTCGCGGCGATAGCTGACCGGGCCGACCTTTCGGACGCGCGCTCGGCCATCGAGGACCTCTGCATGACGTGGGGCGGAGCGTGCGGTGGCCTTCTACCAGCGACTCGCGGGGCTGGCCTATCGGACCGCTGGACAGAGTTCCTCGCGGAAGGAGAATTCGATCGCCTGGCGCACCGAGGCGTCGTAGCAATCGACCCCAACCGGCGTGGGGTTTTCGTAGCCCGAGATGCAGGCGGGGAGCCTCTGCTCGCGAACCTGTGGGGACGGCGGGAGCCTTCGGACTGGCCCATTTGCGATTGCTCGCTCCCGGCCGACGACGACCCCTGGTTCATCGCCTACCTAGCTTGCTTGGGCGCATGGCCCTCGCAACCAAACTCGAGCCAGCTCTCGCCAGCGGGCCTCATCGAGGACTATCGCTTTGACCAGTTGCTGAGAGTTGAGCGTGAGGTCCTAACTGATACAGGTCCCGCGGATCTGATCGCGCGCCTCCGTCGGCGCGAGTACGTCTGTCCCGCGCAGCTCTCGTACCAGGGTCTAATGCTCTGGAGTCAACCCGAGGCCTCGCACCTGAGCGACGATCCGACATTGCCCGCCCCTACATGGGAGCGCAGCCGGTACGGAGCCAATCTCGTCGTTGTCTACGAGCCCGGTAGCGTCGAGGATCTCGCGCTCATATGGAATTTGCGGGCCGCGCACGGCATCAAGCCGAGCGTTCCTCTAGCCGTCCCGGCGACCGCCGATGTGGGCGCAGCACTCCGTGCGTGGAGCCATGCGGAATCGGAAACTTGGGCGCTGCGGCTATTCGGCCTTGTAAGCAGGCCCTGGGGATTGATTAGCGCGTCGATCGACAAGCAGCGACTTGAGGACTGGGCTAAACAAGCGTCACTCAACTGGGCGGCGGCTGATGTCGACACAGTTCTCGCTCCAGGGCACCGGCCCGGACGTTCGAGCAAGGACGTCGCTGTCTTCCGGGAGGGACGCGCCCGCATCGCCGCCACTGCGCCAAGCGATCGTGAGTTCTTCGACGGTCGCCCGGTTATGGCTAGGGACCCTGAGATCCGGGTGCGTCTCAATCCCGCCGGACGACGACTACCGCCAAGCAGAACGCTTGAGGGCTTTCTCCCAACCTTGTGGGGCTACAGAGGTGGAGGGAGCGAGCACGACGGAGGGCACGGGAACGACATCCTCGAAGTCGATTGGCCGAGTGGCTGGAACGTTCTTGCAGCCGTCGCGCACGATCGGGGTTTCGCCGTGAAGCCGAGTCGACCGGGCCGCGCCGCGACGGCCCTTCTACGGCGGCTTGGCACGTTCGCTGAGCTTCAGCCCTTGCTTGACCCATTGATAATCAAGACGCTTACAGACCTTGGCGCACGATCAGGGAGGGCTTGGTTCGAGCAGCAGATTCGCGAGCTACACGAACAGCTCGACCTGCCCCCATGCGACGCATCCGCGAAATCGCAGCTCATCGAGCAACGCCTATCCGAGTTGGCGCTGCCTCCGTTTAGCGCGGACCGCAGCGAGCTAACCTGGGATCAACTCAAGCAGTACCTGTCGCGTGACGCCGCCCACGAGTGGCTCCAATGGGCAGAGTCGCGCGAGCTGCTCGTGCGAGGGGCGGAAGTCACGTGTGGCCGCTGTGGTGCCCGTGAATGGCGACCCGCCACCGAGATCGCGGTGCCGGTCGTTTGTCGCGGCTGCGGTCATCCCATCCCTCGGCCCTTCCCGACCGACCGGCTCGTGTTCCGCTATCGAGCAAGCGAGATGCTCCGCCAGACCTTGCAGCAAAACGCATTCCCTCACCTGCTTGCGGCGCGTTGGCTCGCCGCCCTGCTCGGACAACAAGGCTTGTTCGGCCTGCACCCTGGGGTCGAGTTTCAAGGCAAAAGTGGCGAGACGGTAGCTGAGGTTGATCTGGTGCTCTTGTTCTCTGACGGCACAATCGCACTGGGGGAGTGCAAGCTAACGCCACGCGGACTCCTTGACGCGGACGTGGACCGTCTCGAGCGCTTCGCCGCCACAATCGGCGCAGCGTGGACGTTCTATGCCGTTCCAGCCTGGCTGAGCGATTGCGAGGAGCCCTGGAACCAGCTCGCACGCGACCTGCCCGAGCGCCCGCGTTTTCTGCTCACCAACGAGCAGCTAATGGAGCCGGGGGATCAAGTGATGTGGAAGCTCGGATCGAACCCGCTCCGCCCCGACCCCGCGGACGACGAACAGCGAGCGAAGCTCCATGCCCAATTTGTGGAGCGCCTCGGCGCGGCCATTGCGTGGATCGACCAGCCGCAGCACGTCGATGACATGTTGCTCAAGGAAGCCAAACGAGATCCCGGCGATGGCGAAGCGAGCTGATGATGATGGCTCCCCGCGAGACTGCGCGTGGAAGCGGTTTGGAAGCGAGAGCGGCCCTCCGATCATCGACAATGACCCCAGCAGGGGGTAGCAAATCGGCACGATCGCCAACAACCGCCGCCCTTCGACCCCCAGACGCCCGCAGGTGCGCGGTCTTTGCAAGCAGGAGGTCACCGGTTCGATCCCGGTTGGCTCCATTCGCCGAATCCCTTGTGTTGGAGCCAGATTCGGCCGTTAGGCGGCGTGACGCTCAGTCGCCGTCGAGAGCGTCTCGGTGGCTCGTCTGCCAATAACTGCCATTTCGTTGCCCTCAATCAGCGCGCGGAGCTGCGCCTTCTCGTCCTCTCCGCGGCGCATTGACTGGCGGTAGACGCGGAGCGCGAGCGCGGGGTGGGTGTGCCCCATCTCGTCCATCACAATGCCGGGGTCCTCGCCGAGCGCATAGAGCACGCTTGCGAAGGTTCGCCTGAGCGAGTGCGGGGTGATGCCGTCCGGCAGCGGCGAGAGTTCTTGCTTGGCCAGGTTCTCGTTTGCACGCTTGACAGCGACGTTGAGGACGCGAGAGCGCAGGTTGTCGGTGCTCTGACGGCCACCTGTCAACGTCGAGAACACAAACCCGTCCGCGGGTGCTTGAGAGTGCCTTGCGCGCACCGTGAGCAGCTCGTCGCGGAGCGCTCCACGGAGCTTCACGCGCCGTCTGCCGGCGTCGGTCTTTGACTCTCCGACGAGCAGCCATCCCGCGGCGAGGTCTACGTCTCGCCATCGCAGCCCGCACAGCTCCCCGATACGTAGCCCGGCGAATGTGAGCGTCGCGAGCATCGCGCGGCGCTCGACGTGCTGGCAGGCTGGTTGTGCGGCACGGTCCAGCTCACCGGCCGCGTCCAGCAGGGCTCTGATCTGTGCGGCAGTCTCCAGGTAGCTGCGTCGTGGCGTCCGTTCGCGGACCCTGCGTCCTTTGCCCTTCGCGGGGTTGCGGGCGATCAGCTCCCGCTCCACGGCGCTCTCCAAGATCGCGCCGAGCAGTGTCACGGTCATGTTGATTGACCGGCCGAGAGGGGTGGTGTCGCTGCGAGCTTCGCGGCGATGTAGCGCTCCACCGTGTCGAACGTAATCGCGTCGAGGCGCATCTCGGCAAAGAACGGCAGTAGGTGGCTCTCAAGCCGCCAGCGGTAGTCCGCTTGTGTCGCGGGCGCAAACCGGCGCTTATTGCGAGCCCACCATTCCTCGGCGTACTGGTGCAACGTGGGGATTGGTACGGGCTCGGGCGGCGCCTCCACGCCCGCTCGCGGGGTCCAGGTGCCGCGCTCCACGTCGGCGAGGACGTGGCGCAGTTCCCGCTCAGCCTCGCCCGCGGTGACCGCTCCGAGGGAGACGTAGCGGCGCTTGCTGTAGGCGGTGAACCGAAGCGCGCGGTAGGTGCGCCCGTCGCTGCCTTGGTGGTCGATGACCTTGCCTGTAGCTGGACGTGCCATCTCAGAGCCCCGCCCGTGCCAGCAGCTCACTCGGCTTCATGCCGAGCCCCGCGGCGAGCTTTTCGAGCGTTGAGAGCGAGACGTTGAACTCGCCGCGCTCGATCGCTCCGTAGTAGCTGCGGTCGAGGCCGGCGTGAGCGGCGAAGGCCTCCTGGGGGTAGCCCTGCTCGACCCGGACGCGGCGGACGCCAGCGCCAAACTTCGCGTTCTTCTTCTTGCGCTGGGGCATCACTCCGCCCCCGATTCAGCGAGCACGACGAGCGCCGACGGGCGCGTGCCGAGCCCGTCGGCGAGCTGCACCAAGAGGTCATACGCCGGGTCCACTTCCCCTTGCTCAAGAGCCCGCAGAGACGCCGAGTCAACGCCTGCGCATTCCCATTCTGGCGAGTTTGGTTGAACCGCCTTCACTGTTTACTAGCCGGGCGCGAAGATAAGGACGGTCTTGGCAAGAAGATCATCCCTGACTGTCGAAGCGTTCTTGCTGCTCTGCTGGTGCTAATCGAAAAGGGCTAGTTGAAACGGCTCGGGCGTAGAGGCGGGGAAGGCTGCGTCCGACCTATTGAGACTCAACTGTTGTTGTGGCGACGGCCACGCTCCCAAAACGAACGGGAACCTAAAGGCGATGCCTCTCGCCGCTACTCCTTGCCGCGTTCCTGCGCCGCTTCGTTTCCCTTGGATTCCGCTTCGCTTTTGAATGTGGCGGCAGCAGATTCATGATTCTCGCCGTGGGACTGAACGTTCTCGGCTTCCGACGTGATCTTCTCGCCCTGCGTGTACTTGCTGTCGTTGCCTTCAGGCGTTTCTTCGGCTTCGACGCGGCTCGCGTCTGCTTCGAGGCGTTTGGCCTCCGATTCATCCGCCTTGGCTAGCAGTTCTTCGTGATGCGCTTTTCCTTGCAGCGAGGTAGCTTCGCTGAGGAGTTTCGTGACAGCTTCTTCGTGCGCCGGCCGTTCTTCCTCGATCGTTTGTTCTTCCTGCTGCGTCTTGGCCCGCGCTTCCTGTGCTTGCCGTTCTTCGGTTGCCTTGTGCGCCTGTTCTTCGCTTTCCCTGCTTTCCCGTTGAGTGGCTTCCGCAGCGTGACGTTCGGATTGGTTTTCTCCGCGGCACATTTCGAAGCCGAGACGGACCTCGCGGACCTTGTCTCCCGTCAGCACATGGCAGCCAAAGTGGAAGCCTTGGATGATCGGGATGCCCCACACGACGAACGTCGCGACAGCGAGGATCACGACCGGACTGGAGAGGGCGAGACGACGACGGCTTTTCCCCCCGGCGCCCTCGGGTTGCGCCTCAGTCGGCGGGCCAAGCGGGCCGTCATCCGTTCTTTGCGGTCCCACATGGCCGAATCGGCCGGAACCTCACCCGGCTTGAGCGGAGGTCCGGCAGGGCTCAATTCGTGAGAGCCCATACCCTCATGGTATGTCGCAGACGATGATTCACGACCAGCTTCAGGTAGCTGTCCGCGAGTATGTCCTAGGGATTCTGCCGCCTGACGGAAGCGGCGAGCTTTTGGCGATGCCGCTCCGGGATCTACTAACGACCTTCTTCAACTCACAAGGGAGGTTGATCCCGCCGCGCGCTCGTTCTTGCCATGTCTCGGCTGAGATGCGAAAGAGCCCGAAGTTCATCGAGCATAAGGAGGCGGTGGACACAGTTATTAGCATGATTGAGACTGGTGCCGACCTCGCGTCGCACCTGAGCAAGAAAGCCACGATCGCGCACGTTCCCGGCGCCGACAGCAAGCAACCTGGGAGCCGCGACGACCGGGATCTGCTGCTCGGCGAGTGGGGGGTCCACCACCTGCATCTTGCCTCCGAGCACGCGAGCGATCTGATCTTCGCCATGGTCACGAAGAAGGACGCCTACCTCATCGGCGTCTATGACCACACGAGCTGGGGCTTGACGGAGGTGCTGCGGATCGTCGTCCGCAACTGGCCGAACGCCGGACTGATGCTGGAGACGAACGCAATTGGGCTCGTCCCGGAACGCACGGACGAGGAACGTCTGCAGCTACGGAAGGCCGGTTTCAACACCTCCGGCGTGGTCGTAGACGGCAAAGTCTGGACGCCGTCGGCGCTTGGGATTACCGGCGACGGGTCATCCTCGCGGGCCGGTAGGCGCGCGATGGACTTCGTGTGGAGACTGCAACAGTGGGAGGACGAGCCCGAGGCGCAACTTACTGAAGTGGCACGCGCGATCAACGAGAGGGCAGGGCGCGAGGTGACTGGCGGCTGGGTAGCACTCGTCGACGAGAACGGCACGCTCGGGCTGCTGAGGGGCGGCATCTTCTGCTCCCTACTTTCCCTGGCTCCCTCGGTCTAGCGGCACTGGCCGCCTGTCGGCACGGGCCGGCGGCTCGTATCACCGATACAACCGCGTCCATAAGACACGTTCGAAATGGCAGCCCTGCCACTATCGCCCGTAATCGACTCGTATTCGGCCACAGGGATCAAGCCCGCCACGCGGGTAAATCCTCAGTATCCATGCTCGATCGGCCCTCACCGACCGCGACTCAATGACGCTTTGCAAGCAGGAGGTCACCGGTTCGATCCCGGTTGGCTCCATTGATCCTGACGGTGGTTGAACCGCCCGGGAGGGTGAGCCCAAGTGAGGCCGGCTGGTGGCAAATGGCCAGCCCCACACGCAAGTCCCGCGCACTTCGACCCAACCAAAAGTCTAGTACCGGGCGCTCTGATCATTTGGAAAGCTGTTGTGATGACGCCTAGTCGAGGGCCCAACATCGCGCCCCTGTCGATCCACGATTCCGTCGGCGCCGGAAGGCACACGCTTGCGCTGACCGGCGAGCTCGATCTTGGCTCGGCGGACAAGCTCGAGGAGGCGGTTCGAGAGGTTTGTGCCTCTGGCGCTGAGCTTGTGATCGACCTGCGCAAGGTGACCTTCGTGGATTCCACCGGGCTCCGGGTGCTCATTGTCGCGGGGACGCTGTGCGAGGAAAACGGGCACGAGTTGCGGATCATCCCCGGGGACGACATTCAGCGCATTCTGGAGATGACCGGGCTCGATCGGGTGTTGCCGTTTACTTCGGGATGACGCGAACTGCACGAGTCGTCCCGTCCCGGGCACGGTTCCGAGCCTTTCGCTAAGCTGCGCCTCGCCCAATCCTGGGTCGTTCCCGGGAGCGGGGGAACCAAGTTGTTGGGGCGAGTTCCGCGGTAATCCGCGGGAGGCGCAAGTCGCTAGCCCGTCAGCTAACCCCGTCGGCCGACGAAGAGAGGCAAATGCGCAAGCATCGACGCCCGACGGCGTATGCGGTCACGCTCATGCTGGTCCTGCTTGGCCTGCTCGCCAGCGCGCAGGGCACCCTCGGCGACGCCACCGGCGGTGTCGAACCGCCCCCTGTAGCTGCGCCCGTTCCGGTGCCAACCGCGCCGGCCGGTGGGACGACGCCGTCGAGCGGGGCCGTCGCGCCTCCGGCTCCGGCCTTCAGCACGAGCCCCTACCCCGTCAGCCCGCGCGGCTGGGTGTTCCCGCTCTACCCGCTCGCCCACGTCGGTGCCACGAGCTGGTGGTCGCTCGACCAGGGCGTCGATCTCGGCGGCACCGCCAACCAGTGCGGACCCAAGCTCGTCGAGCTTGCCGTCGCCAGCGGCACGATCGTGCGCGAGGGGCTCGACGGCTTCGGCGGCTCCGCGCCCGTGCTGCTCGTCGACAGCGGCCCCGATACGGGCCGCTACATCTACTACGGACACGCCGCGCCGGCGCTCGTCGCCGTCGGCACGCACGTCAGCGCCGGCCAGCCGATCGCCGACGTCGGATGCGGCGCCGTCGGCATCTCCTCGGCGCCCCATCTGGAGATCGGGATCCTTCCCGAAGGCGCGAGCAACTCGCAGGATCTTCCCGGCGTCGGGGAGACCTCGCGCGAGACGATGGCCAACTTGAAGTCCGCCTACGTGGCAGCGCTCTCCGCAGCCAAGGCGAAGGCGGCGGCCGTCAAAGCAAAGCAGCGCGCGCGCAGAGTCACGAAACGCTCACACAGACGCTAGCCGGCGCGGCCGCCCCGGCGCTCGCGGACGGCTGTCGCAAGCGTGTGCAAGGTCTCGACGGTCGTCTCCCATGACATGCAGGCGTCCGTGATCGACTGCCCGTAGGTTGGCGTCACGCCGTCCTTCAGATCCTGGCGACCGGCGACGATGAACGACTCGAGCATCACGCCGACAAGCGCGTGCTGGCCGGCGGCGAGCTGCGCCGCGATCTCCTCGACTACGGCAGGCTGGTGGTTGTGGTCCTTGCCGCTGTTGTCGTGCGAGGCGTCGACCACGACGCGCTCCGGCAGCCCCACCGCCCGTAGACGCTCCAGCGCGTCCGCCACGCCGTCGGCGCCGTAGTTGGGGGCGTCCCGACCGCCGCGCAGGATCACATGGCAGTCCGGGTTGCCGCGCGTGTTCAGCACGGCCGGCGTGCCCGCGATGTCGATCCCGGCGAATGTGTGGGGGACAGCCGCCGCGCGAACCGCGTCGACCGCCACCGCGACGTTCCCGTCGGTGCGGTTCTTGAAGCCGACCGGCATCGACAGGCCCGAGGCGAGCTGGCGGTGGATCTGGCTCTCGGTCGTGCGCGCGCCGATCGCCCCCCAGCTGACGGCGTCGGCGATGTACTGCGGCGTGATCGGATCGAGGAACTCGCAGCCGACCGGCAGGTCGAGCTCGAGCACCTGCAGCAGCAGCTTGCGTGCGAGTCGCAGTCCCTCGTTGACATCGCCCGTGTCGTCGAGGTGCGGGTCGTTGATCAGACCCTTCCAGCCCGTCGTCGTCCGCGGCTTCTCGAAGTACACGCGCATCACGACGAGCAGCTCGTCCGTCAGCTCGCGCGCCGCCGCGCTGAGTCGGTGGGCGTAGTCGAGCGCCGCCTCCGGGTCGTGCACGCTGCACGGCCCGACGACTACGAGCAGCCTGTCATCGACCCTGTTGAGCACATCCGCGACCGCCGAGCGCCCGCGCAGCACCGACTCCTCCGCGTTCGGGGCAAGCGGCTGCTCGTCCATCAGGACACCCGGTGAGATCAGGCCCGTGACCCACGCAATCCGCTGGTCCCGAACGTGATCCAGCTGCTCGGAGGGGCCAGCCGACATCGTTGCGATCGTACCAACCGCCTGTGCGAGCGCCTTGGGCGCGGTCAGCGCTCGTCGGCTCAGGCGGTCCGCGGCCGAACCACGGGCAGCACCGACGGCGAACTCGTCTCCGTCTCGACGCCTTCACGGCTAACTTAGCCCTGTGCGGATCGCGACGTGGAACGTCAACTCGGTCAAGCAGCGCCTGCCGCGCCTGCTGCCCTGGCTCGACGAGCGCCGACCCGACGTCCTCTGCCTGCAGGAGACCAAGCTCGCCGACGATGCGTTCGAAGCGCTGCTCGGCGAGGAGCTCGCGCAGCGCGGCTACGCGCTTGCGCTGAGCGGCGAGGTGCAGTGGAACGGCGTGGCGATCCTCTCGCGGGTCGGCCTGGAGGACGTCGTGCGCGGCCTGCCCGACGGGCCCGGCTTCCCCCACCCCGAGGCGCGCGCCGTCTCGGCGCGCTGCGACGGGGTCCGCGTGCACTCCGTCTACGTGCCGAACGGGCGCGAGCCCGACTCCGAGCACTATCGCTACAAGCTCGCCTGGCTGGCCGCACTGCGTGAGCTCGTCGCCGTCGATCCGCAGCACGCGCTGGTCTGCGGCGACATGAACATCGCCCCGACCGACGCCGACGTGTTCGACCCGCAGGCCTACGTCGGCCACACGCACGTCACTCCGCCCGAGCGCGCCGCTCTGGCCGAGCTGCAGGCGCTCGGGCTGCACGACGCGATCCGCGACCGGTGGCCCGGCGAGCGCGTCTTCACCTACTGGGACTACCGCGCCGGGATGTTCCACCAGGACCTCGGCATGCGGATCGACTTGATCCTCGCCGGCGGCGCCGTCGCCGATCGGGTCAAGGCCGCCTGGGTCGATCGCCAGGCGCGCAAGGGCAAGGGCCCGAGCGACCACGCCCCCGTGATCGTCGACCTCGACGAGGCGCCCGACGGCGACATCGGCCCGGTCGTGCCGCCGCCCTCCGCACCGGTGCTCAAGCGAGGCGCTGGCAAGCTGCCGCAGTCGCGCTGAGCTGCCTGCACCGCCCTCGTGCGTCATCCTTGGGTGCTTGGAGCAGTCGCAGAAACGAGAGATCCGCTCCTGGCTGATGGACATGGACGGCGTGCTCGTCCGTGAGGAGCAGGCGATCCCCGGCGCCGATCGCTTCCTCGCCCGCCTGCGCGAGCTCGGCCGGCCGTTCCTCGTCCTGACCAACAACTCGATCTACACGCCGCGAGACCTCGTCGCGCGGCTCGCCGCAAGCGGCTTGGAGGTGCCCGAGCAGGCGATCTGGACCTCCGCGCTCGCCACTGCGCGGCTGCTCGAGGATCAGCGGCCGGGTGGTTCGGCGTTCGTGATCGGCGAGTCGGGCGTGACGACTGCCCTGCACAACGCCGGCTACACGCTCACCGACCGCGAGCCCGACTACGTCGTGCTCGGTGAGACGCGCACCTACTCCTTCGAGCGGATCACGCGCGCCATCAGGCTGATCGCCTCGGGCGCGAGATTCATCGCGACAAACCCCGACCCGACCGGTCCGAGCGCCGCCGGCCCGCTACCCGCGACAGGTTCGGTGGCGGCCTTGATCAGCCGCGCAACCGGCGTCGCGCCCTACTTCGTCGGCAAGCCCAACCCGCTGATGATGCGCTCCGCGCTGAACGCGATCGACGCGCACTCCGAGACGGCGGCGATGATCGGCGACCGGATGGACACCGACATCGTCTCCGGCCTCGAGGCCGGCATGGAAACGATCCTCGTGTTGACCGGCGTGACCACGCTCGAGGACGCCGAGCGCTTCCCCTACCGGGCGTCGAAGATCGTCGACTCAGTCGCAGACCTGACCGACGAGCTCGCTTAGTCCCCCGCGGCTCTGCCCCGCGGCTACGCCGGGGCCGCCCCACGCTGGCTGGACTTGTCCTGAAATGCGCCAGCGGACCCGTCGGAGCGCTTATTGCGCGTCCGCTGGCGCCTCATGCGCCAAAACCCCTAGCTATCGGGTCGCTCGTTCTTTATTGTTTGACATAACGCATGCAACCAGGACGGACGCTCCAGATCTCCCGAAGCAACGGTCGCCTATGCCTGAGAGCGTTCCTCTTGGCGATGTTCGCCGTGCTGCTGCTCGCCGCCGGCGCGCAGGCGGACGTCCCAGGCGCCGCCGGCGGAGCGTCTGAAGGCCAGGAACCGGGCACCGGTACGACCGAACAGCAGTCGGGCGAAGGCGGTTGGGAAGGCGCCCCGCAGGAAGCGCCGCAGAGCACGGGCGGAGAAGGGGAAGTCACTCCGGAAACGCCCGGCGGCGAAACGCCCGTCGAAACAGCGGGCGAAACGCCCGTGGAAACGCCGCCGCCGAGCGAACCTGCCGAAGCCCCGGCTCCGCCGACTGAACCCGTGCAGGAAACCCCGGTCACGACGCTGCCGCTGGAAAACCCCGAAACAGCACCCGCAACGGCGGCCGAAGAATCGCAACTGAGCAAAGAATCCACCGAAGAAGGGGCCAGCGGCGGTTCGCCTGCCCATTCCTCCACGCTGCTGTCGGCTGCAGGCCCGTCTGACTCTTCCGTGCGCGCCGCCGACATGCTCGCCGAACAGGCTCCGAGCGGTCCACCGGCGACCGCTGCCGCCATCACGGCCCAGATCGGCGAGGTTTCCGGTCAGGAAGAGGACTCGGCCAAGGCGATCCCGATGCGCAGCGCCGGCAGCCAGGCCGGTCGTTTCAGATGCGAGCTCTCGGCATTGGGCGGGAAAATGACCGACAACTGCACCGCCGGATGGCTCGGGGGCCCACGCGAAGTCAGCTCGGCGCCGACGAGCGCCGCCGTCGCCGCCGTGTCCTCGCTGGCCGTTGCCGCCACCGCGAACTCGCCCTCCGGCGGCGGGCATGACGGTTCGTCGGGGCTCGGCGGCTCCCCGCTGACGCCCTCACCCGGCTCTGCGCCGGGCGGCTCATCGGGCGCCGCCGGTGGCGTCGGCGTCGGTGGCTCTGGCGCCGGCGTGTCGATCTTCATCACTCTTGCCGGGCTCCTGCTGCTGGGAGCCCCCCGCGCCCTGCGGCGCCTGCGGCGCGCCTTCGAGCCATGGCTCGCGGGCTGCTTCGTGTTGATCCCAGAGCGCCCGGACTAGCTCCTCCCGGTCACTCCACTCCGCGCCGCATCGACCGATCCGGCGCGTCGGTAATCAACTCGAGGCTCTTCTGGAAGGGAGCTGGACTGGATGGAGCGCCATCACATAAGGATGGCTGTAGGCGTCAATACAAGGAACGACGACGCGCTGAGCGGCGTCGCCGATCAGACGCAAGCCGCCTTCAACGACGAACGAGACCCACCGGCACCGTTGCGTGAGGTCGAATTCACCCCGACGAGCGTGGCTCGCCGGATGCACACGCTGATACTCACAGGCTCGCTCGACCGCAGTTCGGTGCGCCAGCTCGAAAAGGAGATAGAACGGCTGTGCGAGGACGGCGTGACAGGCATCACGCTCGACTTGCGCGAGCTGACCTACATCGAAGCGATCGGCGTCGCCGTGGTCGCATTCCGCTGCGGGCTGTGCCTGCGGCGTGGCTACGACTTCGCACTGATCCGCGGTCCGCGGATCGTTCAGCGCGCCTTCGAACAGGCCGGGCTGAGCGAGCTGCTGCCGTTCACCGACGAGCGAGGACCGCTTGAGGAGCAGGCTCCGCTCACGGAGGAGCTGCCAGCGGGCGAGCTCGTCGCGGCCCCGCCGTCGCTCGTGCTCGCCCCGCGGCTGCAGCCGCTGGCCGGTGGGCAAGTGGTGAGCTGAGGTGAGCGCCATACGCCCGAGCCGGTGAGGCGGCCGGGCACGGGGTGTTGCCTTCGTGCCCGGTCCGCCTCCCGCGCGAGGGCGGCGAGCTCTCAGCCGAGATCGACGCGCAACAGCTTCAGGATTCGGCAGCCGTGTGGGTCGGTGCTCTGCTCGAACTCTGCAAGAGCATCATCCGACAACGCCTCGAAGCCGGCGCGAACACGCTCGAGGTAGGACTCGTCGATGACCGCTTGCGCGGCGTGCAGCCCGCCGGCGAAGCGCTGACACGCCTCGGGCTTGCCGAAGTAGCTCCACACCCGGCTCGCGGCGGCAGGCTCGATCGAGGTCGTGACCTCGCGGCGCGTGTAGTTGCGCTCGCGTCCGTCGAGCTCGACCAGCTGCTCCGCGCTGACGGGGACGAGCATGCCGTTGACCCGGTGTCCCGGCGCCGGTATGAGGTTGAGGAACGTCACGAAAACCGCCGGACGTGAGGAGTCATCGGCGTCGAGGTAGTACTTGTAGCCCGGCAGCGACAGCGAGTTGTCCATTGCGACGTTCCAGGCGCGGCGGTGGTCGCGAAGGTGCGCTCCGCGCCGCGCGAGCTGCCCGCCGCCAGCGAGATCGCGCACGAGCGAGCCGTAGGCGAAGACGTGGTCGGTGGGGTGCGGAGCGGACATCGGAGTGGAGGATCGCCGCCGCCGCGGCGTTGGCAACGTAGCGGTATCGGCTTCGGCTAGTCTGAGTCACATGAGCGAGCAGCTCGCGCTCGGACCCGCAACCACGCTGCGCGTGCTCTCCCACGACGAGCAGGCGCTCGTGCTCGAGGCGACCTACGCCGGCGGCTCCTCGCCGCCGCCCGCGCACCTCCATCCCGCCCAGGACGAGCGCTTCGAGGTGCGCGCCGGTGAGATGCATGCGCTCGTCGGAGCCGAGCGACGCACGATCGCCGCCGGCGAGGTGCTCGAGATTTCGCGCGGCACAGTTCACCAGATGTGGAACGAGAGCGACGAGCAGGCCGTGGTCGTCTGGCGCACGGCCCCGCCCGGGCGCACGCTCGACTGGTTCCGCGAGCTCGCCGCGACGATGCGCGGCGAGGGCCGCGAGGACCCCTCGACGCTGCTCAGCGACTACGCCGACGTGTTCGTGCTCGTTCAGCAGTGACGCCGCCGAGCCGCGCGCGCCTGCGTGACCTGCCGGCGGTGAGCCCGCGCCACGCTCAGCGACGGTGCACGGTCAGCGAGTGCGAGTGCAGCTGCTCCTCGGCCTCCGGTTCCAGCGGCGGCGCCGGGGGGCGACGGAACGACTTGGGCCGCCAGCGCTCGGGCGTGCCCGGCGCCGGATGGTGACGCCGCGAGCGCACGCCGATCACCAGCGCGAACAGGTTGAGCAGGCCGATGCCGGTGGCGATCGCCGCGACCACGCCGGCCAGCAGCAGCGCGAGGACCGTCAGCGCGACGAGTGCGATCGCGAGCAGCAGCGCCAGCATTCCCCGGGGTTCTACGCCGCCGAGAAGTCTCCTCCGGCTGCCGAGATCGCTGCGGCGCGCCCCTGGGCGATGCCCGCCACGACCACCTGCTCGCGCCGGCGGGCGTCCATCAGGTTGGTGCCCATCGCGGCTGCGCTGGCGGCGTCCGGGTTGATCGTACGCACGCGCGCTCCGCGCCTGCGCAGCGCGAGCCCCTCGCTCGCCGCGATCCCGCGCGAGAGCGGACCGAACGCTCCAGCCGGCGCGCCGGCGCTTGGACGCAGCGAGCCGGTCGGGTTCAGGCAGAGCACGCGATCGCCGCGGCTCACGTCGACGGCATCCATGTTCGTCGGGCTCCACGCGCCGCCGTCGACGTAGCGGCGCCCGTCGGCCTCGAGCGGCCGGAACACCCCCGGGATCGCGCACGAAGCCTGCACGGCTTGCGCCACCGAGACAGCGGGCGCGCGCGGGGAGCCGAACACCACCCGCCTGCCGCTCGCGAGATCGACGGCGGCAATGCGCAGGCGCCCGTCCCAGCTCACGCCTGCCTGCTCGACCATCCGCCCGAGCTGCGTCAGCGAGCGGCGACCGGCGGGAACCCGAGCGAGCAGCGCGCGTCGCAGCACGGCCCCTCCCGGCGCGCTCGAGACGAGCGCGAGCGAGGCCAGTGGAGCGCCTGCCACGCTTGCCAGCTCGCCTGCCACCGACAGCACCCGGCACGCGATCGAGGAGCCGTTGGAACCGGCCGGCGCGCCGTCGTGAGCGCCCGGCGCAGACCGCTGCCCGAGCCGCTCCGATGGATCCAGGCCCGCGACCAGCGACGCCGCCACGATCGAGCCGGCCGACGTGCCGAGGTAGCCGCGACAGCCGTGTGCGTCGAAGGAGCCGTGTCCCTCGAGGCCGGCCAGCACGGCGCTCATCCACGCCTCGCCGAGCGTGCCGCCGCCGCCGAGCACGAGCAAGTCGGGTGTCTGCATGGCTCCCACGCTAGCCGGGCGCGTGATCGAGCAGGTCCAGTACGGCCGTCTCGACCTTCCTGCGCACGCGCGCATCGGCTAGGTCGGGTCCATCACCCGAGAGCTGCTCCGGCGCTGGGGCGATCGTCTCTCCGTCGCGATAGCGGTCGAGCACGCGGGGGTCCACGTAGGAGGCCCGGCACACCGCCGGTGTGTTGCCGAGGTAGGCCGCGACCGTCTTGATCGCCGTCCCCACCCGGCGCTCGCGCGCCGCGCGGGTCTGCGCGGCGGCGTCCGGGGCCGCGAGCGCGACGGCCGCGAGCACGGTCGCGTTCCACGTGCGGAAGTCCTTGGCCGTGAAGCTGCCGCTGTGGCGCTTGATGTAGTCGTTGACCTCCTCCGCGTCCAGCTCGTGCCAATGCCCGTCCTCGCGGTAGGCCAGCAGCTGCGAGCCGCTGCGCCGGCGCTTCAGCTCGCGCACGAGCTCGAGTGCGTCGCCGTCGGCGATCGCCTGAACGCGCCGCTGGCCCGACTTCGCCGGGAAGTCGAACACGAGCTGCTCGCCTGCGACCGTCACGTGCTTGCGCAGCATCGTCGTCAGGCCGAACGATTCGTTTCGCTCGGCGTAGTCCTCGGAGCCGATGCGGAAGAAGCCGACGTCGAGCAGGCGCACCGCGCACGCCAGCACGCGCTCGCGCGAGAGCCGCCGGTCGGCCGATCCCGGCTCGTCCGCCGGGAGGCGCAGGTCGCGCTTGACCCGCCCGCGCAGCCCGCGCAGCGCATGGCCGAAGGCGATCATCGAATCGAACTTCTGGCGGTCTCGATGGGCGCGCCAGCGCTCGTGGTAGAGGTACTGCTTGCGGCCCGCCGCGTCGAAGCCGGTCGCCTGGAGATGCCCGCGTGGGTCCGTGCAGATCCACACATCGCGCCACGCCGGCGGGATCGCCAGCGCGTGGATCCGTTCGAGCACCTCCGGATCGTCGATCCGCTCGCCGCCGGGATCGAGGAACTCGTGGCCGCGCCCGCGTCCGCGCCTGGAGATGCCCGGCGCGGCACAGTCCGATCGTCGCAGTCGTGGCACCGGCCTACTAATAGCGGGACCCGGGCACACGGCCCACAGCCCGCCGCGCGGAGCCGTGCCTGCCGGCCTCTTTCTGGCCCAACCCGAGCCCCGATCGATTGGCCGGCTCGGCGCTAGGGTAGAAAAACGAGCGTCCCCTTCGCACGATCCCCCATCGGCCTCACCTTCGACGACGGTCCCGACGAGCGCTGGACGCTGCGCGTGCTCGACGAGCTCGAACGCTGCCGCGCGCGGGGCACGTTCTTCGTGCTCGGCGAGCGGGTCGAGGCGACTCCCGCCGTCGTGCGCGCCGCGGTCGACGGCGGCCACGAGGTGCAGTTGCATGGCTACCGCCACCTTCGCCACAGCCAGCTCACCGAGGAGGAGATCGAGCTGGACACACGCGACGCGCTCGACGCGCTCGCCCAGGTCGGCCTGCGCCCGACGCGCTGGCGGACTCCGTGGGGGATCACGACGCCGGCCAGCGAGCGCGTCGCCGCGCGCCACGCCCTCGCGCTCGTGCACTGGACGATCGACACGCACGACTGGCGGGGCGATCCGGCGCTCGCGATGCTCGTGCGCGCCCGCAGGCAGCTCGCTCCAGGCGCCCCCGTGCTGATGCACGACGGGCTCGGTCCGGGGGCGATGCGCAGCGGCTGCCGGAACACGGTCGAGCTGCTGGCGCCGCTGATCGCCGCGGCGCGCGCTCGTGGCCTGGCGCCTGCCGCAGCCGTGCCGAGGACGAGCGCCAGCAGCGCTCAGAGCGCCTCGGCGCGGTCGAGCTCACCCGAGCACGGTGCGCCGCAGCCGCTCGGAGTGGCGCAGTGACCGTTCCCAGTCTTGGCGCACGCCCAGCCGGTGCGCTCGCCCCGGCCCTCGCGCAGATTGCCCTGCACGCCGGTGAGCTCGACGCGCATCCGCGCTTCCCCGAGGAGAACTTCGCCCTGCTGAAGGCCGCCGGCATCGTGCAGCTCGCCGGCGATCGAACCAGCTGCGGCCTCACCGCCGAGGCCGCCCTGATCCGCGCGCTCGCCGCCGCCGACGCCTCGACGGCGCGCATCCTCGACGGGCACTTCAACGGCGCCGAGCGGCTCGCGCTGCTGGCGCGGGAGCCGCTGCGCGGCGAGGAGCTCGCGCGGATCGGCCGCGGCGAGCTGCTGCTGGGCGTGTGGGGCGCCGACCCCGCCCCCGGCGAGGGCCAGCCGGCGCGCGTGGTCGAGGACGGCGACGGTGGGCTCGCGCTCACCGGGGTCAAGACGTTCTGCTCCGGCGCCGGCGGCGTGCACCGCGCGCTGGTCGTCGCGCGCGACGTGCACGACGCGAAGCGGATCGCATATGTCGACGCCACGCGCGGGCTGAGACTCGATCGCGACTGGTACCGCGCCTCCGGCCTGCGCGCCTCCGAGAGCCATCGTGTCGAGTTCGACCAGGCTCCCGTGCTCGCGCTGCTCGGCGGCCCCGACGAGATCGTGCGCGAGCCCTGGTTCTCGCGCGACGCCGTGCGCACGTCGGCCACCTGGGCGGGCATCGCCGACGGCATCCTCGCCGCCACGCTCGCGCTCGTCGGCGAGCGCGCCCTCGCGGACGAGCTCAGGCTGCACGCGATCGGGCGCATGCGCGTCGCGCGGTCCTCGATCGATCGCTGGCTCGACTACGCCGTCGGCGTGCTCGACGGGGACGCGCCGACCCACGCAGAGCACGCCGGCGACGGCGCTCTCGTGGGCGGTGCGAGCGCCGAGAACGGCGAGCGCGCGGCCGCGGCCCGCCCGCAGGGGACAGACGCGCGGGCGCTCGCCGCCGAATGCCGCCTCGCCCTGTCCGACGCGGCGCGCCTGATCGCCGCCGAGGCGGCTCGCGTGTGCGGCTCGCGTGCGCTGATCGGCGGCAGCGACCTCGACCGTGCGCGCCGCGACCTCGACCTGTTCCTGCTGCAGCATCGCCTCGACCCCAAGCTCGTCGAGCTCGGCGTCGAGCTGCTGGCCGGGCGCGCGCGGTGAGCGTCGCGGGTCCGCCGCGGGTCGACGCCGAGCGCTTCGAGCGCCATTACGAGGCGAGCGCCGACCCGTGGAACTACCGCGACAGCGCCTACGAGCGCGAGAAGTACGCCGCCACGCTTGCGGCCCTTCCGCCGCGCAGCTTCGACTGCGCGCTGGAGGTGGGCTGCTCGATCGGGGTGTTCTCAGGACTGCTTGCCGCGCGCTGCGAGCGGCTCGTGGCGATCGACTTCTCCGCGCGCGCCGTCGCGCTCGCGCGCGAGCGCTTGGCGGGGGAGTCGAACGTCGAGGTCGTGCAGGCGAGCTTCCCCGAGCAGGTGCCGCGCGGCGATTGGGACCTGATCGTCTGCTCAGAGGTCCTCTACTACCTCGACGAGCCTGCGCTGGAGAGTGCGCTCGAGTGGCTGCAGGCGCGGCTGTGCTCAGGCGCCACCCTCCTGGCCGTCAGCTGGCGCGGCACCGGCGCCGAGGAGCCGCTGCTCGGCGATGACGTGCACGACCTGCTCGAGCGCAGGTTCGCCCGCTGGCACGCGCTCGATGCCCGCCGCCCCGGATACCGCCTGGATCGCTTCGACGGTCATGGCCGCTGAGCGCATAGCGATCGTCGGCGCCGGTCCGGCCGGTCTCGCCACCGCGCGCGCCTACCGCGAGCGCGGCGGCGCCGGCGAGCTGACGTTGATCGGAGCCGAGCCCCGGCTCCCCCACAGACGCCCGCCGCTGACCAAGGAGTTCCTGCGCGGCGAGCTCGACGCGCGCGAGCTGGCGATCGAGCAGCGCGAGTGGTTCGACGAGCACGGCGTGCAGCTGCACCTGGGCCGAAGCGTGCGCGAGATCGACCCCCGGCGCGGCGCGCTCCGGCTCGCGGGCGAGCGCGAGGGCGAGAGCAGCGCGCACGCAACCGAGCTGCGCGCCGACGCGATCGTGCTGGCGACCGGCGCCGAGCCGCTGCGCCCGGACATTCCCGGCCTCGACGACGACGCCGTGATGACGATGCGGGCCGTCCCCGACAGCGTCGAGCTCGCCGTGAGGGCGCGCGCGAGCGCCGAGCGCGGAGCGGACGGGGAGCGTGCGTCGGCCAAGCCGCTCGCCGTGATCGGCACAGGCTTCATCGGCTGCGAGATCGCCGCTTCGCTGGCGCTCGTGGGAGCGCGCGTGACGCTCATCGGGCAGGAACCGCGCCCGCAGCAGGCGCGCCTCGGCGAGCGGGCCGGCGAGCGGATCGCGGGCTGGCTGGCCGAGCTCGGCGTCGAGCTGATCGCCGGTGCCGAGGTCGGCACCTTGCGCGAGGGCCGCACGGTCGAGCTCGTCGACGGGCGGCGGATCGAGGCCGCATCGATCGTGCTCGGGATGGGCGTCTCACCGCGCAGCGATCTCGCGCGGGCCGCCGGCCTGCCGCTGCACGAGGGAGCGGTCGTCGTCGACGGGTCGATGCGCGTCGAGCAGGCATCTCGTGAGGCGCAGTGCGCTGTCTTCGCGGTCGGCGACGTGGCATATGCCTACAACGCCTGCGCCGGGCGCCGGCTGCGCGTCGAACACTGGGGCGACGCGCTTGGCCAGGGCGAGGTCGCGGGGAGCGCGCTCGCCGGAGAGCCCACCGCGTGGGACAGCGTGCCGGGCTTCTGGTCGACGATCGGCGAGCACACGCTGAAGTACGCCGCCTGGGGCGACGGCCACGACGACGCCCGCTTCGAGCAGCACGACGGCGGCGCCTTCACCGTCTGGTACTCGCGTGGTGGAGCGCTCGTCGGCGTGCTGACGCACGAGCGAGACGAGGACTACGAGCGCGGGCGCGAGCTGATCGGCGCCGGGGCGGCGATCGCATGAGCGCCTCGCTCTCGACGGCCCTGCCGCCACCGGCGCCGTCGCTGCGCGCAGTCGTCGTCGTCCCCGCCCGCGACGAGGCCGAGCGGATCGAGCGCTGCCTGCAGGCGCTGGCCGGCCAGCGCGGCGTCGCGCGCGAGCGCTACGAGCTGATCGTTGTGCTCGACGGCTGTCGTGACGAGACGCCCGAGCGCGTGCGCGAGTTCGCCGCCGCCCACCCCTCGCTGCGCCTGCACGCCGTCGAGCTCGCGCAGTCGCGCGGCGTCGGGCGCGCCCGCCGGCATGGCATGGATCTCGCGTGCGAGCGACTGCTGGCACTCGGCCGCGCCGACGGGCTGATCGCGAGCACCGACGCCGACAGCGTCGTCGCCGAGGACTGGCTCGCCTGTCAGCTCGAGCTGACAGCGCGCGGCGCACACGCGATCGGCGGGCGCATCGAGCTGCTGGCCGACGAGGCGCTCGGACTCTCCCGGCAGGCCGTGGGCGAGCGCGAGCAGCGCAGCGTCGAGCGGCTGCACGCCGTGCGCTCAGCCGCGGCTCAGGAGGCCGCGTGCGATCACCACCAGTTCAGCGGCGCCTCGCTGGCGATCACCGCCACGACGTACCGCCGCTGCGGCGGGCTGCCGGTGAGGGCGGCGCTCGAGGACGAGGCGCTCGAGCGCGAGCTGCTCGCGCGCGGCGTCGCGATCCACCGCAGCGCGCAGGTTCGCGTCAGCACCTCCGCGCGCACCGGCGGTCGCGCCCCGCGCGGCCTCGCCCAGGACCTGGCGCGCTCGAACTGGCGCGCCACCCGCTCCTATCGCGCCGAGCAGTTCCCGCTGGCCCGGCTGCTCGAGCACAAGCGCTGCTCGATCGCGCTCGTGCTGCCGGCGCGCGAAGTGGCCGGCACGATCGGAGCCGTTGCCGCTCACGCGGCCCACCTGCGCGACGTGGGCCTGCTCGACGAGGTGCTCGTCGTCGACGCCGGCTCGCGCGACGGAAGCGCCGCGATCGCCGAGCGCGCCGGCCTCGAGGTCGCGCAGGAGGACGAGCTCTCGCCCGAGCTCGGCCCGGCGCGCGGCAAGGGCGACGCGATGTGGCGTGCGCTGCGGGCCGTGCGCAGCGATGTCGTGGCGTTCGCCGACACCGACACCGAGGACTTCGCCGAGCACTTCCTGCTCGGTCTGCTCGGACCGCTCGTGTGCGAGCCCGACGTGCAGCTGGTCAAGGGGAGCTTCCGCCGCCCCTTCCGCGCCGCCGGGGGCCTCGAGCCGCACGGCGGCGGGCGCGTGACCGAGCTGATGGCGCGACCGCTGCTGAACCTGCACGCGCCCGAGCTGGCCGTGTTCGGGCAGCCGCTGGCCGGCGAGACGGCGGGGCGCCGTGAGCTGCTCGAGCAGCTACCCTTCAGCGTCGGCTACGGCGTGGAGATCGCGATGCTGATCGACGCCTGGAGGATCGCCGGGCTCGACGGCCTCGTGCAGGTCGACCTCGGCGTGCGCCAGAACCGCCACCAATCGCTGCGCGAGCTCTCGGCGATGGCCTACGCCGTGCTGCTCGCCGCGCAGACCCGCTTCCTCGGGCAGGACTTCGCCGACGCGCATGCCTGCGGCTCGATCGCGCTGCCTGCGCTCGACGGCGGTCCGGCGATGGAGTCGCGCCAGGTGGCGCGCGAGGAGCGCCCGCCGCTGGCGAGCCTGCGCAGCGCCGGCGCGCTCGAAGTCACCGCCTAGGGGTCACGCCACGAGGCACCGAGTCCCCGGCGGGCCCTCACCGCGGGATGCAGCTGATCCGCCCGCCGTCCTCGAGGATCGCCCAGCGCAGGTCGGCCACGGAGGAGATCTGCGCCTGACGGGCCTCCTCCTGGATGTCTTCGAGCGTGATCCGCTGGCGGCGCATGTTGCGCTCGATCGGGTGGCCGTCCTGGACGAGCACGATCGGCTCTCCCTCGGTGATCGCACGGACTCGGCGTGAGCGGAAGGAGACCCAGCTCACGGCGATCGAGAGCAGGGCGATCGTGGCGATCACGATCAGCGCGCCCGTGACCGACTCGTCGCTCTGCGTCACGCCCTGCTGCACGAGGTCGCCGACGACGACGAGCAGGATCAGGTCGAACGGCTCGAGCTGGCTGAGCTCTCGCCG